>CAYMXZ010000007.1:0-36343 GCA_964394475.1 uncultured Caldithrix sp. | reverse complement strand
AAAAAAATTGTTTTGTGATAATAGAAAATTATTAAAGGTACATGGAATGAAAGACCGAGGACCGGGGACTGAGGACGGGAACAAAAAGACCAGGGACCGATCTCCCGTCTTCGGTCTCCTGTCTCTTTTAGGTCTCCGGTCTTCCGCTACTGGATTAATAGACTTCATCGTGTGTTCCAATGTCAATCAGGACGATTATTTCCCTTTTTGTATCAGGGTCATTTTGAAAAGTAAAGATTATTCTACAATTATGTTCAACTCAGCACGCCCACAATCCTTTCAGTTTGCCGCTTAATTTGTGGGTTCTTAATTTTGGTTGAAATGGATCCCGGGATAATTCATTCAAAACATTAAATATTTGCATTTGCAAATTCTTGTCTTATCCAGTGTGTTTCTTAAAAGCTTTTCTAAAGCTGTTATGCCATGCCAACCTTCTCATTAATCACCCAACAAGTCTTTCTTCAGATCATCGGGATTTCCGTATTGGGCTTTCTTCTCTCTTACAGCTTTCAGAGTCTGTCTGGCATTATGGGCAATTTCATCTCTTCGTTTTTCCACCAGGCGCTTTTTGAGAATCTCCACCAGGGTTTCCTGTTCGTCCAATGGGAGTTTTTCTATGGTATCCAGGGCGTCTTGAATATTAATACTCTTTAAGGTACTCATCTTTCTTCACCGTTATTAAGTGTTTGGCTCAAATTACATCAATTGTTCAGTGCTAACAATATTTCGTTCTTCATATCAAAATAATGACGTATTGTTTAGAATGCAAGAGGGGGGAAATGACCGTGGTCCGGTCTCCCGTCTTCGGTCTCCCGTCTTTTTTCCGTCTCCCGTCTTCGAACTTCCGTCCACCGTCTATCATCCCACCACCTTCCTCACCGCCTTCACGACACTTTGAACATCCCCATCCGTTAAGGATGGATAAATCGGCAGACGCAACAAGCCGCCGAAAAACTTCATGGAATTGGGTAATTCTTCATCTGTTCCAAGGTGCTCATAAAATTTATTACGATGCAACGGCGTGTAATGAACGTTAGCATAAATGCCCTCGGCTCGCAGGGCATCCATGATCCAGTATTTTTCTGCAGGAGGAACCAGAATATAGAAAATATGCCAGTTGGTTTTCGCACCTTCAGTAATTTTTGGTAATTGAATATCCTGAATATCTTTGAGATGTTCAATATAATACTCCGCAATTTCCGTTCGGCGAGCATTGATCCAATCAATCTTTTTCAATTGCCTGAGTCCCAGAGCCCCCAGAATATTAGACTGAACATAGGAATTCCCAATGGTGACATACTCATAATACCCACGATCGCGATTGTCGATGAGAAAGGATTGTTTATTGGTGCCTTTTTCCCGCATGTAAATCACCTTTTCGGCAATTTCATCATCGTCAGTAACCAATGCTCCACCCTCACCGGTAGTTAAGTTTTTTGTCCCGTGAAAACTGAAGGTAGATACATGCGCCAGGCTACCGGTCTTTTTTCCCTTATATTCAGCGCCGATGGATTGAGCGGTATCGTGTACCACGTACAGATTATATTTTGCGGCAATTTTCATCAGAGGATCCATATCCGCCGGATTACCGGCGTAATCCACGGGAGCAATTGCTACTGTTTTTTTAGTTATTGCTGGTTCAATTTTTTTTACATCAATATTACCATTATCCGGATAAACATCAATTAATTTGATTTTCAAATTATTGAGCAACGGGCCAAGTGCGGTGGAAGTATACGTAAAATTAGGAACCAGGATTTCACTTTCTGGAGGAAATTCTTTGGCACGGAATGCTAAATCCAGCGCCGTGGTGCAGGAATTAGTGTAAAACACATGCTTCACGCCTAAATATTCTGACAGCTGTTTTTCAAATTCCCGACAGGCCGGTCCATTTCCACTAATAAAGGTGGAACGCACGGTTTCTTCAACAGCCTTAATATCCTCCTCATCGATGTAAGGGATATGAATAGGGATAACATTTTCGGATACTGGCTTACCGCCATTGATGGCTAATTTTGGATCATCTTTTGGCATAATATTGTCCTTTCGTTTTAAGACCGGAGACCGGAGACCGGGGACCGGAGATAGAGGACAGGTTTTCAGTTCACAGTATCTTGTCTTTTATTCTTCTCCGTATTTTTCAATATCTTCTTTTACTGTATGACCTAAACTCAATAACCGTCTCTTCATTGCAGTTAAAGAAGTAAACAATTCATGGCCTATTATTTTAATCTCTTGCAAATCGGTTTCTCTTAAATATGCCTGTTGTAACGCAATATCAAAACAGGCGACGGTTTCAATGTAAGATCTTAAAGCAATGGATAGAAATCTTGCTTGTTCTGCATTACTTTGACCTGTTGATCCTTCAGCAATGTTTAACACAATAGATGTAGCAGCCCTCAATAATTGTGTTTTTAAATTATACTTTTCTCTTTCAGGTAATTTTTCAATAATTTCATAAATCGAATTTAAATAATCCAACCCCTTTTGATAAACTCTTAATTTCTGAAACTTATACATCCCTTTCCGGTCCCCAGTCTCCCGTCTTCGGTCAACTTACACATTCGAATAGGGGGTCTTAAACTTAATCGCCTTTAGGGCTTTGACTAGTTCATCTATACCCTCTTCCACGGTGATAGTGGTATCATAACCGAGTTGGTTGATTTTTTGGTAGCTCACCACGTAATTGCGCTTGTCCTGGTCCTCGCCAATATCGGCGTAGTGCACGTAAAATTCAGTGCGATCTTTGATCAGCTCACACACATCTTTCTTGCTGTAATTCATTTTCTCGGAGCCGACATTGAAGATGTTGTTTTTCATCTTATCCTGATTTTCAATGCCAAACAAAAATGCTCGCCCCATATCGTGCACGTGGATAAAGGTGCGCATGAAATGGCTCTCGTAAACCACCATATATCCCTGGGTAATTGCTTTATAGGTAAAATCATTGATAAGTAAATCCAGTCGCATTCGAGGAGAAACTCCAAATGCGGTGGCAAAACGGTATCCAATGGTTGTTCGATCTTCCATCAGCATCTTTTCAGCAAGGGTTTTGGTCTGCCCATAGAGGCTTAACGGATTGAGTGGGGTTTCTTCCGTGCAAATATCCTCAACCGCACCATAATTAGAACCTGTAGAGGCATAGATAATTATTTGATTACGCGAAGTCGCTTTAATAATATTTCTGGTTCCATCAATATTTACACTTTTTGCTAATTCTGGCTCTTTTCTACACGCCGGATAGCCGACAATGGCTGCCAGATGTATAATCACATCTGCTGATTTACATACGTTCCATACTGCATCTTCATCTCGTATATCACCTTCAATAAAATGAAAATTGCGATATCTAAAAAACGGAAGGATATAATCACCACCGAATAACAAATTATCAAACACCGTTACATCATATTTTTTAGAAATTAATTGAGGCACCAGAGTTGTGCCCACATAACCTGCGCCACCTGTCACTAAAACTTTCATCCTTTAGTCCTCACTTTTAATTCATATTATTAAAACTTTAAAAAAATATTTCTCATACAGACACAAAGCCGCAAGGAATAATTTTTATTCATCTTTTAATAAATTTAAGTAATGTTTGTGTATGAAAAATTATGATGGAAGCAATTTAAATTATTGTATTTGTTTAAATTTAATTTTTTTCTTTGTGTGTAGAGTAAGTCAAAGGATTCTCTCATCTTTTTAAAAATTTTTACCTCAGTCTCCATTCCCCGATCTTATCTGGGAATAACTCTCCAATAATCTTCACCAATAATCATTGGATCAATACGGATATCGTCATCTTTCGCTTCTTCATAGCGCAAATTACTGAGTGATACTAATATGGTATGATCTTCCAGGCTGACCCAGCCGTTGGCAAAACCAGCTGGAATAAAGAGCACTCCATGGTGGCGTGAACTTAAAACAAAGGATTTTATATTTTTCGGATTTTTAGAAACAAAATCTTTAATTTTTTCACTGGCATTCTCAGTAGCTAAATCTGGAGGTAGTTCAAGAGTGATAAATTTACCTGCCCCGGATACGATAGTGAAAATCTTTATTTCCTTCATGTGGTAATGCAATCCGCGAATAATTCCTTTTCCATAGTTTTCAACCCGATAACAACGCCTGAATAGTTGATGATCGATGTCATCAGTAAAAGGTATCAACAAACCTCTGTCATCAGAAATACTCTGGATCTTAATCAATAGAGGTTCTTTCAAATTCCCATGAATTTTAAACATGATATATTCCTTTTTCAGTTACTAATATTTTATAGAAATAAGAAGATTTATGAACAATTTTAGTCGGATGGGTTAGATGGAATGGGAAAAATGATGATCATCTAATTTTTTTGAGAATAAGAATTTAATTTCTTAATTAAAATTAAAAATTATTTTATTTAAATTTAATTCCAGATAAAATAATTTATTTTAAAATCCCTATAGTCGATAATGCAACCATTATTGGGTATTCCAGTCATATCATTTTTATCATAAATTTTTTGATCAATTTCAAGAGGTGTTAGGTAATTCCAGTAGTTATATCTAAAATCTAAAGTGTCAATATTTATTGATGCACTGGTTTTAACAATATAGGTAAATTCATTAATAAAATTATTGTAATTTGCCTGGCACCATCCTTTCTGCCCCAGTACAAGATGATCCTTGTTATTAAAAAAATCGTTGTACAGAATATCCACCCAGGTATCTGAATAAGCATAACCCGAAGGATTTATGGCGATTCCACAATTAGTGCAGTTATCGAATAAATTATACTGCCAAATCGAGTTTTTTTCATTCAGGGACATTATACCACTATGGTCGATCTGTGTGAAAATATTTTTCTGTATTAAGGTGTGGGAACTATTGGTCCTGATCCCATCCTGCAAATGACTTATCAAATTATTTTGAATTACAACCTTTGGGCAATCAAAGAATTCAAGAGCATAGATACCCTTCTGAAATCTGCAGTTGGTTATTGAGGTCGTATCAATTGAATTAAAATAGATTCCATTGGGCATGGAAAAAAAATAGCAATGATCCATATCAGAGACAGAATTCTGCATCAATTTTAATCGCCAGGAATCAGACTTTTTTTTTGAACTGAACACAATCGGATTATTCATTTCACCCGAACAGATCACGTGGCCATATATTTCAAGACTGCTTCCATTTTCAAATTCAATGATGGAACCAGACTGAATATTTAAACTGGAATTCGCCAAAAATTGAACATTTCCAGCTATCTTCGCAAAGCCATTGATCGGAACACTGAGATTGCTATTATATTGCCCTTTCAAATAGATAACTTTTTTTAATTCCATAATAGATGGATTACTTTGAATACTATAGACATATCTCCATCCAAAACTATCCTTTTCTGCCACTATGTTATAGGTACCGGCTGTTACTCCATTGATCTGCCAGTGGCCAGAGGCATCGGTGGTGGTCGTATACAGCGGGGTGTGCTCGCGGTGATCGAACTCGGTTTCCTGGGAAATCTGCACCCCAATCTGAGGATATTGCTGATTGATCCGCACCAGCGCAGTGTCCAGCTCCACCGGCCTGTATAAACTTACTTTTACACCCGAATGATCGGTGCGTCCTTCCAGCGTCACGGTGCCGGAGAAGGTTACGGTTTCGGGTTGAGTGGAGTTTTTAGAGCAAGAAATAAGAAGACAAGAGGACAAGATACAAGATACAAGAAGAAATTTAAATTGCTTATTTTGATGATTCATTTTTTAGTTCAATGAATAAATTTGTCGATTCAAAAGCGTGTAGATTGAAATCTGATTTTGTTAGAAATGGTTCCAAAAATATTTTTAACTTCATGGGCTTCCTTAAGAAGAATTTCAATTTTCTGGTAAAATTGAGGTTGTTCCTTGAATAATTCCTTGCATAATCTCATCCAGTACACAGTTTCTCTTGCCTCCCGTAAACAGATCTGGATCCGCTGTCGAAATTCCGCATAGGTTGATGCCTGAGATTCCTGGTAATTGGCCCCGATGGAAGTTGCCGATTTTGATAATTGACTACGAATTACATCATATTCTTTTCGATAAGGTATGAAAGAGATCATCCTGATCGTGCTCAGGGCAAATTGCAGTAATTTTTCCTCCAAATCAATTTCGTATTTACCCTTTGTTTCTTTTAATAAATACTTACCAGAATCCTTACCCTTTATATCTCGTTTTCTTGTACAATTATCCATAACCTCTCCTCCCTATCTAAATTAAGTTTTACTCCCATCATCCTGTCTTCTTGTCTTCTTGTTTTCTTGCCTTCTTGTCTTCTTGTTTTCTTGTTTTCTTGTCTTCTTGTCTTTTAATTTTTACCCAGCACTTCCACAATCCTTTCGGCCGCCCGGCCATCCCACAGGGGAGGAATTTTGCCTTTTTTCCATTTACCCGATAATATTTTTCTGGCCGATTCAATAATCTTCCTGGTATTCATCCCTACCACTTCATTCGTCCCCAGCTCCACCGTGATGGGACGCTCGGTGTTTTCCCGCACCGTTAAACAAGGCACTCCCATATAGGTGCTCTCTTCCTGCAGTCCGCCAGAATCGGTGAGCACAAAGGTACAATATTTTTCCAGTTTGATGAAATCCAGATATCCCAGCGGTTCGGTCAATACTAAATTTTTTAAGGATTTCACCCGTTTTTCCAGTCCGAAGCTTTTGATATTTTTCTGCGTGCGCGGATGAATCGGGAAAATTACTTTCACCGATTTTTGAATTTCTTCCAGCGCATTCAATATTTTTGAAAAATTCTCCGATTCATCCACATTGCTGGGACGATGCAAGGTGACCAGTACAAATTCTTTTTCTTTTATTTTTAATTTTTCCATGATATCCGATTGTTCAGCCTTCTCCATGAATCCTACCAGCGAGTCAATCATGCAATTGCCGACTAAATGGATTTTATTTTTGGATATCCCTTCTTTCAATAAATTCTCATGTCCACTTTTTTCGGTGACGAAGAGATAATCAGACAGGGCATCAGTAACCAGGCGATTGATCTCTTCCGGCATCTGTCGATCGAAACTGCGCAGACCCGCTTCCACATGCGCCACAGGTATCCATAATTTGCTGGCCACCAGACTGCAGGCCGCGGTGGAATTCACATCCCCCACCACTAATACCAGATCGGGTTTATAGTGCAGACATACTTTTTCAAATTCGATCATAATTCGGGCGGTTTGTTCGGCATGACTGCCTGATCCCACACCCAGGAACACATCCGGTTCTGGTAAACCCAGATCGTTGAAGAAAAATTTGCTCATTCGTTCATCATAATGCTGACCGGTATGGATCAGGATCGGCTCAAATATGTCCCGCTTCTGGTGCATCTGGCGATGAATGGGTGCGACTTTCATAAAGTTTGGTCTCGCCCCAACGACATTAAGAATTTTTATCATAAATTATCATCTTTCCTGTGATATAAAAACAGTCCACGAATTTCACGAATTATCACGAATTACAAAACAATTCTTTTATATTCCAAACTCTCACATCCAAAATTAATCAATAATCCCAATCGAAGATTGGTTGCTTTTAAATAGTTTAAAACTTGCGCCTCATGCTCAGAACTTAAATTACTTAATGCTTTTAATTCTAAAAGTATTTTTTGATAACAGATAAAATCCGCTATGTATTTTTTAGTAAGATTAACACCTTTATATTTGATTTTCAATTCTTTTTCTCTCTCGAAAGGAATATTCTGTCTTGAAAATTCTAAGGCGAGTGCTTCCTGATATACACCTTCAAGAAATCCAGAGCCTAACTCTTTATGTACTTCTATACATGCCCCAACAATTCTGTAACTTTCATCTTTATAAATTATGTCAGACATCTGCTCTTGATATAAATTCGTGTAATTCGTGGACTATTTAAAAAAAATTATATTTTGGACAGCATGGGATGCGAATAGTCTTTCTTCACGCCGGTGGGATGAGCGTTACGGATTTGATAGGTTAATTGAATGGAGGGACGGGCATCTTCAATACCAAATCCTTTTCCTTTTAGGATCTGCCGATAGATGACTGTGTGCAGATCGGTGAAGCCTCCGGAAAATTCAACCTCCTGTCCATTCATGATAACCGATCGAAAGGTGGTTTGACCTTTCTTCAAAATATCGGAAGGCACATCATTTTTATCCAGCGAGAGAAACCAGCGCACCCGCGCTTTTTCCAATTCCAGATATCCACCCACTTTTCTCTCATCCATATAATGCACGTCGGAATGCTCCACTTTTCCGAAAATCCAGATCAGCATATCGAAAAAGTGAATCCCAATGTTGGTCGCAACCCCACCCGAATATTGAATATTGCCCTTCCAGGAGTAAAAATACCATTTGCCGCGAGCGGTGATATAAGTGAGATCGATGTCATATTTCTTTCCGGAATAACTTTTTTCAACTTTCTCTTTTAAGTCAATTAGAGAAGGATGGACGCGCAATTGCAAAATGGTATAAATTTTCTTCCCGAATTCCTGCTCTAATTCTTTGAGGGCATCTAAATTCCAGGGATTGAGCACCAGCGGTTTTTCACAAATGGCATCCGCTCCTACTCGCAGGGCAAAACGAATATGTGCATCATGCAAATAATTGGGAGAACAGATGCTGATATAATGAACTTCTTTCCCTTCATTCAATCGTCGCAGTTTTTCAATATGGCGATCGAAGCGCTCGAATTCGGTGAAAAAATCTACTTCATCAAAGTATTTGTCCAGGATCCCCACCGAATCGCTTTTATCCAGCGCTGCTACCAATCGATTACCAGTATCCTTAATGGCCTGCATGTGCCGCGGAGCAATGAAACCAGCCGCACCAATCAGAGCAAAGTTTTTAATGGAATTCATAAAAGACTCGTAATAGTTTATAGTTTATAGTTAGTAGTTATGAGGTTAAGGGTTAAAGGTTAAGGGAAAAGGGTTATAGGATGGTTAGAGGTTAGCTGGATTTTTCTTTAATTTTTCTCAAATACACCAGGTCTTCCAGATCTCTTGGTCGGCCTAATGCCTCTTTATTTCTGATCAAATCGCGCAGACCAATATAATGAATGGGAACATTTTTATTGCTAATTACCACCTGTTCAGTTTTTCTGGAAGGCCAGGCTTGTTGAAAAGTAACATTGGTGATGTTATTTAACAGATCAATGCGATTGGGTGGAACTCCGAACATAAAAATCATCCCCGGTTTACTCAATGCCTTTATATCCTCCACCCCGGGAATGCTCCCGCCCCAGAATTCCAGTAAGGCCTGATACAGATTTTGTACATTCGTTTTGGACATATCATAAAAAAAATCAACATCACCGGTTAATCGGGCATGACCATAATAGATGACCGCTTCTCCCCCGACGATGAGATATTTCACTCCATATTTGTCGAGCAAGATTAAAAATTCCTGAGTATCGGGAGAAAAATAATCAGCACGCATTAGCCAGAATGAACCTTTCTGATATCTGCCCAATTCCTGCCATATACCCTCCTTTTCAATTCAAGGGCAACCTGTTGTCTTTCAGCAGGTGTCATCTGGATCTGTTGTAAAATATCCCATTCTTCTGCTTCTTTAAAATTTCGAGCGACTTTCACTATTCTCTGCATTCTGAGGAGATTTAATTTTTTCTCATCCATTAATCTATTCTTGCAAATGAGGTTAATCAGTGATTGTTATTTTCCACTGGTTCGATTTTTTCCACCAATGATTTATCGATCACGAAAGAGGCGGATTGATAGATGCCATCGATATTGATAACCACCCGGGTCTCGCCGCGCAATTCTTTCAAGCGACCTTTAATATCGCGAAATGGTCCATCGGTCACCCGTACCCAATCTCCTTCCCGTAGATAGTGTTCCAATTGAACCGTCTCGGGATGTTTGATCACCTGTTTCAGTTGTTCAATCTGCCAATCGGGAATGGGGGCCGGTTTTCCACCGAAACTGACCAGTCGCACCACGCCGTGAGTTTGCAGGGAGTAATACCGATCTTTTAAATCAATTTTTACAAAAACATAACTGGTAAAAAGCGGGGTGGCTACCTTTTTCTTGCGGTCCTTCCACTGATGAACTCGCTCAATCAGCGGCAAGAAAGTTTCCACTCCCTTTTGCACCAATTGATCATAGACCTTCTTCTCATGCCGCGGACGAGTGTATAAGGCAAACCAGCTCATGGAAATATTTTAGATTTTAGATTTTAGATTGATGGGGAGATAAGGAACGAGCGGTTTTGATGCTTGAAGTAAAGATTTTAATAAATTCAAGCAACTCGCTTTCTAAATTTTTTTTGAGTTTCTCATCTCCCAATTGAAGTTTGTCTATAATTCGCAGCCAATAATTACTCTCTCTTGCTTCCTTTAAACAAATGCTTAATTTATAGACAAAATCTTTTTAGTTAAAAGCAGATATCGCCTCTTGATAATTTGCACCTATCGAGATTCCTGATCTGGATAATTAATATCTGAATACCTCGAATTCTTTCCTGACTGGCAATGGCAAAACAAATTGGACAATATTAACCGCAAAATCAGAGAGCCTTTTATCCAGGATGTCTCTATATCCTGAACTTTTTTCACTCACTTTATTAGATTCGAATATAACTTCATTGTCGTATTTGATTTCATTCATATTTAATTTTGACTTCATCGTTGCTCCCTCCACCCTTTTAAAATATAAAATCGAATATCTAAAATATTTATCTATAGCTCCGCCCCGTCAGTTACGGAGCCGGGGTGCGTTCCGCAGAAAAAAAGGAAAAAAATGTTACACCGATAGATCAGAATCAACCTATCGGATAAAAAACAGCCTCCCGAAAAGCAGGGATTAACCTCAGCCAATAAAAAAGCGGAAATTCTATTTGAATGTGATGTCTAGTCCACAGATTTGTGACCACCCACATAACCATTTCCGGTTCAAGATAATACCCATTTTCGCTCCATGAAGTCGTTTAGTTTTGATAATTCCCTTTGGTGCTGTAATGACTTTTTAAATACTAATCTTTTTAAATAGTTATCGTTTATTATTTATGAAACTTTAGTTCAGAAATATTTAGTTTACATTTCCTGATTGACCCTGCTGCTGATACCATTCAATGGTCGTTTTCAACCCTTCCTGGAAATAGACCAGAGGGTGATAATCTAAATACTCAGTGATCCGTGTGATATCGGCAAAGGAGTGTTTTACATCACCCGCTCGGGCTGCAGTATACTCCGCCTTAATTTTCTTACCCAGAAGAGTATTGATGCTTTCCACCAGATGATTGAGATCGATTCTTTCGTGACAGGCACAATTGAAAACCATTCCGGGCGGAAAATCTTTCTCAGTGGCCAGGATATTGGCCTCCACCACATTGCGAACAAAGGTAAAATCCCTCGACTGAGTTCCATCCCCATAAATTACCGGTGACCGATCATGCAGAATGGCTTGAATAAATCGGGGAATCACTGCCGAATACTGAGAGGTGGGATCCTGCTTGGGGCCGAAGACATTGAAATATCGCAGAGCGGTGGTGTGGAGCTTATAGATTCGCGCGAAGACCTGACAATATTTTTCTCCGGCTAATTTGCTGACGGCGTAAGGCGATAAAGGATTGGGAATCATATCTTCCTGTTTCGGCAGTTTTTCACTGTCGCCATAAATTGAGGAAGAGGAAGCAAAGACGACCCGTTTTACTCCGGCATCACGGGAGGCATCCAGAATATTCAGGGTTCCTTCAACATTTACCTGATTGGTGGTAATGGGATCGTTAATGGAACGTGGCACCGAAGGCAATGCCCCCTGATGTAAAACAAAATCGATTCCATCCACAGCTTCTCTCACAATATGATAACTGCGCAGATCTCCTTCGATCAGTTCAATTTGATTCGCGAATTCTTTTACATTTTCCCGTCGACCGGTAGAAAAGTTATCCAGCACCCGAACCTGTTTACCGCGCCGCAATAACTCCGCCACAATATTCGACCCAATAAATCCTGCTCCACCCGTGACCAAATATTTCATAAAATTCCTTCAGTTTTCCTCATCCCAAATAATAAGAACTTTCGACGCCGAGCAAGAACCGCATATCACAAATATTTACTTGTAAAATTTAACATCTGCTGAACAGATTTAACAGGCTAAATTTAATTAATTTCAGAGGTTAAGTAAAACAATTTTCTTGGGTAAGGAAATAAAAAACAGGTTTAAAAGTTGCCGAAAAATACTCAGAAGGGGCCGGAGGAGTACACCTCCCTGCCATTCACGAAAGTCATTTCCACCCTGGTCTTCAGAATCTCGGAAGGGGGGATGGAGAATATATCCCTATCCAGAACGATGAAATCTGCGGCATAACCCGGGAGCAGTCGCCCTAACCAGTCTTCGCGTTCCACGGCATAGGCCGAGCCGGTAGTATAGGCCAGAATGGCTTCCGCCACACTCAAGCGCTGTTCCGGATACCAGCCTTGAGGGGGATAACCACTGGTATCCTGCCGGGTTACCGCGGCATAAATTCCCAGAAAAGGATTGAGAGGCTCAACCGGCCAATCGGTTCCAAAAGCCAGTATCACCCCCTGCTCCAGCATGGAGCGCCAGGAATAGGTATAGCGGGCGGCATCACCCACCCGCTCTTTTACCCATTTCATATCCGAAATGCAGTGACTGGGTTGCATGGAAGCAATAACCCCCAGCTGAGCAAAGCGAATGACATCATTTGGTTGTACAAACTGAGCATGTTCAATTCGCAGACGCGGTTTATCTGGCCGGTTCAATGGTTGAAGGCGCTCAAAAATATTCAGTACCAATCGATTGGCAGCATCACCAATGGCATGCACTCCTATGATCCAGCCCTGTCGATAGGCCTGGTTTATCATCCAGAATAATTCATCGGGTTGATGCTGGGGCAGACCGAAATTACCGGGATCATCCGCATAGGATTGAAGCACAAGGGCCGAGCGGGATCCCATCGATCCATCGGCAAAAAATTTGACCAGAGGCATGCACAGAAATTTGGAATCACTTCGAAATGATTCCGCCCAATTTCGCAGAGTATCGAGATGGGACTGAAAATAGATCCAGAAATGTATCCGCAATGAAGGTGGCTCCTCAGCGATGATCCGGGCATAATCTTCGAAAATACATGTTTCCGAATTATCGGTGATACTGGTAATTCCCAGTGAATTGGCATACGCCATGGCCTCTTGCAAGATCTTCAGACGAGTTTCCACGGGAGGAGTGGGAAGAATTTGTTCAATCGGTTCATACGCCGTATCAATTAAAATACCAGTGGGTTCTCCATTTTCAGGGAATCGTAAAATCCTGCCGCCGGCCGGATCCAGTGTAGATCGATCGTACCCAATTATCTGTAAAACTTTTTGATTCACCCAGGCGGCATGTCCATCCACTCGTTTTAAGAAGATGGGATTCTGCGGTGAAATTTGATCTAACTCCAGGTGGGTAGGAAGTTGTCTATCCTCCCATAGTTCATGATCCCAACCCCGTCCGACTAACCATTCTCCCGGTTGAAGTTTATCCACTGCCAATTTGATCTTTTCTAAAACTTCCTTTTTGCTGCGCATCCCGGTCAAGTTTAGTTGATGATTTAATAAGGCGCCGCTCCAGAAATGCAGATGAGCATCGTGGAAACCGGGCAGAACCAGTTTTCCCTTTAAATTAATTTTTCGGGTATTCGCTCCCACCATGGCTTGAAGCCGGGAGTTTTGTCCGATAGCAATAACTTGTCCATTTTTAATCGCCATCGCTTCCACGAAATGGTTTGAGTCGCGGGCGGTAAAAATTTTCCCGTTTAAGAGCAACAGATCAGCATGTATTTGTTGAGCATGGAGAAGGTTAACCAGGAAAGTCAGAAAGAGCAATGAGTACATTTTTATCATGGAGTACACATCCCGCTTAATGCTTTTCCTTTCAGGCGTTTATTCAGAATATATATCGCCTGAAGCAGGTTCAGAAAAGAATTTTTAGATAGAAATTATCGTAAAGATCATTGATGCAATTCAGGATAAACCACCTGGCGATCAATTATTATTTTCGAACAAAAATTCTTCTTCGGTGGGTAGATCAACCCCGGCTGGACCCTGTTCCGGTGATTTCTTTTTTCTACCCATATTATTTTTATCATTCGATTCGGGTTGGACGTCTTCCGTTGCCTGAGGGATAGTCGGCTGAACGTCCGGTGATTCTATAGAGCCTTCATCCTCCACCGCTGTAATTTCATTTTCCGCTTCAGGGGTGGGAGTGGTCTTTTTCTTGGATTTGTTTTTCTTTTTCCCTATTTGATTTTTCTGTGCCATTGCCTCCCGTTTGGCCCGTGCTTCACGGATTTGCTTTAGAATTTGAGCCACCCGAGGAGAAACTGGATCGGTCACCACAGCATATTCGGCGCCAGTGGCCGTGCTTTCTGTCTTTTCATCCGATTCCACCTCTTCTTCCACCAATGGCATAACAAAATGATCTAACTTTTCGGGATACAGTTTTATCTCATCAGGCAATAATTGAAAACGGTTCATCACTTCTGCCCAGCGATCAATCTCTTCCCGATAAAAATTCATCCGGGCTTTTGAGGGATTGAAATGGGAAGGTATCTCATTGCGAAAAGCCATCTGGGTCAATTCGCTCACTTTTTCAAATCCTAAATATTGTGCGGCCTGTATGGGAGTTAGCAAGGTTTTATTTTCAGAATAGATGCGAAAATTAAACTCTTCTAAGAGCCATTTTTTCGTCCATTCCGGATCCTGTTCATACAATTCTTCCAGAACCGGCAAATAGTCTTTTTCGTTGCGTGCATATTGGATCTGGGCCAGACCGATCCTGGCTTCCCGTTCACCGGGATGATTCTGAAGAATTTCTTTATAGATTGCTTCGGATTTATCAAATAATTTTCCTTTGCGGTACGATTTTGCCAGATCCAATTTAGCATCCAGCGAATTGTCCACCTGGGCATACAACTCATAATATCGCATGGCCTCCTCATAGCGGCGAACTTTTTTCAGGGAGCGGGCCAACCATTTATAAGCCAGGGCATAATCGGGCCTCAGTTTGATCAATTTCCGCAATGGATTAATGGCCGGGAGATAGTCCTCTTTTTCATAATGCCTTCTCGCCCAGTTTAACATGACAAAAAACTGCAGGTTAGGAGTAAGAAATGAAATATCTTGATTTTCATTATAGACTTCCATATGGGTACTGGCAATGCCCCGTGATGATCCCTTCTTTTGTTTGGGATTATTCAATTCCGAAATGATCTTTTTGAAAAAATTATGCAGTTTTTGCCGTATAAAACTTTCATTGTATATGGTAACTGTGAATTCCGTTTTTTCAGGATGAGCAGCACTAATTTTCTGCTCTCCTTCTTTCCGGAGTTTATTGATAAACTCCTCCACCATATCCTGCACCGGGACTAAGGATAAATCCAGGTTGCCCTGGTTTTCCTGGTCCTCCAGCACATACACTATTTTCAAATTCAGTCGTTCGTTTTCTAAATCCCAGCGCCGAATATCTAAAGAGATGAGATTAAATTCGAATTGTTCCATTCCTTCTCCGTGTTCTGGTTACTAACCTGAGTTTCTTACCTTTGTTAATTTAAAACCAAGAAATATTTGATTTATCAGTTTGTTATCACACTCAATTGTGGTGATTCACTTTTGTTATATCATCAAAAGTGATAATTTGTTTCACAAGATTTTTTATTTTGCTGGTCTAAATCATATTACTCGACTATCTATTTCATTTCATTAGCCATAAATAATTTTTAAGATTAGCCGATTTCTCGACAAATGGTTTTATTCGCCCGTTTGCCGAGGTAAGTATGGTTACCACTCCCGGTCCGTGGGCGGCGACCACACTGTTGGAATGAACCACCAAACCAATAGTAATCGCCCCTTGCCGATAAACCCAGCCAAAAGAAGAATCCCAATCGCTGATGGCGATGAAGTCACCGATTCGCAATTCAGTCAGGCGATATTCTTTTATAGAAGTGTCATCGAATATTTGTAAATCACAATCTGACGAATAGGCGGAGGTATGCCCCAGACCTGCTCCCATCAGCCTGGCCGGAATAATATGAGTGACTCCAACTTCCAGCTTCTCGCCTTCATGAACAGGAAGTTTTTGAAGCAGGTGCGGATCGATGTTCATTACCAGAATATCAGGATAATAATCTAACAGGCGCAATCCTACCCCAAATGTTTTCACCTGCACTCTATCACCGATAACCAATTTTTCCAACACTTCCGGTTGAAAATCCAGCAGGACATGATCCACTCCTCCATGTTTCCCGGTGACGAAACCTTCTTCTCCTCTGGCTTCGCCGCTGATAATTACGGCTTTGTTTCCAACGCAGGCTAAGACATTTAAAGCCGCATTGGCTGAATATTCACCGGCCGCGGTAGCAAAATTGCGGATGCTTACTCCCGGTTCAACATGATCTGCCATCCAGCCAGTTGCCAGATCCCCGATTCGCAAATTATAGGTAATTCCACCCACACTGGGATACACCTCAACCCGACCTTTCGAGCTAATTACATAACCGGTCTTACGCAGCGTGGGATGGGTAATTTCTCCGCTGACGCTCATAGAAACTAATTGGTTGTCATTCGTTCTCATTCTTTGTATTCCAAAAGTAAGTGAATCTTACGCGAAAACAATTCACACGATCCTGTTTATGCCCTTATTCGTTTCGTACCACCGCTGTGGTATTATCCATCAATTCCAGATGAAGGAAACGAATGAGTCTATATATGACTTTTAGTCAAAGTTAGATATGTAACTTCTTAAATTTTCAATGGCTTAAAATAATAAAACTGACGCAGCAAGTCAACCCAAAAATGTTTTTCTTATCTCTCGCAATCCCTCATTTCATTCATCTGATAAAAGATATGATGAAAAGAGGAATCTCATTCACTTTTATAAGCATCATATGAGGCTAAATTTTACCCTAAGCTCAAAAGATACTTCAAAAAGACTTCTGCTCATCCTGTAATTAGCAAATTATTGGAAGGGTATCAATAGTTTCAGGATGATTTCTACAACCCCTGAACCGTTATTCTGCAGCGTATCTTTAATCAAACCTTCTGACTGGATCTGGGTATCGGCCAGGTAGCTGGAATTTTGAATTAACTGCGCTATCCGAGCTGCTCGTTCTTCCACCAGATTTTGATTGTATTGCAGATTGCCGCCGGGATTTTGCATCAAACGAATAGTTGCCGATTCAATTGGATAATCCCTTAACACTTCCGCCACTTTTTTTAATTGGTTTTGTGCGTCTTCTGGTAGGGTCAATCGTCCGGAAAGAAACTGTACCGGATTCATGCGCAGGGTAATTTCATTTTCCTGAAAACTAACTTTTATATTGAAGGGAGCTAATTTTGCTTTTAATGATTCAATTTTTTCCGACAACAGTTGATTTTTAATTAAACGCAATTTTAAGGAATCTATTTCTTCAGACAATTTATAAATAGAGTCCTGCAGCTGTTGATTTTTTTGCTGTTGATGCTGAAGTTCTCTTTTCAACTCTTCAATGGACATTTCCACTTCTTTTAAGGCTGGTTCAAGGCCTTCCGAATAAGAGAGGCGAATCGCCAGCAGATCCGCGATACGACGAAGAGCGCTTTCCAAAGAGAGCAGATAGG
This sequence comes from uncultured Caldithrix sp., assembly GCA_964394475.1. GTDB lineage: Bacteria > Calditrichota > Calditrichia > RBG-13-44-9 > RBG-13-44-9 > RQOF01. Next base: position 18,722 of record CAYMXZ010000007.1, on the reverse strand, counting down.
TTTCGAAGGCGTCATTTTCCTGTCGCAGTTGTTGTTGTTGCTGGACAACATAAAGCAGATGAGCACTTTCTTCCAGCAACTGGGCGGCTTTTTGATTTAAAGTCGGATCGGTATAGCGACGGGCATTTAAAATGTCCTCTACTTCCGTTAATAAAGAATTCACTTTTTTGTATAATTTCGGTGCCACCTTTTCCGCTTCCAGCTCTTTAGATTCCTGCAACAGAATCCGCACTTCACTCAATAATTTATTGCGAACCGCTTCAAATTCTGCTTCACGGTAAGCGTGAATACAACGATTCAATAATTCCTGGGAATTGGCCGGAATATTTTTTACAAATTTCTCCGCTACATCCTGTAAAGACTGCTCTGCTTTCGAAAAAAGCTGAGGAGCAAAATCATTAGCTTCTCTGGTTAAAGCATTCGCACGAGATTCCAGAACGCTGCTAAAATAGGGTCGGAGTTTATTGGTCTGTTGATTGATGTCTTCAAATTGGCGGTATAGTGTGATGAGATCCGATTTCTCGGTGGGACCTAATACTCCTTCATTACTTGCTTTTTTTATCCTTTGATATTGAGGTAAAAAATTATAGAATTTTTTTGCGAATAAAATATCTCCACCATTCTGGCGAATCGAAACAATCAATTCCTCAATCTGGCCGATTTCCACAGTTTCCTGAGCCGGTAACTCTAAAACAATCAAGAGTAAAAAGGTAAGAAAATATATTATTTTCACGATCATATTTTAAACAACTGACAAATAGATTGAACAGACAAAAAAATATCCAAATTTATATTGCGATTTCGTTCCTTTTTATACCTTTTGATGAACCAATCAATAAATACTGTTGAACAGAAAAGTTGTTTCAGCCATAACAATTCTTATGATCGATCACCTTTAAATTAAATAAGTTAAATAATTTAACCTAATTTTGCTGTAAACTAAAGGCAAATAATTTTGTTCTCCAGGATGAAAATTTGATTGAGAGCTTCTCTCCATCCAAAAGTTTCTTTGGGTTCAATGGAATAAATTTAAATAGGAGATGATAATTACTTTAAGTCAATTTACTTTTCTGATTATCACGCAAGGGACGAAAAGATTATCGGGATAACGATCTGTTATTTCCCTTTACTTCAATCGTTGCTTTTTTTATTTTAGCGAAACTTTTAGCTAAAAATTGTTCAACCAAGGCCGAGGGATTTGACTTATGGAAACTTCCAAACGCACTCTTCCAAAAAATGCGTATCGAAAATTAGAAACCGGCGAAGAATATGTGCCGGTCGTCAAGCCAGATCAATTCTTACCAGAAGTGACGTGGTATTCTTTACTGTGGGGAATTTTTTACGCAGTCCTTTTTTCAGCTGCTGCTGCCTTTCTGGGTCTAAAAATTGGACAGGTGTTTGAGGCAGCCATTCCCATCGCCATCCTGGCCGTCGGTATGTCAGTGTTTCTTAAAAGAAAAGATGCCCTATCTGAAAATGTCATCATTCAATCCATTGGAGCAGCCTCCGGAGTCGTGGTTGCCGGAGCTATCTTCACCATTCCCGGTTTGTACATTCTGGGATTGGATGCTACTTTTTTACAAATTTTCCTGGCCTCTCTGTTTGGAGGTTTTTTAGGAATCCTATTTCTCATCCCATTCCGTAAATACTTCGTTAAAGAGATGCATGGAGAGTTTCCTTTTCCGGAAGCGACCGCAACCACGGAAGTCCTCATTGCCGGGGAAGCGGGTGGCGAGCAGGCAAAAATTCTGCTAAAAGCCGCTGCGATTGGCGGATTGTATGATTTTTTAGTTTCCGGCTTTGAGATGTGGCGGGAAGTGGTATCAACCACCGTTTTTAGCTGGGGAAAATCACTGGCCGATGTCATAAAATGGGAATTTCGCCTGAATATTGGAGCCGCCGTCACCGGCCTGGGTTATATCGTCGGTCTGCGCTATGCATCAATTATAGCCGCCGGATCATTCCTCTCCTGGTGGGTATTCGTTCCAATGGTATATTTTATCGGTCAACACATACCCGGACCAATTCTGCAATCTGCTCTACCCATTTCCCAGATGACTCCCATACAAATTTTTACCGATTACGTGAGACATATCGGAATTGGTGCCATCGCTGCGGCGGGGCTCATCGGGATTATCCGTTCCTGGCGAATCATCTTTGGCGCCATAAAATTGGCCAAGGATGAAATCTTCAGTGGCGCATTGAGCCAGAATGAAACAGCTTTACGAACTCAACTGGATATAAAAATGAAATGGGTCGTCACCATTCTCATTCTCACTCTTTTTGGAATATTCCTGTTCTTTGCCCTGGGAGTGGTTCACAATCTGACCCATGCCCTGGTGGGTCTGTTCATCGTCACCGTGATCGCCTTTTTATTTACCACAGTGGCGGCCCGAGCTATTGCCATCGTGGGCACCAATCCGGTTTCCGGCATGACGTTGATGACGCTGATTCTCTCCTCAGTAATTCTGGTGCGGGTAGGATTGTCAGGAGAGAGTGGAATGCTCGCGGCGCTGATTATTGGTGGAGTGGTGTGCACTGCCCTTTCGATGGCGGGCGGTTTTATCACGGATTTAAAGATTGGATACTGGCTGGGAACGACACCTCGAACTCAAGAGCGATTTAAATTCTTAGGCGCTTTCTTTGCTTCACTCTCTGTAGGAATTGTGATCCTGGTTCTTTATAAAACTTATGGTTTCGGTCCTGGTGGTCTGGAAGCTCCTCAAGCTTCCGCCATGGCCGCCGTACTGGAACCGCTGATGTCAAACCAACCGGCGCCCTGGTTGGCATATCTGGCTGGAATCTTTCTGGCAATTATCCTGACAATTTTAAAAGTCCCTGCTCTGGCTTTTGCCCTGGGAATGTATCTCCCTCTGCATCTGAACACTCCAATTCTGATTGGAGGAATCATCGCCCATATTGTATCCACTCGTTCAAAAGATCAGGAACTCAATAATGCCCGGCGAGAAAGAGGAACACTAATCGCTTCCGGCTTTATTGCCGGTGGAGCCATCATGGGTGTGATTTCGGCCTTTATTAACTTTTTTGGAAAAAGCTTCATCGATCCCGACTGGAGCATAGTAGTAGCTTGTGGTTCATCCTACCAACATTGGACCGAATCCACCGGAGCGGAAATTCTGGGATTCTTTATGTTTCTTTTAATTTGTGTGTATATGGTATGGGATTCCCTCCGGGTAAAACGAGAGAAAATGTAACTATTCCGGAATAAATAGAAGCATCCTCCAGAAGACGGCAGATACTTCCGAATAATGGACATATTTAAAAAACCACTCCCTGGCGGAGAGTGGTTTTTTTTCTTCAAGGTTGCGACTCAGGTTAATTGATATACCCATAGATGTTTGTGCCTGCTAAAAATGGCTATGATAAGAATGCAGCACAATTATTGCCATGCGGTCTTTTCAGAAATGAATAAGAGATGGCATAACACGAAATTGGAGTATGGTTGACCAGGATCTTTAGATAACGGGAAAACAGGATTCACAGGATAGATTTATAGAGGTCTTATCAAAATATGATTTAATAAAGGACAGGTGAGGTTCCTCATCAATCATGATACCCTTATAATAATCCCCAGCGTTTTCGGAAGAACCATTCACAGCTCAAGCAAAGAAGGAGAATCACCAACCAATACCATTGATTCCATAAAACATATTCAATAGAAAGTAATTGTGTTTTTTCTTTAAATTGAAATTGATCCATTTCTTTTAAGAGCTGTTGAATGCTCCAGAATTTTCCACCGGAGATCAGGGCGATCTCACGCATTAAGACTGAATTCGCTCTGGTTTCTTGCAGTTCTAATTCCAATTCTTCTACCACTATTTGTCCCTTAACCTGTCCCAGTTGCTGATCACCTTTTTTCACCTTAATCTGATAGGTAAAAGTTCCGCTGGGCAGGCCACTGGCGTGATAACGGTATTCATCGCCCTGTGGATTAATAACATCCAGCAGCTGGAAATTTTCTCCCTCAATTTTGATCTCGATCTGTGCATCGGGCACCGGGCGATAAAATTCATCAAAAACCTGCCCTGAAAATTCAATGACATCACCCCGTTTTACTACTTTTTGATTGGGATAAATATTAATCCGCTGAATATCCTCCCGGTTAACCAGCCAACGTATTGATTGATCGATAAACTGTTTAAAAAGATTCTCTCGTTGTGGATCATCCTGAAGTTGAAAATGCCAACTGCCGAAGTTAGCGGCAGCCAGCACCAGCGCTTTATTTTCGGCATATGAATAAGCATATAAAATAGGCGGTGGTACCGATTCAGCAGAAGATGCCTCATTTAATAGCTTGATGACAGGTTTGCTTAATTTTAATCCTCGGCCATAACTGGTGATGGGGGGCAAATTTTTCCATAACTCCTGCAAAATCTGCCAGTCGTCTCCCAGGCGGGTAACCGGATGCAGCGCTCCGGCGGTAGTCAATTCAGGCACCACTTCAGCGGTTTCAATCAGTCTGGAATCTTTTTGCAAGGCCAGGAATTCAAGCAACGGATTTAGAGAAGAAAGGTAAGTACTACGATTAAAAATATAGAAGACCGGAATTTTTTGGTTTTGAACAGAAAGGAGGCATCGATGTAAAAATTCAGTATGACTATTTCTGGTAGGATAGCCTAACATAATCAGGGCATCCATAGAATCGGGAACGACAGGTTGGGAGTACCTCTCATAAAAGCTACCCGAATTATTTTCACTGAGCACCTTCAATTCTATATCGGGTAGCTGTTTAAGATCCTGAATCAGCAAACGCTGGTCGAAAAGAGGTTGACCGCTTATGAGGAGTACTTTCAGCTTACTTTTCAAGATATTTAACAAAAACTGAAGACGGTTATTCTGGGCAGTTACTTCATCTGAAGCGCTTTCAATCTCAACTAAAAAGCGAACTTCACCAGGCTCTTCGATTTTTACGGTAAATTCGATTTCTTTCTCGAACCCCCCAGGAGGCAGCTGGATGTTTTTTGATGAAAGCAGTCGTTGATTTTTCATCAGCTTTACCACCCGGTTTTCAGACGAAAATCCGCTTTGTGATACACCCACTTTTACGAGCACGCTATCTCCGGCATAAGCCACTGCTGGAAACCGCAGATTGGTAATTCGCACATCTTTTTTAGGGAGGGTATCTCCCAGGCAAATGGAATAAATAGGCACGGCACTCTTTTTTGCCTGAATGATGGGATTGGCACCGGAATTGAATTGTCCATCAGAGAGCAGAATGATCGCCTGAATGTTATAAGGTCGCAGACTGTCCTGGATGCTTTCCAGTGCAAAGCTCAGATTGGTTTGTGAACCATCAAAAGAAAGTGAATCTTTTGACAAAACCGATAATCGGCCATTGAACTGGTACTGGCGAAGCACTAACGAATCGGATGACCAATTTTCTCTTACGAATCTCAGCAAATAGGTGAGAGAATCGCCGCGGACACCGAAGGTATCTTTGATTTTCATACTGCTGGAATTATCATAGAGGATGGCCACTGTGGGTTTTTCCCGTTTTTCCAAAAAAAGTTGCAGAACAGGTTTAAAAAGAATGAAAAAAAAGAGAATTAATGACAGGCTGCGCAGACTGGTCAGCAGAAATCGGCGGTACGGTGAAAGTGGTGGCAAAGTTTTCCGATAGTACCATATCGCCACTGCCAGTAGCACCCAGAACAGAATAAAAAAAATCCAACCGGGAATTGAGAGATTGAGAAAGAGCTGTTTGAGCATAATTCAACCTATAGAACCTGACCTAATCTGAGTGAAGGATAGGCATTGACCTCCAAATGGCTGTATTGTCCTGCCATGAGATACTGCAGGCCCGCCCGGGCAATCATGGCCGCATTATCGGTGCAATACTGAAGTTCTGGAAAAATAACCTTCATATGATACCTGGCCGCCTCTTCACTTAACCAGCTCCTTAGCAAACTATTGGCCGATACACCTCCCGCCACCGCGATCACCTTAATCTGATAGGTGCGCGCGGCCTGTATACTCTTTTTTACCAGCACCTCGATGGCCGCTGCCTGAAACGACGCACATACATCCGATAAATGTTGTTGGGCAGTCTCAGCACCCACTTCATGAATAAAATTTAATACGGCAGTTTTCAATCCACTGTAGCTGACATCTAATTCTTTGCTCTTCATCATGGCCCGAGGAAACTCAACAAAGTGCGGATTACCTTCTCTGGCCAGTCGATCGACTTCCGGTCCGCCAGGATAATTCAGATTGAGCAATTTCGCCACCTTATCAAAAGCCTCCCCTACCGCATCATCACGGGTTTCTCCGATAATCTGATACCGAAGATGATCCCGGACGATAACAAATTGGGTATGTCCTCCTGAAACAATCAAACAAAGAAAAGGAAAGGGAATGGTGTGTCCATTTAAAAAATTGGCATAAATGTGACCTTCAAGATGATTCACAGCTGCAAAAGGAATACCCAGAACTAACGATAGACCTTTGACATAATTGACTCCTACCAGCAGGGCACCGATTAATCCTGGCCCGCACGTCACCGACAGGCCAGAAAGCTGAGCGAGCGAAATGTGAGCATGTTGCAGAGCCTCTTCGACAATGGGAAGAATTTTGCTCAGATGAGCGCGGGAGGCCAATTCCGGAACCACCCCGCCAAATTGCAAATGGACGCTCTGAGAAGAGATAATATTTGACAGAACCCGACGGGGGGTAATAACGGCAGCAGAGGTCTCATCACAGCTGGTTTCAATTCCCAGAATATAATGGAAGTCTTTCGTCACGCTTTCCTTTTAGAATCAATTTTCTGTTTTTCGTTGAACAATTAACTCAAAAACGGGCGGACGAGTTTCCATATATAAAACATTTGCTGTGGTGACCAAATCCGCTTTGACACTTTTCACTCCCGGACTCCACACTTTCTTAAAATCGATGATAATCTGAAAATCTTTCAGACCGAGGTCTGCTAAAATTTTTTCACCGCCTTTCATATAGATATTCGCTCTGGATGGTAAAGGAATAACGTCCAGATGAGCCGGCTTATGTACGATGGTCACTGGAACATCCCGTATTTCTTTTTCCGCCAGTCGTTGAATATCGAAAGTTACCTCGACAACCTGTGGTTCATACATGCTGTAATATTCATCGGAGGTATGAATAGAAAATTTTTCCGAGAATGGTTTCATGGGTTCTTTAAATTCTTTTCTTTCAGTAGAGATGCGGTGAATCCTGGTGAACATTTGCGCCGGGCCGGTGACTAAAACTGATTCCGGTTCAACCTGAACAGTGACCAGGATCATTCCCGCTGGTTCCATAACATTATAATCCACATCCACTGGTAGTTTCCGTTGAATTTTCCGATCGAGTTCGATAACCAAAATTCGTGGCCGCAGGATCGATTTGACGCTTACTTCCAATTCTCGGGGATAGGTGACATATTCAGGATGTTCACTTAAATCAAATTCCTGATAACGGGGAGCACCTGATAAATCAATACGATAAAAAACATGATAAAACTTCAAACGCAATAGATCAATCCCTTTTCCCAAAAATTCCACACTCACTTTTTTGTTATGGGGATATTTTAAAATCTTATCCTGATCCAGATTTTCCAGCACAATTGGTATTTCAAAATGATATTCATAATGCTTATTCATCTTTACCATAAACCACAGCAAAAATGCCAGCAGAAGTGTGCTGATCATTGTTCCATAATTTTTTCTCATCGTTGACACACGTACTTTTACCATTCATTCACCTGTGGAGATCATTGCCCATTATTTCCTGGCAGAGATATATAAAAACAGAAAATCATTTTCTTTTTTTTGTAAGGTTCGAGCCGCATTACCACCATTCTGTGCAATTTGTAAAAACCCCCGACTATCCCAGGTCATTAAAAGTTGACCGGCTTCTACCTCTGCAAAAGTTTTCTTTATTCCATACAGGAAGGAATGATTAATTCGAATTCTCATATCAGGGGGACTGCCCATTTCTTTCCAGTCAGTAACGGTAAAGTTTAAAATTACATTTCCAAAGTGATCGATATGGATCACCTTCAGGCGATAGCAGTGATCGTCTACAACTTCATAGTTCTGGTAAAAAGAATGAAGATGTTCAACTGATTCGCAAAACGATTCAGGAGGTGCTCCTTGCAGCAATCTCACTGCCGCCGGAGCAAAAATATCCCGTCCATGAAAGGTAGGGCTGACCTGATGGCCAAATAATTCTTCCCGAATTTTCCAGGCTTCAAAAGATTTCGATTCATAAATATAACTGAATACTCCATTGTCAGGACCAATAAAATAATAGTCGGAGGTTTTTATGATTAAACCATTTCGAGAACTTCCTACTCCGGGATCAACCACTACGATATGAATAGTTCCTGCTGGAAAATAGAAGGCATAATTCAGTAGCGAAAACGCCGCCTGCTGATAATTAAAGGGCTTTATTTCATGCGAAATATCAACAATAGTGGCCTCCGGAAAATCTCGCAAAATCACACCCTTCATCGCACCGCTATATCCATCTTCGGTGCCGAAATCAGTCAATAAAGTAACAATGGATGTTTTTCTTATTTTTGACATATGGGACAATAAAAAGTTGATCGACTATTTACTATCATTTTTTGAATAGGCCTGCCGCAATACAGACAGGGCTCTGTCATCTTCTGGTAAACGTGTAAAAAATTTTGATTTTCTCCCCTCTCCCCTTCTACCGTGCGATATGCCGTATAGGAAGTCCCAAAGTGATCAATGGCATCGCTTAAAACTAAACGAATATTCTTAAATAAATCACCAATTTCCTCCACAGTCAAGCTATTCGACAGACGCAGAGGATGAATCCTGGAGCGAAATAAAATTTCACTGGCGTAAATATTTCCAATACCGGCAATCATTCGTTGATCCATCAAAAAATTTTTAATTACCATTTTCTTTAAAGTTAGTAATTTCTTGAAGTTATTTAAAGTGAAATTTTTGCTCAACGGATCGATTCCGAGCTCAGAAAAACTCGGTGGCTGATCGTGCAGGAAAATTTTACTGAATTTTCGCACATCCTGAAAATAAAGAGTTCGCCCATCGCCAAAATAAAAGGAAATGTGAATATGCTGAGGATAGAGAGATAAGGAAGTATCACTGATAAATATACCCGACATTCCCAGATGAAACACCGGAAAAACTTTTCCAACCTTCCAATACATAAATTTGCCATAGCGTTGGACGGCCATTATTTTTTTACCTTCTAACGCCTTACTAAACCGGGAAGGAGATACATTTTGAAAAATACGCACTGGTTTAGCTTCTACATGCATTATGGTTGCATGCAGATAGGATTGTTGTATTTGTCGACGAATGGTTTCAACTTCTGGGAGTTCTGGCATATTTTTCGGTGTCTTTCTTCAAATCTAAATTTCGAGAAAAGAGATTATTGACTATCTGATAAACGCATGCATTTTAATTGACGATAGTTTTTATGCAAAAATCTTTGCCAATCAGATAAAACGAAAAGTTCGTCCGATTTTAGAAATAATAAATGGCTACCACAACCATTTTTACAATCAGTGCTTCCAAAACCGGGGACAGGGATAGGAGCGTGCGTATACTTTTGGAACAGTTGATGAAAAAAACATTCCGACTCTCTAAAAAAATAAATCATGATATCCAGAAATAAAAAGTCGGACCATGAACTAAGGTAATCGATATGCCAGAATTTTTTTTTCGAAAAAGAAAGATGGCGCTCGATTCGCTGGAGCAAATTCTTTCGCCCGCTCCCGCTGTAAATATAAATCCCGGCCTGAAACCGAAGTGGGCCCAGGGCACCAACTTTTATTATTTTATTTTCAGATAACTTGAAAAAAAGTTGATAACAACCGGTATTGAAATATTCCTGTTCACTTTCGAAGAGAGTGAAAAGACGTGATGAAAAAAAGACTCGCGTGTCGGTTTTCATGAAAGATCATCCATCAATTGCTCAATGCCTGGAGCGGATATAAAAACTGGGGGCAGTGGCTGAAGGCACATATTTTATCTCATTATCATTAACCACCTGCCGAATAACGAGCGATTGTCTGATGAGATTATCACGCGCTATTCTGAAGGCCGATAAAGTGAAGAGCGTATCATCCGTTAACTGCTGATACCACTGCCCTTCATCCAGAGGATTTTTCTCTAATAAAATTTGCAGAAGTTTCCTCTCCAAATTATTAAGAGGTGAAGCATTTGAATTTTCATCGGCAATTTGTGGCCATAATTTTTGCAAATAGTAAAATAAATAACCCAACACGATTGGATTCGCCACTGGTAAGTAACGTTCTCGCCCCATTTTATAGTCAATGTATTCCTTTACATTTTCAGGTAGATAATAGGTCGTGCCCCGGTAATCCAATCCGGGATAATCAAAAACCGAGAAATCTGTTCTCAGGTCGGGCCAGGCGGCAAAACCAGAACGCTTTTCTCCTGACTCCATTGTAAAATCGGTCCAAAAATTCATTCTGATAGTCCACAGCGTGGATTTCCACCTGTTACCCAGACTCAATGAGGGTGAAAAAATTTCATAGCGACGATCGGCATCATTGAATTTTAGCGACATAGGAATACTGACCAGTGAATCGCTGGACATCTGGGAGAGCCCACTCGATAATAAACAAAAAAATAACACCAGCGGAAAACCAATGTTGAATTTATTTTTAACAAGAAAAAATATGGTATAGAGGCAGGTAGATAATGAATTTATCAAAGAATTTCGATGGGATCGACGTCGATGATCATTTTTACCGGCCATTTCTTTACCTCGGGGTCCTGTAACAGACCTTTTTTAATGACTCTTCGCAGGTAAGCGGAAGATGCATCCTTTTCTTTATTCTGCTTTATCATAATTTGATAACGATAGAGGGTACCAATTTTAACAATAGGACTGGGAGCTGGTCCAAGCACCGTATAGTTGTTCTGGGTATTGGCTTTCCATAAAAATTTTACAATATAACTTCCATAATTTTCGATATCATTTTTATCTTCGCCTTCTAACCGAATTAATATCAATCGGGAAAATGGAGGGTATTTCAAAGTTTTTCGGCTGACAATTTCCCGGTCATAGAATGAGAGGTAGTCATGAGTGAGCAGAAATTTAAAAATGAGATGGGAGGGATCGAGAGTCTGGATAACCACTTCTCCAGAACTGCTTCCTCGGCCAGCCCGGCCGGCAGCCTGAGTGAGCAGCTGAAATACTTTTTCAGTAGAGCGGAAATCAGGAAAATGCAAGCCCTGATCAGCCGATACAATGCCGACCAGCGTCACTTTTTCAAAATCTAATCCTTTAGCAATCATTTTGGTACCCAGCAACACTTCCGCTTCTCCACGGCGAAATCTTTCCAGCAGTTCCTGATGAGAAGATCGGCCGCGGGTGGTATCCTGATCCATGCGGATAACTTTTATATCAGGAAACTTGCTGATCAACACTTCTTCCAATTTTTGCGTCCCAATTCCGCGATAAAGAATATCCATTCCCTGACAGGAAGGACAAACATCGGGTGCTTTCTGGCTGAAACCGCAATAATGGCATAACAAGCGATGATTAAATTGATGAAAGGTGAGGGTAATTTCACAGTGCGGACATTTAGCAACAAATCCACAATCTTTACAGATGATAAAAGGCGAATACCCGCGACGATTTTGCAGAATCATGATCTGCTCACGGGTTAAAAGACGGGATTCAATTTTCAGCTCCAGATTCTCTGAAATGACCGGATGTTCTCCCAACTTTTTCCATTCTTCCCGTAAATTTACGAGCGAAATGCGCGGCAATGCCCGCTCCGCAATTCGCTTGCCTAACCGGAAGTACTGAAAATTACCCTGTCGGACATTATACAGCGTCTCAAAAGAAGGGGTAGCCGACCCTAATACTACCACGGCGTGATTGAGTTTGGCGCGGTAAATGGCCACGTCCCGCGCATGATAGTGAGGTTGGGCATCGCTTTGCTTATAACTGCTCTCATGCTCCTCATCGACTACAATGAGTCCAATATTCTGCAGGGGTGCAAAAATAGCGGAACGTGGACCTAATACAATCTTATATCGTCCCTGCCTTATTTTCCATAAAATCTCCTGTTTCTGAGAGGACAATAACCGGCTGTGAATAACCGCCACCTGGTCTGGAAAATGATGCTGAAATCGGGCTAAAGTCTGGGGAGTTAAAACAATTTCAGGAATCAGCACAATGGCCTGTTTCCCGTGCTGAATAACTTTTTTGATCAGTTCAATATAAATTTGAGTTTTCCCACTGCCGGTTATTCCGTGCACCAGATAAGTCCGGAATTCTTTCGATTCAATAGCTTTTCCAACGGCGGTGATGACTTCCTGCTGTTCGGGAGTCAGAGTAATCTCCGGAAATTGTTCTCCGTAAGAGGAGATGGTCATGCGATCGCGCACTTCGGTTTTTTTCAGCAGAATATGATGACTAACATTTTTTTCTAACAGTGATCTTGAAAAGCCTGCTTTTTTTAAATCGGCGTAAGAAACCCATTCTTTGTTTTGTAATAATTCCATCAACTGAGCTGCTTTAGAACGCTTTTTCCGCTTTAGAAGTGTTTCGGTTTCAATCAGATTAAGTGGGTACTGTTCCTTATTAAGCCTGAAATAATCTTCAGTTTGCAAGGGGGATTTTTTCGTTGGCGGCGTATAATTTTTTTGTAAGTATCCCAATTTCTCCAGGCGGGTGATCATTGAATTCAAGGAAGACCCGGGAATTTTTTTGCGGACAGTCTGAATGGAAATTTCTCGATCATATGGAATCAGAGTTAATAATTGTTGTTGTTCTTTTGTTAAATTGTCCGGGATATTTTCGTGACAGCGTCGCAACCGAAGAGGCGACTTTCCCACATTGAGCTGGGAATGAATCAAGCGGAAAGCCTGTCCCAGAAAACAGATATAATAATCCGAAATCCATCTTAATAACCTCATTAATTCCTGGGTGAGTATGGGAGTGGTGGAAACAATATCCTGAATGGACTTTATTTGGGTTTCATCCAGCTCCACTGGTAATTTATCACTGGTTTCCAGCACAATTCCGGAGACAAATTTTTTACGAAAGGGAATAATCACCTGTATGCCGGGTTGGATGTATTCTTTCATCTCTTCCGGGATGCGATAGGTAAATCCATCCTCTTCAGGAATGGTCAAAATAATAGTCGCAAACGACGTCATGAGATCGTCACCCAAATTCAGATAAAAATATAGTAAAAGAAATTCAATAAATAAATAGTTTCACGCAATTTTATTTACCACAAACAGAGGACGTCAATGCACGAAAGTTGACATTCATTTCCTTTATCCCACCCCGGATAAATATAAAAGAAAAATGATAATGATGCACAGATCAATTCTGAGTTGAGGATATTCTTCTCAAAAAAGAAAATCAATTTACATACCGCCTAAAAATGATTCTATTCATTGAGAAATAAAGAGAAAAATTTGTGGGGAATTAATGATGATAATAAATGGGATTTTCAAGGAAAAGAACAATCGAAGTAATCATTGAGAATTTTCTCTGAGTGTATAGTTAATTTTCATCATGAATTATTTAGAATTACGCGACCAGGTTTTTGGGGATTCTTTTTAGCAATTTCTTTCTTTTTTAATTATATTCCGCACAGATAACCTTATGGTTCGCGTTTCGTCTTTTGCTGGTATTAATAAAACTCTTTAAATCGACTATTTCGCTATTCTAAAACACATTTAAAAAAATAGCTGGAGAGAGACTTATGGATGAAATTGTAAAAAATTTGCTATCATCTCTGGAGCTGGGGGAGGAACAACACTATCAGAATATGCACCTTTTTCCTCTGTTTTATTCCGGAAATCACAGTCCTGAGTATTTAACCCTCAAAGAAGCTTTGGAAAAAAATCTGTTAGTCATTACTGAAGTGCAGCAACAGGGCTCGGTTCCGGAACTTCGGGTAAAAAATCAATCCCCATTTACCATTTTGCTGCTGGACGGAGAAGAATTGATGGGAGCGAAGCAGAATAGAATTCTGAATACCTCTATACTTATCAACGAAATGTCAGAGATAATTATACCGGTCAGTTGCACTGAGCAGGGAAGATGGTCATACAGTTCTCCACAATTTATGGATTCTGATTTAGTAGCCGCATCAAGAATTAGAGCGTCAAAAGCAAAAACAGTCTCAGCGTCTCTTAAAGAAAGTAAGCGGTTTTTGTCGGATCAACTGAAGGTTTGGCATACGGTAAAAGAATTAGCTTTTGAGTCAAAGGTATATTCGCCCACATCGGCAATGAGAGATATTTATACGGCCAGAGAAAATGATATTTCAGATTACCTAAAACAATTCACCCATCTGGAGGGACAAAAAGGTGTGCTGGTTTTCATCAATGGGAAGGTCACGGGAATGGATTATCTTTCCTTTGAACCAGCTTTCAAAAATCTTTATCCCAAATTGATGAAAAGTTATGTTATTGATGCAATGCTCATGAAAAAGAATGGGGAGAAAAACGATCTCAGAAAAATGGCTGAGAATTTTCTCAACCAGGCTAAAGAATGTAGCGAGAAAAAATACAAATCGGTTGGCAAGGGTTGGGATCACCGATATGAGGGTAAAGAGCTGGTCGGATCGGCACTGGTTTCAGATGAAAAAGTTATTCATCTGGCCTTTTTCAGAATCGACGAAGATGAAAAAGCCGGAAACATGTCTTCTTCATCACAACGGCGTCAATTCAGGATTCTTTAGCCAGACTTGAAGGAAGGTATGTAAATTTTTTATTTGTATTTTCTATTCAAAAAAACCCGCTTTCAGCGGGTTTTTCTTTTGTGAGCCAGGGAGGAATCGAACCTCCGACCAACGGCTTAAAAGGCCGCTGCTCTACCGCCTGAGCTACTGGCCCAACTTTATATCGTCATGAGCAATTTAGATATAGATCCTTATTCTGTCAAGTTTAAAAACGCTTCGCCTCACTCAACCCCTTTGCAATTTAGCTGCCTGTTATTTTAAGCACCCGTATTTGGTCTCCCTCAGGCATGAGAATCGGTACCCAAAGTTATCGTTTTTAGAAATGACGAAAAGTATTATTCTTTGACAACCCATACTTTAATTTTCACTTCCACATCAGGATGCAATTTAATAGGCACCGAATAAATGCCCAGCGCCTTTATGGGTTCTTCCAGTACAATTTTCTTGCGATCGATTTCATATCCCTGTTTCGCCAGAGCATCGGCAATATCCTGATTGGTAACCGATCCAAACATCTTGTCACCCTCTCCCACGCTCACTGCCAGCGTCACCGAGACGGCTTCCATTTTTTTCGCTAAAAGTTCAGCTTGTTTCTTCTGTTTATTTACCTGAACCAGTTTTTGATTCTGCTCTTCCTTGACCATTCGTATATAATTGGGCTCAGCGGGATAGGCGACTTTCTTTGGTATTAGATAATTCATTCCAAATCCCCGTTTGACGGTAACGATATCTCCCGCTTTCCCTAATTTTTCATAATCTTGGCGTAGAATTACTTTCATATTTTAACCTCGTTTTTTCAATCCTTAGCGTGGAATATCAGAGACAAACGGAATTAGTGCCAGATGTCTGGCGCGTTTAATAGCTTGTGCCAGTTGCCGTTGATGCTGATTACAATTACCGGAAGTTCGGCGAGGCACAATTTTCCCCTGTTCAGTTAAAAATCGCACCAGTCTTTTTTCATCTCTGAAATCTATGAATACATCGCCAGCTTCACAAAAACGGCAGGATCGTTTCTTTCTTTGTAACATGTTTTTCTCCTTCACACCTAAAACATTGCTATTCTTTGTTCAGTTCATTATTGATTTCTGAATCATTCATAAGATCGGCCGGAGGTAGTGATTCCTTATCTAAATCGGGTGCGGGATATTTTGTGGCCGTGCTTTCCGCCTCTCCTTTCTGAAATTTACCGGCGGTTTTCTCTCGCTGGATCAATTCCTTTTTCTCCACAATATACGTCATATAGCGCAACACCCGATCATTGATGCGGTATTCATTTTCAAGAATCGTTGGAATATTTAACCGGCTGTTGGCCGAAAATTCTATTTCCACATAGAATCCATGGGTCTTTTTCTTGATCGGATAGGCCAGACGCCGCTTTCCCCAGCGGTTAATCTTCTTCACTATTCCGCCGTAATCTTCAATGAGTTGCTGAATTCGGCTGGTAACAGTCTCACTCTCGTCAGGATTTTGAGAGATATCGACAATAAAAATGGTGTTATACAATTTTTCCATGCAACCTCCTTTGGTCTTTTGATCCCGACAATCTATCGATCATCGGAATAGGATTCGTTGTTTTTATATGTCCCTTTTTAGGGACGCAAAATATACAAATAAGATTTTTCAAAATCTACGATATAATTTATTTTTTATCTTCCTATACTGAAAGTTCTCATTTTATCTTTGAAGGTGGGTTCAATCATTTGGGGTGAGCCAATTTCGGTTATATCGGCTCATGGTATAATGGAGATCGTTCACGATAAAACTTTCGACGGCTTCAGCGGCGGAGTGAAGAATAAGCGAGAGGTCCTGCTGCTCTCTTTTTGAAAAAGGAGAAAGCACATAAGCAGCGGCATCGGAAAAATGATTGCCAATTCCAATTCGCAATCGGGGAAACTCAGCAGTGGCTAATTGGTTAATAATGGAAACCAATCCTTTTTGTCCACCGGCACTACCTGACGCCCGCATCCGCAATACTCCAAAAGGCAGATTGATATCATCACAAATCACCAGCATCTTTGACAGATCTTTTATTTTATATTTGTCAATCAGTGCTTTTACGGCTTTGCCGCTCAGATTCATATATGTATAAGGTTTGGCCATAAGAATGGATTGATTGATCAAAGTGAATTTAGCGGTACGGGAGGGACCACTATCTCTGCCGAATCTTACCTGATATTTTTTGCCCAGCACATCGAGCACCATAAATCCCACATTATGGCGGGTATGCTTATAGGTAAGTCCCGGATTTCCGAGTCCAATGATGAGATACAAAAGGATACTCAACTATTATGAAGAAAATACAAACCGAATTCTGGCCGAAGGTTATTTGAACGTCGTTATTTTTCTTTTCCTCGACCTTTTTCTTCCTGTTCTTCCTCTTCTTCTTTACGTCGAGCCTTAATAACTTCGGGTTCTTTCGGTTCTTCCGCTGCTTCCACGGCTTCGCCAGCAGGAACTTCTTCAAACTCTTTGGCAATTTTGGGATGTTCCACCAGAATCACCGTCTCTTCCGGGTCATCAAGGATTTTAAATTTTTCAAAGTGAAGATCCTTGATGCGGATAGAGTCGCCTATATTCAGATTGCTGACATCAACTTCCAGTTTTTCTGGAATTTCCATGGGAAGACATTCGATTTCCACTTCCCGGATCAGAAACTCCATGATACCGCCGGCCTTAACCCCGGCCGATGTTCCTTTAATAACTACCGGCACTTTCAGGGTTATTTTTTCATCCATTTTGATACCCTGGAAATCGGCATGCAATAGTGTGCCTTTTACCGGATCGAGTTGAACTTCTTTTATGATGCACTGGTAATTTTTCTTTTGGTCAGCTAATTCCAGGTTGAACAGACCATGTCCCTTGATCAGAGTTTTTTCATACTCTTTGCTATTCACCAGCAGATGAATATTTTCACTGTTAGCCGCGTAAAACTCGGCCGGTACCCAACCCTCTGCTCGATATTTCTTCGCCGCGTTTTTTCCGATTTTTTCTCGCAACTTGACACTTATTTTAGTTTCAGCCATGACTTCTCCATATATAAATCTTATTGACCATCTTTTAATTTATTCTTGCTGGGGTGGGAGGATTCGAACCCCCGAATGCCGGGACCAAAACCCGGTGCCTTACCGCTTGGCGACACCCCAATTAACCACGGGGTTGAGCAATGAAAACCTGATAATGGGCCGGAAATTCCTTTTTTAGATCACCAACTGCTTTATGCTTTTCGAATAAACCATACACCGTGGAGCCACTTCCACTGAGGCTCACAAACCGCGCCCCGCTATTCTGTAAAACCCTTTTTATACTTTTTATCTCCGGATACAGCCGGGTAACTATACTTTCTAAATCGTTGAATAAATAATTATTTAACTCTTCCAAAGACCGTATTTTAAAAATAACAGCCTCAAATTTAATGTTACCCCGATATTTAGTCAAGCCCATTTCGAAATTACTAAAAATCTGGGCGGTTGATATCTGAAACCCCGGATAAACCAGACCAATCTGATAATCCTGCAAAAAAGAAATAGGAATGACCACTTCTCCTCTTCCCTTCACCAGTGCGGTTTTACCAAGAACAAAAAAGGGGACATCTGAACCAAGTCGAGCGGCTAATTTTAAGAATTCAGGCACTGTAAGATCCAGCTGGAAAATTTCAGCCAGGGCTTTCAAACTGGTGGCGGCATTGCTGCTCCCTCCACCCAGACCTCCCCCCAGAGGAATCTTCTTCTTAATAATAATTTTTACACCTTTTTTAAGGCCGTATTCACCTGCCAGCAATTGATAGGCCCGATGGCATAAATTATACTCGTTCACCGCCAGAGTCGGATGATCGGTTTCTATCACCAACCGATCCCACTCCTGAAAAACGATTTCATCACAGAGCGATATTTCCTGAAATATAGATTCTAAATTATGATATCCATCAGGACGTTTGCCAACAACTCTCAAACCCAGATTTATTTTGGCAGATGATTGATAGATTTTCAAATTCGTACTCACAAGTTTATAA
>CAYMXZ010000006.1:15426-36487 GCA_964394475.1 uncultured Caldithrix sp. | reverse complement strand
CGATCAGGTATTTCATGAGCTGATTGACAAATTATCCAGAGAGTTTCATGGATATAAAGTGATTGAAATGCGAAAAGAAACCGTAGGCCCTAAAGTAGGAAAAGAACTGGTGTGGAATGCTATCATGGCGATTCTCACCTCCACGATCTTGATGTTGATTTATATTCGCCTGCGCTTTAAAGAATTGCGATTTGGAATCGGGGCAGTCGTCGCTTTGTTTCATGATGTGATTATCACCGTGGGAGTCTTTTCAGTTCTCAATTATGAAATTTCCATTGCCATTGTGGCGGCTTTGCTCACCGTGGTCGGTTATTCGGTGAATGACACCATCGTGGTTTTTGATCGAATTCGCGAGAACCTCAAGTTATTAAAACGCCAGGCATTCGATTATTCTACAGTGATCAATCAAAGTATTAATGAGACTCTCAGCAGAACAATTATTACTTCCGGCACCACCCTTCTGGTTGTTGTGGTTTTGTATCTTTTTGGCGGTGAGGTATTAAAAGGATTCAGTTTTGCTTTGTTGTTTGGAATAACCATTGGTACCTATTCTTCAATTTATATTGCTTCACCCATTCTGGTGGAATTTGAGAACCGTAAGAAGATAAAATGAGATCGTAACATTTTTTCAAATGGACAGGATCGATCTATGAAAATAAGTGAAACACGCATCTCAGGGGTGGTGGTGCTGAACCTGGAGGGTAGCCTGATGGGGGGACCGGAAGCAGTCTCGCTCAATGAAACGATTAATCGTTATCTGGATGAAAAATGTTTGAAGTTGGTGTTAGACCTCCATAACGTTGAGAGAGTAAACAGCAGTGGTCTGGGGATTCTTATCAAAGCGCTCTCAACTTTTAAGACAAATGGTGGAATTCTCAAATTGGCTAATGTCAATCCCAATCTGAAAAACCTTCTGAAGATTACCAGATTACATACCATTCTTGATTCCTATGACTCAGTGCAAGCAGCTGTTGACAGCTTTTAAATGGCATCAGAAAATGGAGAATATTAATCGATAACTCCGGTAAGTTTTCCCGGAGTTTTTTTTTGAAGGAGTACGGATATGCCGGTGACAATTGTGGTAGGGGCACAGTGGGGGGATGAAGGCAAAGGAAAAATCGTGGATATTCTCAGTTCCGAAATGGATTTGGTGGTGCGCTATCAGGGTGGAGCCAATGCTGGTCATACCATCAATCTGAAGGGAAATAAATTTATCCTGCACTTAATTCCCAGCGGGATTCTGCATCCCCAGACCACCTGTATCATTGGAAATGGAGTGGTGGTAGATCCGGTTGCACTTCTGGAAGAAATGAATTTACTGGAAAGTAAAGGGATTAAAATAGATGGTCGTTTAAAGATCAGCAATCGGGCTCATCTGATTTTTCCTTACCATAAATTGCTGGATCAAATAAAAGAAGCCAGTGCTTTTGAACAGCGGATCGGTACAACCGGACGAGGCATTGGACCTGCCTATTCGGATAAAATTAATCGCTGTGGAATACGGATGATTGACCTGTTTGATCAAAAAGCCTTGGCGGAAAAATTAAAAATGCGCGTGACGGCGGTGAATGAAATCCTGCAAAGCATCTATCACCAGGCACCAGTCTCCCTCAGTGATATTCTCCAGGAAATCATCAAGGTGAGCCCGGTGATTAAACCATTGATTACGGATACGACTTTACTGTTGAATAGCGCCATCAATGAAGGAAAGAAAATTTTAATGGAAGGTGCGCAGGGCACCCTGCTGGATGTGGATCACGGCACCTATCCTTTTGTGACCTCTTCGAATCCGGTGAGTGCAGGGGCTTGTCTGGGAAGCGGTATTGGTCCCACTAAAATCAATCATATTGTGGGAGTAGTTAAAGCTTATACCACCCGGGTAGGAGAAGGACCCTTCCCAACCGAGCTAAAAGGTAAGGAGGGAACCGCTCTACGGGAAGCCGGACAGGAGTATGGTGCCACGACGGGACGCCCACGGCGCTGCGGCTGGTTCGACCTGGTGGTGGCTCGCTATGCCGCCCGTATAAATGGACTCACCTCTCTGGCTATCACGAAACTGGATGTACTGGACTCCCTAAACGAAATCAAGGTCTGTACAGCTTATCAATATAAAGATGAAAGAATTGAAGAATTCCCGGCCGATATAAATATTCTGGAAAAGTGTAAACCAATTTATGAGACCTTACCAGGCTGGAATTCCATTACCAGTGACGTCTCGCGTTATAATCAACTGCCACTAAAAGCACAAAAATATCTGGAATATCTGGAATCGCACATCGAAGTGCCCATTTCGATGATATCTGTCGGTGCCATGCGGGATAAAACCATTTTCAAATAGCTGGATTTTTAGGCCATTCAGTTTACTAAAAATGAGATTGGAATCGCTATGGATAATAGTCCCTCCGCTAAGAATTCGCTCAAGAAAAGAATTTCCACGGTTTTGAATGATTCTTTAAAAGAACTAAGACAAACCCTGATCGCCTTTGCCAGAGCACCCAAAGCATTATGGGGAGTGAACATTCCTTATGTAATAGAAGGATTGGTGTATTTTGGAATTTTGACCATTCTGGGAAAATATTGTTCAGAAAATGTGGCTTTGAGCGATTTACATGCCGGTTGGGTTTATGGAGGAGTGACCGGTGGAATTACTTTCGCCATGTTGCTTTTTGGAGGAGTGGCTGACCGCCTGGGTGTGCGTCGAGCACTGGCTCTGGCTCTCTCGGTCATGATGGTTGGGCGTACTTTTATATCCCTCTCTGGCACGATCCCTCTTGGTAATGGAATGGGTTCACCGATGTTTTTTGTTATGATTACCGGTCTTTTCTTTATGGTAGCAGCTTATGGATTATACCAACCAGCTGCCTATGCAGGTGTTAAGCGATATACCAATCCCCAAACCGCAGCCATGGGATATGCGGTCGTGTATGCATTGATGAATTTGGGAGCCTTTCTCTCAGGTTTCATTTCCCCTGCTACTCGTCACCACTTTGAAACCGTCTTTCCTCCTAATGGATTACCCGCTGTCTTTTGGGTCTATACCATTCTGACCCTCTCGTCGGTAATAATCACTGTCTTGATTCTGAATAAAAAAACCGACCAGCAGGCAGTCGCCAGAATTCAACAGGAGACAAGGGCGATGCAAGACAATGCCAAAAGGGATATTTCTGCGAAAAGCGACAAGGATAAAGAAAAAGTAAAAATTGATAATAAATTGCTAATGGGGTTGGGAAGTCTTATCCTGCTGTTGGTAGCAGTTCTAATCTGGCAATTAACCACTCACCAAAAAAATTATAAATTTACTATTGCGGTCATTATTATCCTGGCGGCAGTCGCCCTGTGGGATTTTTTGAGAAAAAGGCCGGATCACCCTTTCAGGGATATTCGCTTCGTGTTCTTTATTTTTATTTTGATACCGGTTCAGACGCTCTTTGCCCATAACTGGTTGACGATTCCTTATTATCTGGATCGGGCGTTTGCGGGTACTCTGGTGGGTAATTATTTCGAGTTTTTTTCCAATCTGAATCCCATTCTGATTTTTATTTTAGCCCCGATCATCGCCGGATTGACCTCTCAGGTCAACGTCTATCGAATGATGATTTATGGTACCTTTGTGATGGCTTTACCCACCTTCTTGCTGGCAACCGGTCCGCATGCCGGTTTGTTTTTGCTGTATGTGCTTTTGATGACTATCGGTGAGGCCATGTGGCAACCTCGTTTTCTGCAATGGATAGCCGAAATCGCCCCGGAGGGAAAAACCGGCGCTTATATGGGCATTGGACAGTTTCCATGGTTTCTGACCAAAATGATCACCGCTTCCTATTCAGGTTATTTCATTGCGAATTATGTACCTCATCCCACTTCCGGTTTGCCGATGCGCACCGGTGAGATGTGGTTGATCTACGGACTGATCGCCATGGTATCCCCGATTGCACTGTGGTTGGCCCGCAAATGGATGATGAAGGGCATGCGGAAAAAAGCCAGTTGAAATTTCAAATGCCATTTTTTTTTGGTGTCATCAGGAAACAATAATTTTTTCTGAAAAATAGTTCCATCCTTTGAGAAAATTTTGAAAATTGCTCTGAATGAAAATTATTGTATAAAGTGAGGCTATATAGTTTTTTACCTTAAAACCTATTGCTATTATTTAATAAACTTTATAATTTTGCTACAAAGTAGAAACGGAAAAAACTTTTTATAGACCTACTGCATTTTTTAATTTACTTGAACGCTTTCCGTGAGAAAACAGCAATAGAGTTATAAGATCTTATGGCCAAACAAGACCCCATTCGGCAGGAAGTATTATTAGCAGAAGAAAATAAACGATTGCGTATAGCCATTGAGGAGCTGTCGGTGTTGAATGATATTGCCACCGCAATTTCTTCTACCCAAAGCTTAACTGAAGTGGTCAATTTGATTATTCAAAAGTGCGTAAAGCATTTAAAGGTAGAACAGGGAGCGGTGATGCTTTTAGATGAGCAAGATCAGTCTAAACCATTACATACCATTGTAAGAAAAAAGGATTCCCAGGCGAATGTCTTGCCATATCGGTTGGATAATCAACTGGTTGGGTGGATGATTAAAAATAAAACCGCACTGCTAATCAATGAACTTGCCAGGGATGATCGATTCCGGGATATTTGCGGTTCGGAGATGTCGATCCGTTCCTTATTGAGTGTCCCTTTAATTTTAAAAGGCCGAATGATTGGATTAATTGCAGTTTTCAATAAAAAAGCAGATGCGGTATTTTCAGCGGATGATCTTCGTTTGTTATCAATCATTGCCACCCAATCTGCCCAGGTGATTGAAAATGCGAGGCTATATCAGGAAGAACAGGCCTTGTTGAAACTGCAGGAAGAGATGCGGCTGGCAAGGGAAATCCAGATGAATCTGCTTCCCACCACTGCCCTGAAAATACCCGGCTATGATATTGCTGCCAAAACTATTCCGGCTAAGGAAGTGGGGGGAGATTATTTTGATTTTTTACAGCTGAATGATCATTTGTTGGCTTTTGGAGTGGGAGATGTATCCGGAAAAGGAATGCCGGCCGCTTTGTTAATGGCCAATTTACAAGCCACCCTGCGTGGACAGGTTGCCCCGGGAGTTCCATGCCACATCTGTATCGAAAAGTCCAATACTTTACTGTTTCATGGCACAGACAGTACCAAATTTGCTACTCTGTTCTTCGGAATCCTGGACAGCAAAAAAAATGAATTGTGTTATTGTAATGCTGGCCATGATTTTCCTTTACTCTTTCGGACCACTAAAACTGTGGATCGTCTGAAAACCGGCGGAGTTGTACTGGGATTTGTACCCCATTTTTCTTATAATGAAGATCGGATTGCGGTAAATCCCGGAGACGTACTTCTGCTCAATTCTGATGGAATTACCGAAGCTATGAATCAGCGTGAAGAAGAATTCGGAGAACAGCGATTGATAAAGATAGTGCAGGCGAACCTGGATAAATCGGCTGAGCAAATGATCGATTGTATCATAAAAGAGGTACTGGAGTACTCAAAGGGTATTCCACAATTAGATGATATGACGTTGCTGGTGCTGAAACGCCAATACGCCTGATGATAATTTCCCAGGTATATCGGATAACAATATTATTATTGAATATATTTTTCTTTAAGTTGATTTGAAAACCAATCCATAATTAAACTATATTTAAATTTAACTTTCATGATTAAATACCTGCTTAATAGAGAATGAAAAGAGGAGAACATTATGAAGATTAAAGAAAAAATCGAAGGCGATGTCGCTATTCTGACCGTTAGTGGAAATATGATGGGTGGACCAGAAACTACCAGTCTGCATGAGAAAGTGAAAAGTCTAATGAGTGATGGAATTAAAAAGATGGTGATTGATCTCAGTAAAGTGAAATGGATGAATAGCTCCGGATTAGGCGTGTTGATGTCATGCTGGGGCTCC
Source organism: uncultured Caldithrix sp. (assembly GCA_964394475.1). Taxonomy (GTDB): domain Bacteria; phylum Calditrichota; class Calditrichia; order RBG-13-44-9; family RBG-13-44-9; genus RQOF01. The sequence continues at coordinate 30,556 of CAYMXZ010000006.1, read as the reverse complement.
TTGCGCAAAGATGGTGGTAATTTGAAGTTAGCCAATGTTTCGGAAAAAATTGATAGTCTGTTAATGATCACTCAATTGGTACAATTTTTTGAAACCTACGAGACTGTGGATAGAGCTCTGGCCAGTTTTAAGACGGAAAAAAAATAATTTGATTTTATAACGTAGAAATTGGATGAAGCGCAAAGAGCCTGTACGGGATTTCAGGGATTTTTAAGAAAATAAATATTACTCCATATCACCATTCATCAGTCGTTAAGGTTTGAAAAAGGGAGACGAAAGTCTCCCTTTAATTTTAAACCATGGAAACTATTTTCTACCGGCTGAAAACTCGTTGTCCGCCAGAGCTCTTGGTCAGTTTAATATCACGTAAGGCGGGTTCTTTGACATGAATCTGGAAAGTGAAGAAACTGTAACCGCGAGGATTCGGTCCCCAGGAGAATGACATTTCCCAACAATGCAGATCCCGATAGATATTGAAACTCTGATAATTAATATCCCATTTCAATAAATTGAAAGCTGCGGAATATTGAATTCGCCAGTTTCGGGTAATCTCCAGGCGGGCTGCTAAAGTCATGTCAAAATTCTTGCGAACTCTGGTGATGTCGGATTTGTCCAGACCATAAGTAAACTGAGCGGTAATGTCCCACGGGAGAGTAAAATTTTTTAATCCCTCTGTAATGGGATCAATGGTGATGTCGGGGATCTGCAGAGAATCAGCGATCTGGGTGGTATCCTCTGCTGCGCTTTTTTTATCTTTAGGGGGAGGCGGAGCAATATGAATGTTGGCATTAAGTCGAAAAGTAATTAGCCGGGGCAGTTCAAATCCCTTTTCCCACACATACTCATTTCGCCGCCCGCTACCCCGACTGGTCGGTTGATAAAAAGAGTGGGTAGCGGATAGGCTGAAATCCAGGTCACGGGTGGCGCTGGCCCGTAAATTGGTTTGAAGATCACTCCACTTCAAGCTATCGGCAATGAAATTGTGGGAAGTGGAAAAGTTAATGTAAAACAAATCGATTTTTTTCTCTTCCCCATTTTTGATAGTTTTGCCCTGGAAAAAGTTGTTCAGTGAAATGTTCATCTGCCGTGATTCAGCCGAAGAGGTGCCTCCAAACGGATTAGCGGAGAAGCGGTCTCTTTTTATGGTTCGACCCAGACTGTCTTTAAAGGATTGTACATAGCCAAAACCTGGATCGGTAAAATTGGGGCTAAAAGAAAAACTGATGGTTGGATCCATCTTGTGACGAATCATTTTGATGGGTAAAAAGGGAGTTTCAAAAAGGCCATAAATCGTTGTAGAAGCACCAATTCCCAATTTAAAAGTGTGGCGAGCCTTGAATTGATTGATAGTATCAGCCCGGGTATTATTTAGTGAATCGATAAAGGTATACTCCAGGTAACGAGGTACCCAGAGTTCTTCAACCTGTAGGTTCTGATTATACTTTATGTACTTGAGAATTTTGCTGTTCAGGTATAGTCCCCCACTATGCTGCCAGCCCAGACCCGAGTCTTTTTGATAAGTACCGGTAGCGACTTGTAATCTTTTGCTTCCTTTAGAAAGAAAGTTGCTGTTATAGTTGTATGTTAAATCATGGTACCATTTTTTTCGGGGATTGGTTTTGGGATTAAAATCAAACAGATTGGATTGCGTGTGACTGAAAGATATCCGGGGAAGGGTATAAGAGATATCCCCATTTTGCAAATTTTCAGTGCGGGAGGCGCTGGCGGTCAAATTGTTTTTAGAACTCGGCCATCTTTTTGAAAAACTAACATCGGTTGTTAACATTTGATTCAAGCGGTCCTGCTGATTATGAGAGTAATCCTGTAAAAAATTTTTATCACTGGTGAACGATCCTCGTGCGTTCAGCGTACTGGTTTCACTGAGCGTCTGGCTGTGAGAAAAATCCACACTCCAGCGCTGGATACGCTGGCCGGTAGTTACATCTTTTGGGGCATATCGTCCGCGAAAATTTCCATTCAGTGTATACCGTTTGATATATCGGAGTTCACCCTCGAATGCCATGCCGGTTTTCTCGAAGAAGTTTGCCAGTAAGGTCGCATCCCAATAATTAGAGGCAGCCCAGTAATAGCCAAAATCCCGCAATGAGTTTCCACCATAATTGCTGGTGTTAAATTTTGGAATAATTATTCCTGAACGCCTTCCCCGTTCCATCGGGAAAACGCCAAAAGGAATAGCCAGGATGGGCACGTCTTCGATGTACATGACAATAGGTTTGGCCATGGCCCTCTTTCCGGTGATGATTCGCATTTTGTTACTTCGAAAATAGAAATGAGGGTCTTCTATACTGTCGCAACTGGTGAAATAACCATCTTTTACCAATAAAGTATTTTTACCGATTTTTTTAATGGTTTCACCACGGTAATGTCCAGGTGGCATGGAAGTTTTTCCAACCGTTACTTTTCCTCGTTGATCTTTGAAATTGTATTCCAACTGATGGCCATAAATGGGTTCATTCCCGGTTTCACGAAATACCGGGAGATCTTTATAAACCGGGTTTCCCAGAGAATCGATGGAGTCCACCACCCCCGTGGCGCGCATATAATTCTTTTCCCAGTCGATGGAAACCTTACCGGCTTCCAGTTGCATATTCAAATAATTGATGCGAACGTTTCCTTCCAGGTAGGTTTTTCTGCCATTCACGGAGAAGGTAATTGTTTCGGCCCGATATTTTACCGGCCCTTCTAAATCCGATTTTTTATAAACAGTTTGTGAACTGTCACTTACCGAAGGGATAGCAGTAGAATCGCTGGTTTGGGTAAAAGCGAGATGGCAGGGAATGCTGAACCAGAAAAAGAAAAAAGCGCCGAAGAATGTGCGAGAAAGTTTCAACTTTGTTTTCCATTTAACTTACGTTAACCAGCTCATATTTATACGTTTTCGGTTATTGAAAGTTAACACCAGAAATTTTCATTTTGCAAGGGGGCAATATTATTCTAAACTTCAAACAACATCCCTGTAAATTTACAGCGTAATGTAGAAATGATTCCCGCTAAAAAGGTTGATAAAACTGGATTATCAGATATTAGAGTGACTCTTCCGCAATGGTAAAATCAACCTGATTTACTTCCCGATTGACCGCTTTTACCCGAATACGAATCTCATCACCCAATTGATAGGTGCGGCCAAATTCTCTTCCGATTAATGAATAGGTTTTTTCATTATAAAGATAGAAATCATCCGCCATATCCTCCATCCGAATAAAACCTTCGATAAGATAGGGGGTGATTTCGACAAACAGGCCATAGGCAGTAACCCCGGAAATGAGTCCATCGAAACATTGTCCAACGTAATCTGCAATCCATTCCACCTGTTTGACCTTGATGCTTTCTCGCTCTGCCTCCAGCGCTAACCGTTCTCGCTCTGAACTCATTTCGCTGACTTTCTTTACATAGGGTTGAAGGCTTTTAATCCGATGAGGTTCAATGGAGTTGGAATATTCTTTCAGCAGCCGATGTACGGTTAAATCGGGATAGCGACGAATCGGAGAGGTAAAATGGGTATAGTCTGAGAAAGCCAGACCAAAATGCCCAATATTTTGCGGTGAATAGTTGGCCTTCATCATGGTGCGCAGGGCGACTTCCTTAATTAAAATATCGTCCTTGGTTCCCAGCACCTGATTCATGATGTCCTGAAATTGCCGGGGAGTGACATTTTTTGGAATTTTTATTTTAAATCCCAGCGCATTCAGAAAATTTTCAAAATGGGAAATTTTATCACTATCCGGTTTTTCATGGACGCGATAAATGAATGGGAGTTTTTTTCCTTTTCCAGAAATTTTAGTAATATGCTTGGCCACGGTTTTATTGGCCATTAACATGAATTCTTCAATCAACTCGTGACTCTGCAAACGCTGAATAGGGATAATTTCCACCGGTTTACCCCGTTCATTTAAAATGAAACGAACTTCAGGAGTCTCAAAGTCAATGCTTCCCTGTTGATTTCTTAACTGGCGCAGTTTCTGACTGAAATCCCGCATTTCGCGCAGAATGGTCGCATAGGGATCGGTCGATTCCTGGTCATCGATAATCTGTTGCACTTCTTCATAGGAAAAGCGGCGCTTGCTTACAATAATCGATGGGGTTAGCTGGTAATCCACCACATTTCCTCTCTGATCAATTTCCATTATACAACTGTAGGTTAAACGAGGTTGATTGGGTTTCAGGCTACACAGTTCATTCGAAAGGTGTTCAGGTAGCATGGGAATTACCCGATCGACCAAATAAATGCTGGTGCCACGCTGTAAGGCCTCTTTATCAATAACAGATCCCTCCGGCACAAAATAACTGACATCGGCAATATGGACTCCTAATTGGTAGTGACCATTTTCCAGTTTTTTCAGGGAGACGGCGTCATCAAAATCTTTGGCATCGATCGGATCGATGGTGAAAACTATTTCTTGCCTCAGGTCCAGGCGTTGAGCAATCAACTCGGGAGTAAGCTGGAAATCAATTTGATTAGCGGCCTTCTCTACCCCGGGAGGAAAGGTGATGGGAAGATTCAGCCCTTTGATTACACTGGAGATATCCACACCTGGTTCATCAGGGAAGCCAAGGATTTCTATAATCTGGCCTTCAGGATTCAGGGCGGCAGTATCCCATTTTATAAATTTCACTACTACTTTTTGTCCCTGTTTGGCGTTAAGATCATTTTGCGGTTGAATATAAAAATCCCGGTAAACCCGGGGATTGTCCGGAACTACAAATCCATAATATTCGCTGCGGTGATAGGTGCCCACAAACGTTTCACGGGCACGCTTCAGGACAGAGACAATTTGGCCTTCTTTACTTTTACCCCGCGAGGCAGCGAACAGCTGAACTTCTACGGTGTCGCCATCCAGTGCGGTATGTAAATATTGAGCAGGAATAAAAATTTCTTCGCCATTCTGTTCATCCATGACAAATCCAAATCCTTTTTTTGTGATTTGAATAATCCCGGAGATCCGCTTCAAAGAGGAAGGCAGGGCAATCCGTCGTTTCTTCAGTTTAATTATCTGTCCCTGATTCTCCAACATTGTCAGAGCCTCCTGAAATTCCCGATAATTATGCTTAGAAATATGCAAAGCATGTGAAATTTCTTTAATTCGGTGGCTCCTGGCAGTTCTACTTCGCAATAGATTCAGGATGGATTCTGGTAAATTCGTTGTGTTGTTTATTTGTTTTTTCTTTTTTTTCATAGTTGTGCTTTCACAATACGGTAAATATTCTGTAAATCCTTTATAAAGGATATATTTTTAAACTGATTATTTAATAATAAATTTTCGACTTGGTTTCGTTGATCGAAACCGATTTCAAAAAAGATCAAGCCGCCATCGATCAAAATTTCTGGTGCGCGTTGAATCAATTTCCGAAGAAAATCTAAACCATCTGATCCCGCCAGTAAGGCCTGCGATGGTTCGAAATTTTTCACCTGGGGATGAAGATTCTCGAATTGCTCCTGAGAAACATAGGGAGGATTGGAAACAATGATATCGGTTTTTCCCAGTTTTGATAATGGATCGGTAAAAAAGTCTGCTAACAAAAAAGTGACGTTGGCCGCCGCAAGCCGATGGGCATTTTGTTGAGCCACTTTTAGGGCTGCTTCGCTGTTATCCAGTGCGATAACTCTGGCCCGGGGAAGATGATGGGCGAGTGAAACGGCAATAGCACCACTGCCTGTCCCGATATCCATAATGGTGAGAGATGGATTGTTTCTCTGTGTTATTTCAGCCAGAACCGCTTCTACCAGTAATTCAGTCTCTGGTCTGGGAATTAGCACCGCCGGGTTAACCGTGAACGTCAATCCCATAAAATCCTGTTGACCGAGGATATACTGCACGGGCTCAAATTTTACCCTCCGTTGCACATAACGGCGATATTGCGCGAGTTCATCTGCTGAGAGAATTCGTTCAAATTGAATATACAGTTCCAGGCGCTGCAGTTTCAGTACACCGGCGAGAAGGAGCTCGGCACTCAGACGCGGATCAGGCACCTGATGTTTATGGAAATATTCCTGCGACCAGTTTAACACTTTTTGTATGGTCCAAATTTCTTGCATGAGGAGGAATAACGATGTGAGTACTTGGTGATTTTACATCCTTTTCTGAAAATTTACGCCGTCTGGATTTCTGCTCTGGTTTTTTCTTTCAGATCGGCAATTAGCAATTGATCGATGAGGTAATCTAATTTTCCTTCCATGATTTCCGGTAAGCGGTATAAGGTAAGGTGAATACGGTGATCCGTCACTCGACTCTGGGGGAAATTATAGGTGCGAATTTTGTCACTGCGATCGCCCGAGCGAATCATAGAACGGCGCTGGTTGGTAATGTGCTCCTGATGTTTTCGCAGTTCTAAGTCATACAGACGCGCTTTCAGTACTTTCATGGCTTTGGCTTTATTTTTATGCTGCGATTTTTCGTCCTGGCAGGTGGCCATGATTCCGGTTGGCAAATGGACAATGCGCACCGCTGAGTCAGTCGTATTGACATGCTGTCCGCCGTGTCCCGAAGAACGGAAGACATCAATACGCAGATCGTTTGGATTAATTTCCACTTCAATATCTTCGGCTTCCGGTAAAACAACTACCGAGGCTGCCGAGGTATGAATTCGCCCCTGCGTTTCAGTTTCAGGAACTCGCTGTACCCGGTGTACTCCGCTCTCATATTTCAGGCGTCCATATACTTTGTTGCCACTAACGGTAAAAATGATTTCCTTAAAACCACCCCGTTCGGCGTAGCTTACATCCACAATTTCGATTTTCCAGCCCTTCGCCTCGCAATACTTTTGATACATGCGGAAAAGATCACCAGCAAAGATTCCGGCTTCATCTCCTCCGGTCCCGGCTCGGATTTCCATCACCACATTTTTTTCATCATTAGGGTCGGGTGGAATTAATAAGGCATGAATTTCTCTTTCAAGCTCTTCAACCTGCTGTTCTAATTTTTCCAATTCTTCTCTGGCCAATTCTTTGAGCTCTTCATCAGTCTCGTTATCTAAAATATGCCGGGTATCTTCCAGCTGAGTCAGAGTTCGCTGATAGATCTGATTCTTTTTAATAATGGGTTCCAGCTCGGCATATTCTTTGGCCAGTTTGGAATATTTTTCCCGATCCACCACCACTTCGGGTTTTCCCATTTCTTCACTGATTTCCTGATAACGGGCGATTATTTGTTTAATTTTTTCCTGCATGGTCGTTAAACATTACATTTATTTTGAAATAGTTTCAATAAAAGAATCAGTGGCAACTTCTTTTTTTATCAGATGAGAATATGCTTCTCCGCGAGCCGCCTTCAGAGCAATAATGGCTACTTCTAACATGCTTTCATCCGGTTCCTGGGTGGTGATTCTTTGCAAAGCCAATCCGGGGGCAATCAGTATTTTCACCAATGGATGGGAAGTATTTTTCGCTGATGCTTTAATAGCTTCATAGGATAATCCGCCTACCAGAATGACCAGCGGTAGATGGGTAATCAGCCGTATGACCAAATTGATATCGCCATGCCAGAGAATAATAACAGAATCCAGAATACTGAAGAAAATCAGACTGACCAGCATGACCATCACCAGAAAGCTGGTTCCACAACGAGGATGCAGGGTTGTAAAAGGTCGGGTGCTTTCCACCGATAGATTTTCTCCGGATTCAAAAGCATAGATGGTCTTATGTTCTGCTCCATGATAGCGGAAGAGCCGTTTAACATCTTTCAATAATGAAATCAAATAGATATAGCTTACAAAAAAGATGATGCGAATGATGCCGGTGACCAGATTGAAGGCGACGGCATTTTTTTCAATATTAAAAAGATAAGTCGTGATGAAAAGCGGCAAAGCGAAGAACAGAGCCAGACCAACCAGCAAAGCTATGGTTATGGTAACAATGGCAGTAAAAGTTGACATGCCCGTCGCTGATTCTTTCTTGTTCTTTTTAGTCGACTTTTTTTGATCATTTTCTTCTGCATCTTTCATGGCCACATCAGCGGAGTAATTGAGATGTTTTATACCTAAAATCATCACTTCGATCAACGTAATAGCCCCGCGCAGAATAGGTACATTCAGCCATTTGTAGCGCTGGGTGAATGATGTATATTCCTGTATTTTAACTTCCACGGAACCATTCATCCGCCGCACCGCGGTCGCAATTCTTTCTGGAGAACGCATCATCACCCCTTCGATGACCGCCTGACCCCCGATGGGCATTATTTTCTCTTCATTATTATTTATTATCATTAAAGATCCTTCTGATAAAACTCATTAAACAAATAAAAAACGGAATGCATTGCCACCGCATTCCGTTTCACACATATGTAAAAATGGAATAGCTAACGTCGTTCGCCGTATTTGCGTATAAATTTTTCCACCCGTCCGGCTGTATCAACTAATTTCTGTTTACCGGTAAAGAATGGATGGCAATTTGAGCATATTTCTACATTTAACTTTTCTGCGGTTGAACGCGTCTCAAAAGTGTTTCCACAGGCACATGTTACCTTGACCAACTTATATTCCGGATGAATCCCTTTTTTCACGTTTATCTCCTGATTATTAAAAATAGCCACACAATTTATAACCTATATTCTGATTTTGCAAGGATAAAAATTTTATCCTCTCTGTAAAAAAACCGTAGTTTATATGAATGAATTATGAAGAAGTTCCAGATTTTATGAGCTCATGGAATCTAAAAATTCATCGTTGTTTTTGGTGCCTCTCATCTTATCCAGTAAGAATTCCATGGCTTCAATTGGATTCATTTCATTCAGCAATTTTCGCAATACCCAGACTCTCGATAATTCTTTCTTGCTGAGCAGTAATTCTTCTTTTCGAGTACCAGAGCGATTGATATCAATGGCCGGGAAGATGCGGCGATCGGCCAAACGGCGATCCAGCACGATTTCCATATTGCCAGTTCCTTTAAATTCTTCAAAAATTACTTCATCCATTCGGGAACCAGTTTCGATCAAAGCGGTGGCCAGAATGGTTAAACTTCCTCCTTCTTCTATATTGCGAGCCGCTCCGAAAAACCGTTTGGGACGCTGCAAGGCATTAGAATCCACTCCACCCGACAGGATTTTGCCGCTATGGGGTACCACGGTGTTATGAGCGCGGGCCAGACGGGTAATGCTGTCTAGTAATATCACCACATCCTTTTTATATTCTACCAAACGTTTAGCTTTCTCCAGTACCATATCCGATACCTGGACGTGACGATCGGCTGGTTCATCGAAAGTAGAAGAGATCACCTCGGCTTTTACATTGCGTTCCATATCGGTTACTTCTTCCGGCCGCTCATCGATCAACAGGACAATCAGAATAATATCGGGATGATTAGCCGTGATGGCGTTAGCAATTTTTTGCAGAATTACGGTTTTACCGGCCCGAGGAGGCGAAACAATCAATCCACGCTGGCCTTTCCCGATAGGAGTGAGGAGATTCATTATCCGCATGGTGAATTCTTTGGGATTTGTTTCTAATTCAATTCGCTGCAGGGGATAAATAGGGGTAAGGTTATCGAATAAAGCTACATTTCTCTTCTTCTCGGCTGGTTCAAAATTAACAGCTTCCACCCGAAGTAAGGCGAAGAAACGTTCATTATCTTTGGGCGGCCTGATCTGGCCCTGCACGGTATCCCCGGTTCGTAAATCGAACCTTTTAATCTGCGAGGGGGAAACGTAAATATCATCCGGCCCCGGCAGATAATTAAACTTGGGTGACCGCAGGAAACCATATCCGTCCGGCAGTACTTCCAGCACTCCTTCTGAGAAAATGAGACCTTCCTGATTGGTCTGTTCTTCCAGAATTTTAAAGATCAGTTCCTGTTTTTTTAAACCAGATGTGCCCTGGATGCCCAGTTCTTGAGCAACTTGTGCTAATTCAGCAATTTTTAAATTTTTTAGTGAGTCAAGATCCAGCATTGAATATTACCTCTTAAATGTTTTTAAGCTTATCATGAATTTATAATTATATTTTTACGCGCCATTGATGAGTATATGGGGAGCAATTGAAGACTATATGAAGTTTTTAATTAGCAAGCCAAATATAAAATCATCTCTCAAAAAAATCAAGATATTTGTATTTTTTTTAAAAATTCCCCTGCCAGATAGTGTGATCCAATGATTAACAGCAGATCATCAGCCGGCGCACTTTGCCGATACGCAGAATACGCCTCCATGATATTTTTAAATTTCTCAGGCGGAGGCTTATGATGTTTCAATTCACTCAGTAAAACGTCAGCATCCAGACTTCGCGTGGAAAAATTGGAGACCAGTCCTATTTTATAAATAAATTTGTTCATTATATCGGCAATTATTTGATAATCTTTATCTCGAGAAATTCCTGCAATGGCCCAGATTTTTTTGCTGGGTACTTGGTGCGAGATGAAAGATAAAATTTTTTTAAAACCATCAGCATTATGAGCCACATCTATTATAGTTAACGGATTTTCGGCTATCCGCTGAAATCTGGCTGGCCAGGTGGCCTTGACTAAACCATTCCGGATGTGATTTTCACTACAGCGAAAAACAGAAGGCAGTCTGAGAATTCCTTCCACCGCTAACGCCGCATTTAGAATTTGAAAATCTCCTACCAGGGAAATTTTTAGATTAGATAGAGTGTCTTGAGGTAATACCAGGTCAAAAATGCTACCATGGAGATCAGAGGAAATCACTTTGATTTGCTTCTGAGGATCGATAATAAAAAGATCAGCTTCTACCTGCCTGGCCCTGGTCTGAAAAACCTTCAGAATGAGGTGATCCTGCATGAAGGTAATGCAGGGAACTCCTGTTTTTATAATCCCGGCTTTTTCATAGGCTATTTGGGGAAGAGTATCACCCAGATATTGCTGGTGATCAAAACTAATGGAGGTAATAATGGTAAGCAGCGGTTTCACTAAATTAGTCGCATCCAACCTACCTCCCAAACCTGTTTCAATTACGGCGATGTCTACCTGTTGATCCGCAAAATACTTAAATGCCAGTGCGGTGGTAGCCTCAAAGAAAGTGGCCTGCTGTTTTTCAATTTGCTCTTTTAGATCTTGGGTATAATTAACGATAGCAGACCAGGAAATTTTTTCCTCATTGATTCGGATGCGTTCACTGAAATCCACTAAATGGGGAGAAGTGTATAGCCCGACTCTATATCCGGCTTCTCTAAGGATGGAAAAGATAAATGCGGCAGTGGATCCTTTTCCATTCGTTCCGGCGATATGAATGGCCGGCCACTTATACTGCGGATTTCCCAGATAGGTGAGAAGAGAAGAGACATTCTCCAGCCCCAATTTAATTCCGCTGTATTCTAAACTATACAGATACTCAATAGTTTGTTGATAATCATCCATTAAATTTTTTATCCAATTGGCAGTTATTAAGATGCGAATAGCAGGGGTTTAAATAAGGTTTCCAATGATAAATCCAACGGCTACACCGACCAGAAAGACAATGGTCAGTACCCGATAGTTGATGACATCCTTGCTATAGCCCTTTTTAATGGCAATCAAAGAAACAAAGTACCCTAAGGCATTTAGAATCCAATAGATAGGAAGTGCCAAAACCTTGGCAATCAGCGGTCCGATAAGCGGTATTAAGGCAATGATATTGATTAATCCCAGAAAAGCCTGACTGATTAAGCCGATGATGATAACCATGAAGGCAATTGCTTTTTTATCCCAGCCGATGAGTATGCTGGCGATCACAAAAATGGTAATAATAGCCCAGATGATCAAAATTTTTCGGAAGGAATAAATAAAATCCCAAATCTTTTGGAGAAAGGGTTTTATTTTTAAAAAATAACTCCTAACCTGTGGCATTTTGAACAACTTGTTCACTGACTCGTCCGAATCGCCTCTCTCGGGTTAAATAATTTAATAGGGCTTCGTAAAAATCTTCTTTGCGAAAATCAGGCCAGAGGGTTTTGGTGACGTAGACTTCGGTATAAGCGATTTGCCAGAGCATAAAATTACTGAGTCTGGATTCGCCGCTGGTGCGAATTAAAAAATCGGGATCGGGTAGATCGTAGGTGTGCAAATGGGCGGAGAATACTCTCTCTCCGATTTCTTCTGGCTGGAGTATACCTGCCTTAACTTTTTGAGCAATTTCCCTTACCGCATCCACAATTTCCTGTCGTCCGCTATAGCTTAGCGCCAGATTGAGAATCAGACCGGTATTATGTTTGGTACGTTCAATACCAATCAATAATTCCTGATAAGCACTTTCCGGTAAATCCTCGATATTTCCGATGGCTTTTAATTGCACATTTTTTTCTAATAATTCATCTATTTCCTTGCGCAGGGTAGAAACCAATAATTTCATCAGGGCGGAGACTTCCTGTTTGGGACGAAACCAATTTTCTTTAGAAAATGTGTATAGCGAGAGCACTTTAATCCCTAAATTTCCAGCGGCCTCCACTACCTCACGCACCGATTTAATCCCTTCATTATGACCGGCGACCCGTGGCAATCCGCGCATTTTAGCCCAGCGCCCGTTACCGTCCATAATAATAGCTACGTGCTGTGGAAGCTTAGCGCCTCCACTTACCATTTTTTCAATTTCCGTCAATTTGCGACTTTCTTTTGTCATTTCCATTTTCATATTTCCACACAATTTACATATAGGTATCGACCAAAACAAAATATAGTTTAAGAATTTATCATGCAGATTTCCTCCTCGCTTGACTCATGCCAAATAAATTACTTATATTCAAAAACCGTGAAAACAAGTCAAATTCTTCGGAGATTTTTTATGAAAAAGTGGTTTGCATTTAGCCTAATCTGCGGATTGGCATTTTCAGCGATGGCCCAGAATCATTTGTTAATCTCAGAAGTTCAGGTTTCACCTGACAATCAGGAATTCATTGAAATTTTTAATCCGAATCCCATCTCGATCTCATTATCTGATTACTATTTAACTGATTATAATACCTACTACCAGCTGGTGCAGAATCTTTTTTCCACCGATGGTGGTGATTTTCTGGTTAGATTTCCGGCCAGTGCGGTTATCGATTCAGGAGGGGTTATCGTCGTTGCTTTAGATGGCAGCACCTTTAGCGGCCCCGCTGATTTTGAAATAAAAAACAATAGTCCAGTAGCCGATATGATCGCTCTCTACCAGGGAAGTTCAGTCAGCCTTTCCAATAAAGAAATGATCATGCTGTTCTACTGGGACGGTCAGAGCGATTTAATTAAAGATGTCGATTATGTGATCTGGGGAGATAATACTTCCATTTTTATAGATAAAAGCGGTGTTGCCATTGATGGGCCAGATACCGATACTTTAGCAACAACCTATCTGAATGATACGCCAGTCAATTTGCAAAACTATTATCCCACCGCTCCCATCACAGGAAAATCCATAGGGAGAATTTCAGTGACTGAAACGGGGGAAATTTTACTCAATGGTAATGGAATTTACGGACATAACGAAACCAGTGAACCCGTTGCTTCCAATTTTGAGCTGCTGCAAACTCCTTCCCCGGGTACAACTGATCTCACTATCCCTTCAGCAAATGGCAGCGGGATCGCTTATTTGCGGCCCGACTCCGTCCGAGTCGATAGCTCAGTGACAATTCAAATTATTATAAAAGGAACTATTCAGGATGTCCTGAAACAAATTTCGGTATCTATTCCTTCTTCCTGGAGCTGGAGTGGTCTTCCCTCTGACGTTACTCTCAGTGGTCCTGGTTTTAGTTCGGCAAGTTTTTCGATCAATGCCAATGAAATCCTCATCACGAACGCCCAGATTAGTCCACAGGACAGTGGAATAATTGATATTCGCAACATGACCTCCCCCACTCAGGCAGAGGCATCCGTTTTTGAAATAAAGACCGCCATCTCTGGCGGGGTGTTGAGAGCCATTGCTTCCAGCCCACAGGTCATTGTCTGGGCACCTATAACCCTTACTCCAATTTCTGAGATACAGGCCAATCCATCGCAATTTACAAATGTCACTATTGAAGGGATTGTGGTGCTGGGTGCCGGCATTACCACTACGGGGTGGACGGATGCCTATGTGCAGGACACTTCCAATGCTGGGATAAATATATATCGAGCGGGAACAGTGGATCCTGATCTGGTGCGGGGCAATAGGGTTCGCATATCGGGAACGGTTGAAGAATATAGTGGAGTAACAGAAATAACGAATTATACTGTTCAGGTGATCAGTACCAACCAACCTCTTCCTGAGCCGGTAATGTTAACCACTCAGCAGGCAAACAATGTGAATCTGGAAGGAACCTGGGTAGAAGTAATGGGTGAGGTGATTGATTTTGCTCAGAACGTGGGGGGAGGGGCTAACATTCGAATAAATGATGGTTCCGGTGAATGCTTGATTCGGGTGTGGAATACTACCGGTGTGAACTTAAGCGGGGTCAGTCTGGGAAAACAGCTGAGGGTGCGGGGTCCGCTGGATATTTACCAGGGAGCGACACAGCTTTTACTGGCTTATCAAGAGGATCTGAGTATTATCCAGCCGCAACCTGGCGATGGCAGCGGGATAGTTACTGTAACTCCCGATTCGGTGGGAGTTAATCAGAGCAGTCTCGCACTGGTGTTCGATTTTGTGGGTGAAGCCCCATACACTCTGGAGGCCATCTCGGTGGCGATTCCCAGCGATTGGCAATGGAATGCTATACCTGCAAATGTTCAATTGGAAGAATCGGGTTTCGCCACTGCCCAGGTGAGTCTCACCACAAATTCAATATCCATTACTCAAGCGGCAGTTAGTTCAGGAAGCCGGGGTCGCCTGCGGATTCTGAATCTTACTTCTCCCCATACGGATACCTATTCGACGTTTTTGGTGAAAACGGCTATTGCTGGTGGAGTATTAACTTCTGTTTCAACCCAACCCAGAGTTAAAGTTGGACAGGGAATACAGACCATCCCTATTTCGCAAATCCAGCTGAATCCCACCTACATTGGACAGCAGGTAACTATCCAGGGGGTGGTGATATTAGGGGCGGGAATTACCACTACGGGGTGGACGGATGCCTATGTGCAGGATAATTCTGGTTATGGTATCAATATCTATCAAAGTGGCAGTGTGGATATTCGTTTGAAACGAAGAAATCTGGTTTTCATCAGCGGTACAGTTGATGAGTACAATGGAGTCACTGAAATTGTTGATTATGAATTAACTATACTCGCCGAAAATTATCC
>CAYMXZ010000006.1:0-15326 GCA_964394475.1 uncultured Caldithrix sp. | reverse complement strand
GGTCAAATCCTGATTGGGTATCAGGAGGATATTTTCAAACCGGGAGGGACGCTGGCTGGAGATGGAAGTGGTTTTGCCATCATAGACCGCGACACTGTTTCCAATGGAGAGACAAATATTACCTTACAAATAACACTCTGGAGTACAGTTGAGGATACGCTGCGAACCGTTCATGTTTTGTTGCCGAACACCTGGATCTGGAGCGGACTGGCCAGTGAAGTAGAAATTTCTGGTGAGGGAGTCACAAATTCCCAGAAACAGGTGCTACTGGACTATGGAGAATACCGGATTGAGCTCACCAATTGTTCCATTACTGATCAGGATACCGCCTATATTTTCATTCATCAAATGACGGCACCTTATGAATCAATCTATTCTTATTTTTGGATTAAGACCGCTGTGGAGGGAGGCATTCCGCAATTTATTGGGCAGAGCCCGCGTGTTATTGTCGGCAATGATCCGATTTATCAGATCAGAGATCTGCAGCTCAACTCCGGCCAGTTTCGCGAGCCAGTTATTATTCGGGGAGTGGTAACGGTGGGAGCAGGAGTGTTGCGCACCGATCGCACCTCGGCTTATATCCAGGATGAATCAGGATATGGAATTAATATAAACAAATCAGGAGTGCCTGATCCAACCATCCAGAGAGGATTTTATCTGGAACTGGAAGGTTTGGTTTCCGAATACCGGCAAACCACTCAGATTACTCCCGATCGAATTGCCATTTTAGATTCTGTGGCTCAACTACCAGAAGCTGTTCCGGTAAGTACCGCTGAGGCTTTCAGTCCGCGTTGGGATGGAACGCTCATCCGGGTGCCAAGGGTTATCGGACAGGATCATGCCGTCGTCACCGATAAATATACTACCTCCACCCAGGCGCCATACGATTACAATATTGTGGTGAACGATGGCTCCGGTGCTCTGACCCTTCGGGTGTGGGGCACAACTAAAATTAACCTTGATTCCGTGGAAATTAATAAGGCAATTATCGCCAGTGGAGTAGGAAGTGTGTATATACAGAACAATACGCCGCTGTATCAAATTCTACCGGCTTACCAGTCCGATGTTATTCTTGATCCTTTGTATCAGCCGGGCCTGGAAGGAGTGGCACTGGATATACCGCCTCATCCTTTTGTGCCGGATCGCGGAGAAAAAATTCAGATTCGCTATAACGCCGGCGCTGTGAATAATCAGGTCACCATTCGCTTGTTTGACCTTGGAGGTCGCCTGGTAACGGTTTTACTGGATGAGCAAGCGCAGTTGCTGGTAAATACTCTGGAGTGGGATGGTCGAAATCAGTATAAGGATTATGTGCCTTTAGGCGCCTATGTTTGCCATCTGGAAGTATTGGAACCAGTGTCCGGAAAAAAGCGGGTAAAAACGGCTCCCATTGTGGTGGGGACGATTTTAAAAAAGTAAAGCGGGATGGAAGCGTAATCATAAAAATCAAACTTTTAAAGGTATAGATTATGAGCAGGGAAAATATTTATCGGCTGTTTTTGCTTTTCTCCATGCTATGCGGATTAAATATATCTCAGGCTGGTCTGTTTGACGATCGATATCCCAGTGCGCGGGCCACTGCCATGGGTGGATCGGCTGTGGCGGTAGCCAATGATGTGTGGGCCGCTTATTATAATCCAGCCGGACTGGCACAGATCAATCAAATTGAAGTGGGAACTTCCTATTTGCGGCTCTTTAATGTTTCATTTTTTTCCAATTTTTTTGGAAGCGCGGTATACCCTCTGCCGCAAAAATTTGGAACGGCTTCGCTCGGTTTTCAATACTTTGGAGTGAATTATAAAGATGAAAATATATCTGGAGAATATACAGTATCCTTCTCCCATGGCGTCTATCTGCTGAAAGACATTCATAGTAGCCTGGCCCTGGGTTATTCTTTGAAAGCCTACTACTGGACGCTTGGTGAGTCACTGGAGTGGGGCGACCTGGGTCATAGCACCACCTTTGGAATTGATGTGGGATTACTGGCCTCGGTTTATACCCGCACCTATCTGGGTGTATATTTTCTAAATCTGAATAATCCCCAAATTGGAGCGTATACTCAGCATGATCTACCCCAACGAGTTGTGGTTGGTTTATCCTATCAGCCGTATGATGGCGTAACGACCTCTCTGGATTTTAATCGTCTGATTGGGGTAGGGGATATGCAATTGTGGGGTGGCGCCGAGTTTCAAGTTTTATCCAATCTGGACCTCCGCTTTGGTGCCACTACTAATCCCAATCGGTTTTCAGCAGGATTGGGAATACAGGTTGCCCAGTTTGTGCTGGACTATGCACTGTTAACCCATAGTGAACTGGGTGAAACTCATCAAATCGGATTGATGATTAAATTCTGATGAGATCATATGATGAAGAAATTATTAACATCGCTATGTGTATTTTCACTTCTGATTTTGACTGGACAGGGAATTGCGCAGGAAGACAGAACTAACGTCCGCAGCAAATTGGATGTGAATAATGCCAGCTATGAAGAAATTCTGAATCTGCCCATTCCACCAGAGATAGCAGAAAAGATTTATAGCCGAATTACATTTCAGGGACCGTTCAAAGATATCTTCGAACTGAATCAAATCGAAGGTGTGACACCGGAAATGTTTTTACTCCTGAAATCATTGCTTCGGATTGAACCATATCTTCCCAAATCAGAACGAGAGCGGCGTCTGGATGTATTTTATCGGCACATGTCACGCTGGGAAGGTGATGAGGGAGTGAGCGAGTCGCTGGTGGATACCTGGATTGAACGATCGCTGGATCCCTTAGATATCAATAAAATTCGTTATGATGAATTGATCAACCTTCAGAGCGTCTCTCCTGTGGATGCGGCGGCTATCATAAATTACCGTCAGCAGGTCGGAAGTATTTCCAGTACCCGAGATTTGCGAAGTGCGCCCAATCTCTCTTACTTTGGTTATAGCAATACCCGGGATTTCGTGAGCTTTGAACCGGTGATCGCTCATCGGGAATTCCATGGCCACTGGTTAAATCGTATGGACAATACTCCGTTTATGACCGAAGAAGCGGAGGCCACTGCATTGATTCCTATGGAACGGATAGGGAATAATTATCCCAATGTTTACACTCGATTTTTTGGTAATATTGGTCAGAATATCCGCTTTGGATATTCTTATTATCATGCTCTCAATGAACCATTGTTGAATCAGGATATCGGTTTCTCCTCGATACCCAAGGCGAAATTATATTTTGGCTGGGAGAATCAAGCGCTGGGTCCGTTGGAGATCCGCAAGATCTACCTGGGGAATTATGCGCTGGCGTTTGGGCAGGGAGTGGTGATGGAAAATACTGATTTCTTTCAGCCACGCAAATCAGGTTATGGATGGCGCAAAAGATTTGTGGGTCTCTCAGGAGATAATTCGCGTAGTCGACAATTTAAACTAACCGGTGCGGCTACGGAGCTGGTTTATAAAAATGCTCATCTATTTTTATTCGGCTCTTTTGATAAACGAGATGCGATTCTGAATACAACTCCCGTTGTACTGGACAATGAGTTGCATTATCCAATGAATCAGCTCATTATTCTGGATCAGCGTTTTGAGTTTGCCCCGGCTGATTATCTCCGGGAAAATCTCAACCTTCCCTGGCGGGACAATGTCTCCGAGCTGATGTACGGAACTCATGCCGCTCTCGATTTCTGGCAGTCGACTCAAATTGGATTCACCTATTACGAGAGTGCGTACGATCGATTGATTCGCCCGAATCTGCAAGAAATCGTTCTGGGAACTGCCATGGGAAATGTATCCGCCGCAGACAATGAAATCTTTCATAGCTATGGAGGACCTATCTCCGATGGTACCAATCCGCTCTGGAAGGGGGCCAGATCTTTCCGTCGTGTGTACGGTTTTGATTTCAATACTGTGTTTCAGAATGTATGCCTGCAGGGAGAATATGCTGAGCTGGATAAAGCCGAGGGATTTCTCAGCGGTAATCCTCATGCCCTGGTTTTAAATGCTTATGTGCAGTACAATAGTTTTTATCTGCTGGGGCTTTACCGCGATTATAACCTGGATTTTGATAATCCCTATCAGCGATCTTTTTCAAATTATCGTCGATTTAAGCGGACAATTTTTGAGGATTACTTTTACCTGCAGGATCCTCAGTATGCCCAGCTTTATACCAATAGTGCTCAACCGCAGGCGGAAAGAGGGTATTATTTGCTGAGCCGGTATCAAATTAACCGCAAGTTTATTCTCTCGATGGAATATGATAGCTGGCGCCGAGTAGCTGATGATGCCACCCAATATCGACTGGTCGGAACATTAGAGTTCCGGCCTATTTTTCCCCTGCGGATTAATTTGCGGCAAAAATGGCAGGGACGGGAAGTGCAAAATAATCTGACCACTGAATATTTTGAAAATCTGGAGTTCCGTGGCCGGGTCATTATGCGACTGTCCCGCTACGATGAGCTGGGAATGATTTATGCTCACTCGGTTACCAAATTCCGCCCCCGCCCGCGCTTTATGTTTCCGGTCGAGCCGGGCAGCACCGTGAATCTTTCCGGAAATATCGCTTCTCCGGCTGAAGCCCTAGGGGGATTTTTCACTCATAATTTTAATGAGTGGTTGAAACTGTCCGGTTATGTGGGATATTATACAGGATTCTTCTGGTCCTTTGAGGACACCCAGTTTATGGTAATGAACAGTTATCGAGGAGCCATGCGGTTCTGGATATCGTTCTATACCCGGGTATCTCAACAAATTAGTGTGCGATTGAAATATACCCGAGATTATCAATATCCTGTCAATTACATGCAGACCCGTTCTTCTGATAATGTTCCACAACCCCCCAAAAGTGGACGTTATTATCAGGGAAGATGGTATCAACCGGTACAGGATTTTTATTATTTAGAATTTAATTTCCATTTTTAATAAAAAGGTTATGACAGCGTGGAGAGATGACATATGATAAAACTTGTTTTTATTATTTGGCTGGTAATGAGTGCTTTTTTATTTGCTCAAAATTATCCCTCTTATCCGGTAGGGCAATACTGGCATTTCCCGGATGCGCGGGCGCTCTCTCTGGCCGGAGCCGGATCAGTCTCGCTGGCTGCACCCGGAGCACTGCTCTATAATCCGGCAGCCCTGTCCCAGATCAGTCGCTCCCTTTCTTTCGATCTAACCTTAGCCTCCCGGAAAATGGAAGAACGACGTTCCTATCCTCTTTATGATCGCTTCGATAGTTATCTGGTGAATTCTACCTATGCTTTAAATAATAATTGGTATACCCAACCCCAGGGAGCAATTGCTGTAAAATTTCCATTTCTAAAAAAATTTTCTCCGACTGTTGCCGCTGGTATTTATAACGAGATGGACTACCGCTATTCCTATGTGGAAGAAGTGAGGCAAAATGTTTTTGATGATCCAATTATAGGGTATAATCGGATAAATATGGATGGCATGTTGCAACGATATACTGTAGGATTTGCCATGAAGATTCCATCACTTCCCGGGTTATCTCTGGGTATTCAAGCAGGGATTCTGGATGGAACGAATAGCTATCAGATGGAAATCAATTATCTGGATGCCAGGGGCAGAGTGGTTCTGGAGAAGGAGAACCGAGAGTTATCCAGTACTCCCCTGATAATTTCAGCAGGAGCTATCTACCGTCTATCGGAGCGAATTTCGCTGGGCGGGGATGTTTTTCTGCCCTATACCTTAAAGTATAAGGTGACCGATGGAGAGGATGATCTCTTTCAGGAATCTATCGGTTATCCCCTGCGTCTGAATGCCGGTTTTGAATACCGCGCCCGGCAGGAATTACAGGCGCGTCTGAATCTGGATCTTGGTTATGAATTCTGGTCTGAAAGAAAGTATACCCGACAATTGACCTCAGGCATCATCACGCTGCCGGGCTTTTCTGACGTGCTTTATGTAAAAGCCGGCATCGAACATATCTTTTTTAATAAGATTCCATTTGGTCTGGGCGCCCAATATCGAAACTCCAATAACAGCCGGGGGAACACCCAGACCCTGCTGTCAATTGGAACCGGTTTCTTTGATCGTCAGTGGCGAATGGATATTGCAGGAGCATTGAGCCGTTTGAATTATCGGTGGGTGGATCTGTTCGATGATAAATGGTTTGTGAATGATCCAAATTTTGTCAGCCGCACCACCCTGGATACTGTGGATGAAACTTACTTTTTTGTTCAACTATCGTTTAAATATCTTATTGATTTTTAAATAACCGACTTGAGTGTGAGGAGAAAAAAATAGTCTTCGAGATCTGAATGATTTTTTTCAACCGATCATTTTTTTGATATAAAATGTAGCCAGGTAGTATTATCAGAAAATTTTCACTCCCGACGTGAAAAATCATATTGCTTTTCAGATTGTTTTTATTGTCCTTCTGTTCACTGAATGCGGCCACTATTCCTGTTGCCGTTCCACAACTCATGTTAATTCTTCTGATAAGGAGTATGAGTATATCGGCCAGATGATTGAAAAGAGTCGACAGGTTTTTGAAGGCACGGCTTCGGAAGCTGATGTTGAACAGGTGGTCGCCTTTGGACGAAATACTCGTTTTTACCCAATTTTACGCGGTTGGTTGTTACAGGAAATAGAAAACACAAAAAGTCAGCTACACGAAGTAGCGCATATGGAACCAGGAATAGCCGCTCATTTAAAGGAGAAACTCGTTCGATTAGAACAAATATTGCGTCTGATTGATCTGGAATGACTACATTAAAGCTGTAGTTAAAGCGGTAAAGAAGCTTTGTTGTAGATACCCAGGATGTGAAACTCGCGCATATAATTTTTACCCTCACTCACCGCCTGCAGGAAATCTTGAAAATTCTGCCATTCAACATCGATCTGAAATCGATAGTGATTGGGCTTACCCGGAATGGGGATCGATTGAATAAGAGTGAGATTAAGCTGGTGTCTTTTAAAAATTTCCAGAGCATCAGCTAACGCTCCCACCCGATGGTGAAGCTGAAAGCTAATGGATGCTTTATTGCCTTTACGTTTATAAGCCTTATTCTTTTGTTGTAAGACGAAAAAGCGGGTGTAATTGAGTTCCAGATTTTCAATATTCGCTGCCAGAACATCTAGATGATAGATTTTTGCGGCCAGATCACTGGCTATGGCGGCAATTCCTTTTTGTTTTTTTTCGGCGATTTCCCGAGCGCTTTCCGCTGTATCTTCCCACTCCATCGGCTGTAAATGAGGGTGCGCCTCCAGAAAATCGGAACATTGTTGTAAAGCCATAGGATGAGAACGCACAATTTTAATATCCTGCAACCGCTGACCCGGAATGGCGATTAGTTGATGATGAATAGCCAGATAAGATTCGCCAACAATGGTTACGGGATGAGAGTGTAACAGCGAATAGTTGGGTAAGATACTGCCGACCAGTGAATTTTCGATGGCCATCAGACCATAATCGGCACTTTTTTGAATGATAGCTTCGATTACCTGTTTGAAACTTCTACAAACCACAGGTTGAACGGATTGATCAGCGAAATATTCCCTGGCCGCTAAATCGTGAAAGGAAGCCATTCCTCCCTGAATAGCCACTGTCAATTTTCTATTCATAAACTAAACATCCTCTGCTACGGGATCACTATGGCGATCTAATTTTTCTTTCAATGCCAGTATATTTTCTGAGAGCATTTGACGCATCTCCCTGGTATAGGGATTGAAGCGATGCATATCTTCAAATAATTCCCAGGTATCGCGATTAATTTTTTGGGTAAGTGAAATCAAATTCTGAAAATCTCTGGTTGACACAGTCGGATCTGCTAAAGGTAAATCATGTAAGCTTCTTCCTAAAAAATGAGTGAGAGCCAATGACCAGGCCATCAATCGATCCTGTTCTTCAGCGGACATCTCCACGATTTTTACTCCCAGATCAGACCAGAATTTTTTAAGCATGGCGAGAACGGTGGTCGGAATCCGAAAGGGCGTTAAAATCATGAAATGCCCTTGCAGGGAATTTTGCACCGAATCGGGTCCGAAAAGGGGATGACTGCCCAGGATGTAAATATTTTTCGGCAGGAGTTTTTCCATGACCTGCAACGGATATTCTTTAACAGCACATACATCCATAACTATTGAACCCGCCTGAAGGTAAGGAGCAATGCTTTGACTCACTTCGTGAACCGCACGAACCGGAACTGCCAAAATGATTAATTCATTGTCACCAACCTGCGGCAGTTGAACAAAAGGGATGTGCTGGTATTCTTTTTTCTGCGACTGTCCTGGATCGTATACTGTTACATTCGCCACCGTAGAAATGTGCTGAAAAAGCAAAGATCCAAAACGGCCAAAACCGATGAGCCCAATTTTCATGTTTAAATTATACCCTCTCCTTTGAATAGTTTAGTAGTTCGCATCTGCCCGTTATCCGGAGGGGCAAATGACAGAGCTTCTTCTGAATATCTCTGTGATGAAGAAGAGTTTCAACCTGCTGTTTTCTTTCTTTTCATTTTTTTCTGAATGTTATAGGAATCTTTTAAAATTAACTTGAGCAAACCATCACTTATTTTTTCAGGTATTTGTAATGTCTGCGCTGTTTTCTTCCATTTTTTTACTTTTTCTTTTTCCCGATTATTGTCGTGAATCGGCACATTTTTTTTCGCTTTCAGTCTGGCAATATCTTCAATCAATTTTCGACGCTGGGCATACAGTAAAAGGATTTGTGTATCAATCGTGTCCACTTTACTTCGAACATGCTCAAGATCGGTAAACTCAGATATTCTTTCCTGCAGCAAAATGTGATCGATCAGCACCAGGGCGACCATGGCTTCGGCAACTGGAACAATTCGCGGGCAGATACAGGGATCGTGTCTCCCTTTAATTTCCAGCTCAACTGGTTTTCCGGAAAAATCGACGGTGGTCTGCTTTATGCCAATTGAAGAGGGAGGTTTCACCGCAATCCGCATCACCAGATCTTCACCATTTGAGATTCCTCCTAACACTCCTCCGGCATGGTTGGTATGAGTTCGAAATCTTTTGTGGGCCGGATCATAATAAAATAGATCGTTGAAATTGCTACCGGTGAGATGAGCAGCCGAAAACCCATCGCCCATCTCAAAGGCTTTAACAGCTCCGATGGACATCAACGCCTGTGCGAGATCGGCCTCTAATTTATTAAAAACTGGTTCACCCAGACCCGGTGGGCAGTTTTTTACCACGATTTCGATAATTCCTCCCAATGAATCGCCCGCTTTTTGTGCTCGCTGAATGGCCTTTATCATCGCTTTTGCCGCCTGTGGATCAGGAGAACGAACTGGATTTTTTTCAATCTGGTTATAATCAATTGAATTTATTACTACCTCTCCGATCTGAAAAGTGTAGGCTTTGACCTGAATATGTCGCTGGTTGAGAAGCTGTTTCGCCACCGCACCGGCCGCCACTCGCGAAGCTGTTTCGCGACCGCTGGCTCGTCCTCCACCACGATAATCAAAAATACCATACTTCTGAAGGTAAGTATAACCGGCATGACCTGGTCGCAAGAGATTGTGCAGTTGACGATAATCCTGCGACCGCTGATCCTGGTTCCGTATGAGAATAGCCAGAGGAGTACCGGTGGTTTTTCCTTCAAAGATTCCACTGATAATTTCGGCCCGGTCTGTTTCCTGTCTTGGACTCACCAGATCACTCTGTCCCGGTCGACGCCGATCCAATTCCCGCTGGATCTCATCCGTGCTGATCTCCAAGCCGGGTTTAATCCCGTCAATCACCACTCCCATATAGGAACCATGACTTTCCCCGAAAGTCATTACCCGAAAAATTTCTCCAAAAACATTTCCGCTCATGCTCACTCCTGTTGACATATATTTTTAAGTATACCACTCAATTCAATTTTTAGCTTTTCTCATACGTCAGTTGATCGAGGTAGTGCCAGAACTCGGGAAAAGATTTTTCAACACAGGCGGGATCTTCGATGGTAATGCCAGGCACACGTAATCCGGCCATGGCAAAACTCATCGCGATCCGATGATCGTTAAAGCTGGAAAGGGCGGTTCCCTTTAACCCTGTTGGTTGAACAATGAGATCATTATTCTCAACCATGGCTCTTCCTCCCAATTTCTTTATATTCTGCACAATAGCCGCCAGGCGGTCCGATTCTTTGTATTGAAGATGTCCTACATTTCGAAATCGGGATAATCCTTTGGAGAATAAAGCCATGACTGCCAGTGATGGCACTAAATCGGGAGAGGCGTTTAGATCCTCATCAATGGCACTCAAACTATCACTTTTAATCTGGACCCCCTCTTTGAACCAGCTTACCTTCGCACCCGCCTTTTCGGCTAGAGAGAGAATGTACCGATCACCCTGCGCGGAATTCTGCGCTAATCCTTTAATGTGTACCTCCCCACCACTCAGAGCGGCTCCTATCACAAAATAGGAAATATTTGAATAATCGCCCTCTACTGTAGCTTGATCAATTTGATATTTCTGTGGACCGGCAACCGAAATACTATCATCCCTCCATTTGTTTTCGATTCCATATTTTTTTAATAGCTGGGCAGTGAGTTCAAGATAAGCTTTGGAAACAATTTTTCCCTGTGGCACAATGCGGTAACCCTGCCGAGTGCAGGGAGCGACCAGCATCAATGCGGATATGAACTGTGAAGAACGAGAAGCATCGATTTCTACTTCTCCACCCTGCAGGTGGCCTCCATGCACGGTAATGGGTAAAAATCCTTGTTGGTGATCGATGTGTGCACCTGTGGCTATCAGAGAATCAATAAGTGGTTTCATTGGACGCTGCTGCATTCGTGGCGAACCAGTGATGACAAATTCTCCGGATAGATAAGCGGCCACTGCTGTCAGTAATCGGGCGCTGGTACCGGAATTTCCACAATCGATGTGAACAGGTTGGGTGAGAACTTCTCGGTGTCCTTTAAAAATGATTCTATTTTCTCGCTGCTCTAATGCAAATCCCATTTTTTGCAAGGCATGCAGGGTAATCAGCGTATCTTCACTTATTAAGAAGTTATCAATTTGGCATTTTCTGCCCGAGAGGGCGGCAATAATCAGCAAACGATGGGAAATACTCTTGGAAGGAGGTGCGACAAGTTCTCCTTTCAGGATTCCGGGCTGAATAGCTCGGGAAGTAATATAAGATGCCATCATTCAGGTCTTTTCGTTTTTTTAAGTTTGATTACACTTATGGATAAATAGGAATCACTACCTGTGGTGAATTTTTTTTCAGGACTTACGTCTTCTATGCTAAAAATGATTTTACGGTTTGTCATGAATGAAAGATGATTTGTTTTTCTTTTCACCATTTTCGATCACATCGTTTTGAGATGAATTTAATTAATTTCTATCGGTTCTTCGATCAATTTTTGCTGCCACTCCACAAAGAGTTTTATTTTATGCATTAATCTTTTAAAGACGGGAGGTGAGAGGGTTTGGTCAGCATCTGACCAGGCTTCCTCGGGTCGCGGATGCACCTCGATCATCAGTCCGTCGGCCCCGGCGGCCAGCGCCGCTAAACTCAACGGTTCGATCAGATCGCGTCGGCCAGTACCATGACTGGGATCGACCATGATGGGTAAGTGGGAAATGTTTTTCACGGCTGGTATGACATTTAAGTCCAGCGTATTGCGTGAATATTCCACAAAGGTTCGAATACCGCGCTCGCATAAAATAATCTGTTCATTTCCTTCGGACATAATATATTCCGCACTCATTAAAAATTCTGTTAATTGGGCAGACATACCTCTTTTTAAGAGAACCGGTTTTTTTGTCCGACCGACCGCCTTTAGTAATTCATAATTCTGCATGTTACGTGCGCCGATTTGCAGAACATCGGCATAGTCGGCGACCAGCGGTACATACATGGCTTCTAAAACTTCTGTGACGATATATAATCCTGTTTCATTTTTTGCACGTTGCAAATACTTTAACCCCTGTTCGCCCAGACCCTGGAATGAATAAGGGCTGGAGCGGGGTTTAAAAGCTCCTCCGCGTAGCAGGTGTCCCCCGCTTTCTTTCACCAGATGGGCGGTCTCTAAAATCTGCTTTTCACTTTCGACGGAGCAGGGTCCAGCAATAATGACTGGCTGCGATCCTCCAATCGTTACCCCATTCAGCGGAATCAGTGTATTATCCTTTTTAAATTCTCTGCTAACTAATTTATAGGGTTTAGAGATCGGGATAACTTTTTCTACCCCTGACAGTGCCAGTAAATGTTCGCGCCGAACCTGATGTTTGTAACCGATTACTCCAATAATGGTTCGCTCTTCCCCTCTCGATATATGAGCTCTGGCGCCATGCTGATTGATGTAGTGAGCGACCTGCATTATTTCCTGCTTGCTGGCCTCGGCATGCATGACAATGACCATAAAATGACCTCCTGAAAAATGGGTAAAAAAAAACCCTCTCAATAGATTGAGAGGGTTAGGTTTTATTAGGTAAATTTCAATCTATTGAGAACCCGGTTTCCCGTTCCTAAAATAATAAAACCCGTAATACATACAGATGTGAAATTGGGCGTTCATAATAACTTCAAATTTTGTTGGAAGAATATATAATCCCTTTTTCAAAAAAACAATATCTAAATTTGCCGTTCTCTATTTTTTTATTCTCATTATATCCAGGGGAAATTAAAATTTTTTATTTCTTAATCTTTCGCTGTTTTCTTGCTTTTATTTTTTTGTTTTAATTGTTTTACGATCTTGGCCGTATCCATCGCTATTACCAATTCTTCATTCGTGGGAATAACTATTACTTTAACCCGGGAGGAAGGAGTAGTAATAATTTCTTCTTTTTTTCTGGTCTGAGAATTTTTTTGTGGATCGATTTCGATTCCTAAAAATTCCAGATCCTGGCATGCTTTCTCACGCACCATGCTGGAATTTTCACCAATGCCGGCTGTAAAAATGACCGCATCGACGCCTCCCATGGCGGCCGCATAGGCACCAATATATTTCTTTATTCGATACACGAAAATATCGAATGCTAAGCGAACCCGTTCATTGCTATGATAATTTTGTTCGATTTCCCGCATGTCGCTGCTCAAACCGCTTACTCCTAAAACACCGCTGTGTTTATTCAGCATGGAATTCATTTCGCTCACTGTCAATCCTTCTTTGGACATGATGTGCAAAATGATAGCCGGATCCATGTCACCAGTGCGGGTTCCCATTAAGAGCCCTTCCAGTGGAGTAAATCCCATGCTGGTGTCTATTGATTTCCCAAATTTTACCGCGGCGATGCTGGAGCCATTTCCCAGATGGCAGGTAATGAGTTTGAGTTCTGTCAAAGGTTTAGATAAGATTTGAGCAGCACGTTCGGCCACATACCGATGGGAAGTACCATGGAAACCATAACGTCGTATGCCATGACGTTTATAAAGGATATAGGGGATGCCATAAATGTAAGAAGAGGGTGGCATGGTTTGATGAAATGCGGTGTCGAAGACGCCCACTTGTGGAACCTCCGGGAGAAGTTGTTTAGCGGCGGCAATTCCTTTTAAGTTGGGAGGATTATGCAGCGGGGCGAAATCGATACAGCGCGTCATCTCCATTATCACTTCATTCGTAATTAGAACTGATCCACTGAAAGCTTCTCCACCATGCACTACCCGATGCCCAACGGCATCGATTTCATTTTTATCTTTTAAGACCCCATGCTCTGGACTGAGTAAAATCGTTAGCACATGTTCGATGGCAATGCGATGATCCAGAATTTCGCCACTTAGTTTAATCGTTGGCTTTTCAAATGACTCATGAGTTAAGGTGGCACCGGCTAATCCAATTCGGTCTACTAAACCCTTCGCCAGTACTTTTGCTTTTTCAGGAATAATCAATTGATATTTCAGTGAAGAACTCCCGGCATTTAAAACTAAAATTTTCATTCTGTACCTGCGTCAAAATTTTAATAGGCATCACTTGTATTATTGAATATTACCGAAATCGTAACTATTCCTGGAGGCCCTCGGGATATTCGAAAATACCTTTTCCACTTTTACGACCTAACTGACCGGCTCTCACCAATTTTTTTAAAAGAGGGCAGGGACGATATTTGAGATCGCCTAACTCTTTGAACATAGTTTCCATCATGTTGAGGAGTTCATCTAACCCGATGGAATCTGCTAAAGCTAAAGGTCCCATACTGAAATTGTACCCCAGCTTCATCGCCGTATCAATATCTTTGGCAGAAGCGATGCCCTCCATTAAGGCGTATAATGCTTCATTAATAAGCGGAATGATGAGCCGGGTTGTTATATATCCAGGATATTCATATACTTCTACGGCTGTTTTGTCGAGGATTTCAGCAAATTTTTTTGTTGCGTGAAAAGTATCATCGGAAGTTTTTAATCCACGTACTATTTCAACCACTGGAATTTTGGGTACGGGATGAAGAAAATGCATGCCGATAAATTTTTCGGGTCGTTGAGTGACCTCGGCTATTTCGGTAATGCTGAGCGTGGAAGTGTTGGTGATAAAAATAGTGTTCTTTGCACAGATTTGATCGAGTTTTTTAAAAAGTTCGCGTTTTAATTCCAGGTATTCCGGGATGGATTCGATGACGATATCACCCGTCGCTGCTTCATCTATTTTTGCCGAAACCTTAATTCGGCTTAAAATATTTTTTTTCTCGCTGTTGGTCATTGTCCAGCGGGCAATTTCTTTGTCAATGTTGCGGGTAATTCCTTCCAGAGCTTTTTTCGCGCAGGTTTCGTCCTTCTCCATTAATATTACATCCAATCCTTTCGATGCAACCAATTGAGAGATGCCCTTGCCCATTGTGCCGGCACCTATCACAATAATTTTTTTTACGGTGGACTCCGTTTCATTTGATCTTTTATTTTTTTGTGATGATAAGATTTCAATGTTTAAAACTTTTTTTTCGTCCTTCATGTCACTATCCTCATTAACCTTCTTTGTAAAGGCATTTCATTTACCGTGTTCTATTGATTAGAAATGATTTCTTGTTCAGAAAAGAAAAAGGCAATTTCTCTGCGGGCATTTTCCAGGCTGTCTGAGGCATGCACGCAATTGCTTTGAATATTTGTACCAAAATCCCTGCGAATGGTACCCGGTGCGGCATCTTTGGGATTGGTAGCCCCAATAAATTTCCGGAAATCATCCACACAATTTTCCTTTTCCAGCACCAGGGCGATAATTTTCCCTTCACTCATGTATTTTACCAGATCATTATAAAAGGGACGTTCTCGATGAACTCGCAATAAGCGCGCTTCACCTGGTCGAAGCGCTCGAGTATGACCCGCCGCCCGACCTCGAATCGCGGATCCGGAGCGCGCTCGCGGACATCGCCGCGCTCCAGAAGTTCCCGGTGCCTCGCTATCGCTGAAGGAGAAGGAGTATGCTGGCG
>CAYMXZ010000005.1:0-40665 GCA_964394475.1 uncultured Caldithrix sp. | reverse complement strand
TTCCAGGGGAAGACGATGGAGTGGATAGCGGGAAATCTTTTTTTCGATTTCTACCACCTGCTTGATTTTTTGCAGAAACCATCTGTCAATATGGGAGAGTTGATGAATTTTATCGATGGAATAACCTTCTTTGATGGCCTGCACTATCGCAAAAACACGCTCTTCAGTAGGCTTCCTTAGTTCATTATCAATATTTTCGGTTCGATAAGACGGATTGGCTACCAGTCCCTGTGCACCGGTTTCCAGCATGCGGATGGCTTTCTGCAGGGCTTCCTCGAATTTACGTCCGATGGCCATCACTTCTCCCACCGACTTCATTCCTGAACCTATCTTTCGAGAGACCATCCGGAATTTTTTCAGATCCCAGCGAGGAATTTTAACGACGACATAGTCAAGGGCAGGTTCAAAAAAAGCCTTGGTGATTTTGGTGATAGAATTTGGAAGTTCATGCAATCCGTAATTCAGGGATAATTTGGCGGCGATGAAGGCCAGCGGATAACCGGTGGCTTTTGAGGCTAAGGCCGAACTGCGAGATAAGCGGGCATTGACCTCAATCACCCGGTAATCAACCCGATCGGGACTGAGCGCATATTGTATATTGCATTCTCCTACAATCTTGAGATGCCGAATGACTTTGATGGCCACGTCTCGCAGTAGGTGATATTCCTGGTTGGTGAGCGTCTGGCTGGGTGCTACCACAATGCTTTCGCCGGTATGTATTCCCATCGGATCGAAATTTTCCATATTACAGACAGTGATGCAATTATCATAACAGTCCCGCATCACTTCATATTCGATTTCCTTCCAGCCTTCCAGATATTCTTCTATGAGAATCTGAGGGGTATGCGTTAAGGCTTTTTGGGCTAAAAGGCGCAATTGTTTTTCGTTGCGGCACACTCCCGATCCCAGTCCTCCCAAGGCATAAGCAATGCGAATAATCACCGGGTATCCCAGGCGTTTGGCGATGGCAGCGGCCTGATCGACTGTTTCCGCGGCCTGGCTGCGCGGATGTTTAACCTGAATTTCACTCAACCGCCTCACAAATAAGTCACGGTCTTCGGTATCAATAACCGATTCGATTGGGGTGCCCAGTACCCTGAGCTGATATTTTTTAAATACACCTTTTTTGAAGAGTTCGATTCCACAATTCAAAGCAGTTTGACCACCGAATCCCAGCAGAATGCCATCCGGACGTTCTTTATCAATTACTTTCTCTACAAAATCAGGAGTCACCGGCAGGAAATATACTCGATCGGCCAGATAGTCGGAGGTCTGGATCGTGGCAATATTTGGATTAACCAATACCGTGTGGATGCCTTCCTCCTTCAAGGCTTTGATGGCCTGACTGCCGGAGTAATCGAATTCACCGGCTTCTCCGATTTTTAAAGCTGAACTTCCTAATATCAGCACTTTTTTAATTGGTGGTTTCATGATTCCACGATTTTTAGAAATTCATCAAAAAGATAACCGGCATCATCTGGTCCGGGTGAGGCTTCTGGATGAAACTGTACACTGCTGAAACGACCAGAAATATGTCGAATTCCTTCATTGGTATCGTCATTTAAATTGATGAACCAGGGCACCCATTCGTCAGGGAGAGTAGAGTTATCCACGGCATATCCATGATTCTGAGAAGTGATCAGGCAGCGCCCGGTTGCCATTTCTATCACCGGTTGATTCTGACTGCGATGCCCGTATTTGAGCTTGTAGGTATTTGCACCGGCCGCCAGCGCTAATAACTGATGACCCAGGCAGATGCCGAATACCGGGATGTCTCGGTCAATAGCATGGCGAATTTGTAAAATAGTCTGTCTGCAGGTTTTGGGATCTCCAGGTCCGTTGGAAACAACCAGTCCGTCAAAAGTCAGATTATCGAGCGGATAATCCCAGGGGACTCTCAGCACCTGGACATGTCTATCGAGTAGAGAATGGATAATCCTGTGCTTGCAACCACAATCAATCAGCACAATTCTGATTCTTCCTGACCCCAATTTCTGCGGTTCAGGAATGCTCACTTTCTGAACCAGATTTTCCAGGTTGGGATCATAAAAATCAATGCTTTCCCCGGGAAATTCTATTTTGCCCAGCATGGTGCCCTTCTCCCGCAGTTTTTTCGTAAGAGCGCGGGTATCTATTCCATACAAAGCTGGTATTTGGTTTTCTTTTAGCCAGGCACCCAGACTCTGTCCAGAATCCCAGTGATAATGATAAAAAGAGTAATCTGAAATCAATAATCCAGATACTTGTATGGTTTCTGACTCAAATTTTTTAAACAATGACGAGCCCTTTTTCTCAAGCGGGACTCCATAATTTCCAATTAGAGGATAGGTAAGAGTTAAGATCTGTCCTTTATATGAAGGGTCGGTGAGAGTTTCCGGATATCCGGTCATCCCGGTATTGAAGACAACCTCGCCGGCCACCGATTTTTTATTTCCGAAAGAGATTCCCTGGAAGATTGTTCCATCCTCCAAAATAAGGCGGGCTCTAACTAATTTTTGTCTGTTGGAAACTGGACCATTCATGTAAAAACTACAGGTTAAAATTTTGCCAATTTAAAGAATTTTGCAGCGAAAGCAAATGGTAAATTAGGTCGTTTTCCTCAGACAAAGGGAGAAAAGGAATGCAGGAAAAGGGGTATTAATAATGGCGTTGATAATATTTATCAAACGTCTGCAAAATAGTTTTTTGCTTTTTGGTAAGTTCCTGATCTTTATTCCTTTTTAGTTCTAATATTTCTTGGAGGGGTACGGAGTCTAATTTCTCCAGTTCTTTGAGATCTAATCGTTCTCGCTGGTCATATTCCAATATTTGAATTAATTTATGAGCGGGAATATTGAGAAAAATTTTGACGACTTTTGGATCAAACGTTTGTCCATTTTCTTTTTCGATAATTTCCCATACTTTCTCAATCGGTTCTCGGTCACGATACTGGCGATGAGAAGTAAGGGCATCGAATACATCAGCCAGTGCTAACATTCGTCCACCCAATGGTATTTTTTCGACCGTGAGGCCATCAGGATAACCGGTACCGTTTACTCGTTCATGATGCGTGGAGGCGATTTCCGGAACATTTTTCATCCGACGGGGGAAGTGGATACTGTTCAGAATTTGCCGGGTAACCGCCGGATGTCTTTTTATGATTTCGTATTCTTCCTGGGTGAGTTTGCCGGCTTTGAATAAAACCGATTCGGGAATACTCAATTTTCCAATATCATGCAGGAGTCCGGCGAAACGAAGTTCCTCACAGGAAGCCATTTGCATCTGTTCACACAGTGCGATGGTATACATGGTTACCCGACGGGAATGGCCAGCCGTAATATAATCACGGGTATCTAACGTTGCAGAAAGCGTCTCCACAAAACTGTTTAATGATTCCACCTGTTCTTCATATAGCATGGAATTCTCAATGGTGGTGGCAGTGATTTGCGAGATGGCTGCTAACAATTCCTCATCTTTTTTAGTAAAGGGGCCCCCTTCTTTATTCAGCACCTGAAAGACTCCAATAATAGTATTCTCTCTGTTTTTTAAAGGCATGGTGAGCATATTGCGGGTGCGGTAGCCAGTTTTTTTATCAATCTCAGGATTGAAGCGGGGATCCTTGTAAGCGTCAGGAATATTAAGAATTTCACCGGTGGTGGCCACGTGGCCTGCAATACCCTTTGAAGCAGGAAAGCGAATTTCTTTTCCTTTTCCAATGCCCATTGCTACGACCGACCATAGCTCGTTCTTTTCTTCATCCAGCAGAAATACCGTACAGCGGTCCGCATTCAGTATCTTAGCGACCTCCCGCATGGTGGTGAATAGCAACTGGTGTAAATCCAGATGGGTCTGAAGATTTTCTGCTAAATGCAGGAGAACCTTTAAGCGCTTATTTTCTTCGCGCAGTTTTCTGAAATCTTTGTACTCTATTTTATTTTTCATTTTTCCTCTTAATTTCTTCGTAGTCAATGTCTTCAATATTTTTAGGATCAAAGGACTGTTTCTTGTAGGGGGCATTACCTCCAACTTTTGATGATGGTCGAGAAAAGAAAATCATCACTTTTTTTACCAGTCGATAAATGAGCCAGAATAAAATGACATATAATAGTAATCGAATCATCAGACTAAACCTTTATTTAAATCGAAACTAACTAATTTTTTTCCACTGCGATGCTTGCTGATTTCTACTAAGATTTGATTGAAATGGTTCTGATTGTTGACAAAATCCAGGTTTTCCGTATTAATGATTAACAGTGGAGTGGTACTGTAATTCCAGAAAAATTCCTCATAGAGATTATTGAGGGCGTCAATGTACTCTTCTTTAATATATCGCTCATAGGGGCGGCTTCGCTTGCGAATATGGGTTATTAGTTTTTTGGTGGAGGCTTTCAGATAAATAGCCAGATCGGGTTTAATGATTTGTTTTTCCAGAATTCGTGCCAGTATGTTATATAGCGCCATTTCCTTTTCATTGAGATTGAGGGTGGCGAAAATTCGATCTTTGACAAACATATAATCTGTAATTATTCTTTTCTCAAACAGATCGTACTGCATAATTTGTTCCTGCTGGCGATAACGGCTGAGCAAGAAAAAAATCTGTGTCTGAAAAGCATAATGCACCGGATCGCGATAGAAGTCTTCTAAAAAGGGATTTTCTTCAAATTCTTCTAAAACTAAACGACCTCCAAGTTTTTGTTGAAGAGCGTGAGCCAAAGAAGTTTTTCCTGCACCTATTACGCCTTCAATGGCAATATAATGTAGGTGATCGAACTTCGGCTCCATCAGATGTACCAATCTTTTTCGATTAATTTAATTATCGTTTTATCAGGACAGATATTAAGAAATTGCTGAACAGTTTGTGCCGATCCTGGAATTTGCCAGTCAGGGGCGATATCTGCCAGAGGTTGTAAAACGAAACGGCGATTTTGGAAATCCGCGTGCGGGATAGTCAGATCTTCACTTTCCAATTGTAAGTGGTTGTAAAAAATAATATCAAGATCAATTTCCCGCGGTCCCCAGCGAATCCGCTGTTTTCTACCCACCTCTTCTTCGATATGTTTTAATTCAGACAACAGCTGTTCAGCAGATAGGTGGGTTTCCATCAAAAGCACAGCATTTAAAAAATATGGTTGATCCACAAAACCATAGGGACTCGTTTCATATAGTGGAGATATCTTCAAAATTGTTCCTCGCCATTGGATGCTATTCAGCGCTTTTTTCAAATAGGTAAGTCGATCTCCCACATTCGATCCAAGCGCGATAATTGCTTCAGGCATTATCCAACCTGCTTTTCAGTAATTCGACTTCCACGTTATCCATGAATCCATTCAAAGGAACATTCGGTTTACGCACCCGAATCAATACCGCATTAATCGGAAATGAAGATAATATTTCGCTGGCAATTCGATCGGCTAAGGTCTCTAATAAAGTGAATTTGTAGCTACTAAACAGATGATGTACTTTTTGATAGACCTTTTCGAAATTTACGGTATCTTTCAGGTCGTCGCTCAGAATAGCCTTTCCGAAATCGAGGTCCAGTTCCATATCCACTTCAAATTTTTGACCCAATTCCCGTTCAGCTTGATAATAACCGTGGTGGGCATAAAAAATCATATTGTTAAAGCGAATTTTTCCCATGAATACTTTCTTCTTCCACTGGCACTTTGGTTTCTATGGTTTTCGGGATGGGATATTTTCCATCAAAGCAGGCATAACAGAAATTTTTTGGTTCTTTTACGCACTCTTTTAAGTCGTCAATTTTCAAATATTTCAATGAATCCACTTCGACGAATTCTTTAATCTCGTCTAAGGTCATATTGTTGGCAATCAGTTCCTCCCGTCGCGGAGTATCGATTCCATAATAACAGGAATATCTTACGGGCGGAGATCCGATGCGCAGATGAACTTCTTTTGCGCCAGCTCCTCGTACCATCCGAATTATTTTCCGGATAGTTGTGCCTCTGACAATGGAGTCATCAACTAACACGATTCGCTTATCTGTAAAAAAATCCTTCAAAGGGTTAAATTTCTGGCGAACCGATTCATCACGCAAGAATTGGTCGGGGCGGATGAAAGTTCGACCAACGTAGTGATTGCGGATTAATCCAAAGTTAAAAGGAATTCGTTTAGCGCTGGCATAACCCATGGCAATAAAGTTAGCAGAATCGGGCACCGGCATCACCACATCGGCCGAGAAATCATCATAACTGGCTAATTTTTCACCAATTCTATGCCGCACATTGTATACATATTCATTGAATTGGGAACTATCCGGCCTGGCAAAGTAGATAAGTTCAAATACACAATGACGGAATTCTTGGGGTGCTTCGTGGAACAGAATATCTGATCTGGGAGATGAAATCAATTTTTCCTGAGTCACCTGAATAATCTCTCCCGGTTGGACCTCCCGAATCTGCTGGGGTCGTAAAATATCCAGGGCACAGGTTTCAGAAGACACTGCCACATCTCCGTCAATTTGACCAATATGTAAAGGTCGAAATCCCAGTTCATCCCGAAAAATATACAGACTATTGGGTGTTAAAAAAACGCTGGAATAAGCCCCTTTTATCCGCTTCATTAATAGGCGAATGGCATCAGGAATGCTCAATCCCTCTCGTTCATGATGATAGACCAGGAAACGACCGATTAACTCACCGTCATTGTTGGAAGATAAATGAACACCTCGGACTTGCAACCACTCTGCGATTTCTTCATAGTTTACTACATCGCCATTACTGGCTACTGCATAAATAGGTCCTCCCAGCGTCTCAATGACATAAGGCTGGGCGTTTTTAACAACCGAGCTGCCTCGGGTTGGATAACGCACCTGACCGATAGCGATGTGGCCGTTTAGATTCCGCAAAATATCCGGAGAAAAAACTTCTTTCACATAGCCCATCGATTTATGTAAACGAATGATCCGTCCATCCGACACGGCAATTCCACTGCTTTCCTGTCCACGATGCTGCTCAGCATATAAACTCAACATCACCTGACCAGAGACATTGGCACCCGAGCGTGAAAAATAACCTGCTACGCCACACATATGATAGCTTCAATTCCTTTTTCATTTAAACAAGTCAAAAAAATAACATAAAAAGCAAAAATAAGCAAGGCATTTTAAGAACCGATTTCTGCATCTCTTTGCTCCTTACTTGCTGCAGAAATAATAAAAAATTTTTTTCTGCATTCTTCTTGATAATGAAATTGATTTAAAAAAACCGGCCTATAAGTCTGAGAGTAGTGTAACTGGAGAATGTAGGATCAGATACAACCATAACAAAATTTGTAAAGTTGTAGAAAAATACCCGAGGAAGAAATACCCTCTGATCAGCAGGGTAATTATAAATTTTGAATTTGTCTCAACTGTGAATGATGGAGAAAGTCCCGTTAGTGAATTCATCAGCGCTCAGCCAGATGAAAAGGCCATTCGGCCTTGGGAAATTGACTTTTCACTTTATTATCTTCGGCCAATCCATACCCGATGGGAATTTCTTTATAATAAAAAGCAAGTTGATTATCACCGGCCATTGGGATTTGCAGATTATGACGATTCACAAAGTCTTCCACCTGTATCAGATTTTCCAGATCGACCCGATTTTTCTTTATGTAGTTTCCAAAAAAATGCACTCCCTCGGTGGTTAATTTTCCAATCTGAGTTAAAACATGGGCAATAGTTAGTCCACTTTTCAAAGGTTTGGTCCTGAACGGGAATTGTGCCAGTTCATGGCTCATCAGTGTGATTTCCCTGGAAATCTGATAATCATAGCGGGAGAATTCAGTTCGCGGGATGGCAAAATGATCTGCAAAATAATCCAGATACTTTTTTACCGGCGAGGTTTTATGCGAAATGATAGGTATGTGATAGATAGATTCCTCTTTCTTTAGAAACGGTTTGGGTAACCTATCTGTTTTTCTCAGCCTGGCGATGAAAAATCCTTCGGTTTCATTTTCAAAGGGATAGAGCCGATGGCAATTCTGAAGTTCAGGGTGAAAGGTCTTTCCATTAAATTTTGTTAAAGCCGGACGACTCTTTAACGGGGATAAATCGAAGGCAAGAATCTCTATTGGAAATTTCTCTCTGGCGAAGTGAATAACCTCTTCATTTTCGTCTGGAGTAAGCGTACAGGTCGAATAGACCAGTATGCCGCCTGGTTTCAGGGCTTTTATGGCACTGGATATCAAACTTTTTTGATTGGCCGCCAGACGAAGGCAATGGTGTGGTGTCCACCAGCTCAACACTTCTGGTGTTTTATGCAGGGTGCCTAATCCAGAACAGGCTGGATCGAGTAAAATCTTATCAAAAGTTTCAAAATAAAGATTTCCGATGCTTTCCCCAAAACTCTTGGTGACGGCGGTATTAATCACTCCCATGCGATGCAAATTATTTATCAGCGCTCGCAATCTTTTGGAAACAATATCGTTGGCCAAAATCATTCCCTGATTCTTCATCATTACTGCTAATTGGGTGGTCTTAGAACCGGGGGCTGCCGAGAGATCTAAAACAATTTCACCAGGTTGAGGATTAAGGATGCGAGGGGGAAGCATGGAGGCAATATCTTGTACATAAAAATGACCTAAGAAATGGGAAAGACTTTTTCCGATGGGATAAGGTTGGTAAAGCAAACGAAAAATGTCCTGAAAGCCAGGGAAATTCTCCACCCGGAATCTTTGTTCTTCCAGAAACTCCTTTAGCTGCTGAATTTCTCCTTTCAGGGTATTGAAGCGAATCGTGTGGGGAAGAGGATTATCAATGCAATTATAAAAATCATCTTTCTCCTTGCCCAGGAGCTTGTCCATCAAATTATCTAATTCAACCGAGGCGCGATAGGTCATAAAAAACTTTCGTCTACAGTTTTCCAGTTACTTTTAACAGGCTATGGGATAACGCTTTGCTCTCCGGCCTGGAAAGCTGAATTAGCAGCTGGGCTATCTCTTTGGGAGTCACCCATTGTGAAGGGTCGGCGTTTGGCATGGCTTTGCGGTTTTCAGCGGTATCGATGATGCTGGGCAGAAGAGCATTAACCTGAATGTTATATGCTTTCCCCTCATTAGCCAGTGTTCGGCTCAGGGCCATCACTCCGGCTTTACTCACCGTGTACGCACCCATTCCTGCCGGAAAAGTTTCAATAACCTGGGCACAAATTGTAAAAATTTTTCCGCTGCACTGTGCCTTCATGATTTGAAAGGCGCGGCGAGTGCATAGAAAAGTGCTGGTTAAATTTACAGTTTGCATGAGGTTCCATTTTACCGGTGGAGTCTCTGCAATTTCTCCCCCCATCCAGAAACCTCCAATGGTGTGAACAAACACATCCAATCTTTTATATTTTTTTTGATATTCTTGAAAAAAGTGTTCAACTTCCTTCTCTTGTGTAAGGTCAGCCCTTATTCCAACCAGCTGCTCGGTCTCCGGGATAGAATCTTTCAGCATTTTCCACTTTTCCGGACTTCGATAATTTGTGAATACGATAGCCCCATTTTTTAAATATTCTGAAACGATACTC
Source organism: uncultured Caldithrix sp. (assembly GCA_964394475.1). Taxonomy (GTDB): domain Bacteria; phylum Calditrichota; class Calditrichia; order RBG-13-44-9; family RBG-13-44-9; genus RQOF01. The sequence continues at coordinate 31,183 of CAYMXZ010000005.1, read as the reverse complement.
ATTCCTAATTCACCGGTTCCGCCAGTGACAATCACCCGGTAATTTTTTAACTGGGCAGGCATATGCACTCCTTTATATCATAAATTGTTTTTTGGAATTTCATTATTTATAGTTCTTCTAAGAATTTTTTTCCGCCTGGTCGCTTTTTATATTCGTGACGTAATTATTTAAAAAAGATTACAGGCGAACAAACGTTTTTCCAGCAAGCTGTTGCACTAAACCCAATAATTCCAGTGTCAATAATCCAGCCAGAATAGCGGAGGGCGATTCTTTCAATTCCAGAACCAGATGATCGATATGTTTGGGATCACTATTTAGATTTTCCAATATTTTTCTCTCCAGTGGTTGAAGATTATTTGGAATGGCTCTGGGCGCTGGAGGGGAGGCGCTCTTTATTTCTCCTATTTCTTCCAGAATGTCTTCCACGCGTTGTACAAGTTTGGCCCCCTGTTGAATGAGAGAGTTACAACCATAGCTCTTTGGATTATTGATGTTGCCCGGAACAGCAAAAACTTCCCGGTTCTGATTCAGCGCATAATAGGCGGTGATAAGGGCTCCACTGCGTTCTCCGGCTTCGATCACCACTGTTCCCAAAGACAGTCCGCTGATGATCCGATTGCGTTTGGGAAAATTCACCGCATCGGGACCGGTTCCTAAAAAATATTCTGAGATTACCGCTCCGTGCCGGGGAATTTTCTGAAACAATTCACGATTTTCCGGCGGATAGCATTGATCGATGCCACATCCCAGTACCGCCAGAGTTTCGCCCCCGTTCTGAATTGCCACCTGATGAGCGATGGAATCGATACCTCGCGCCAGTCCACTCACAATAGTAATATTATTAACCACCAGCTCCCGCACCAGATCACTAACCACCACCTTGCCATAGTGAGAAGGAGTCCGGGTTCCCACAATGGCAATTGCTGGCTGATGTTGTTCCTTGAATCGACCGCGATAGAAAAGAATGATAGGAGCCTCGGGAATCTGTTTGAGCAAGGAGGGATATTCATTATCCCAGATGGTAACATACTCGATATTATTCTTTTTTATTAGTGCTATTTGTTGGTGGACGAGGTCCTGGTCCCCACCTTTTTTGATGTACTCCGCCAGTTTTAAATCTATTCCCTCGATCCGGGTCAAACTTTGTACAGGAGCTTTCAGGAGTTGTTCGACGGATTCAAAAGCACCAAGTAGTTTTCTTATTCTGGCCGGTCCGATGTTAGGAATGGTCAACAAATATAAAATGTCATTTAAGGCGGGTGCTTTCATTGTCATTTTTAGTTGAATTATATGCTCAGGTTATCGATTGATCAATTTTTTCCAGTTGTTCCCAGATCTTCCATTTTAATTCTTCCAGACCGTCGCCGGTTAGGGCAGAAATAGTCAGAACAGGATAAGGAAGAATTTTTTTAGCCGGAGCTGTATAATCTTCTTCCCATAAATCTTTTTTCGTCAATACAATAAGAGCCGGTTTTTTTGTCAATTCTTCACTATAGGAATTCAATTCATGATGTAATACCGAATAAGTGTCTTTTACTTCCCCCATGGTGGGGTCGATGAGATAACAGATCATTCGGGTTCTCTCGATGTGCCGCAAAAATTGGGTGCCCAGACCTTTTCCCTGGTGCGCTCCTTCAATGAGTCCAGGAATATCGGCCATTACAAAACTCTTATATTCACCCAGACGAACAATACCCAGATGGGGCTGTAAAGTGGTGAAAGGATAGTCGGCAATTTTAGGGCGTGCTTCGGACACTTTAGACAACAGGGTAGATTTTCCGGCGTTTGGTTGACCCACTAAACCGATATCGGCCAGTAATTTTAGTTCTAGGATTAGCTCTCGTTCTTCTCCCGGTTCCCCTACCTCCCATTCTCGGGGAGCCTGGTGAGTGGGTGTGGCAAACCGAGCATTTCCACGACCTCCTCTGCCTCCCCGGGCTGCCACAAATTGATCACCCGCCTTCACCAGATCGGCTAAAATTTCCTGAGTCCTTGCATCTTTAATTACCGTGCCTGCTGGAACCCTTACCAGGATATCTTCCGCATCCCGCCCTTGCCGATTTTTCCCCATTCCATGCTGACCATGCCTGGCGATATAGTGCTGTTGATACCTGAAATCTATTAAGGTGTGGAGATGAGGATCGACTACCAAAATCACACTGCCTCCTCGCCCCCCATCTCCGCCGTTGGGACCACCTTTCGGGACATACTTTTCCCGCCGAAAACTGCAGGCTCCGCTTCCCCCTTGTCCGGCCTTTACATAAATTTTTGCGTAATCAATAAACATAACAGAATATTATTCTCAATAATACACATCTACAATTATCTAAAACAGCATTCAATTTATGGGAAAACAATTTATTCACTACCCACTCCGCCGAAAATAAGAATCAAAACATTTGCAATTTTACAATATCTAATCTTATTTTCAAAATGATTTTATTATTCTGATAATTCAAATGGATCAGAAGCAGCAGGATTTTTATCAAAAAATACGAATCCGGGTGAATGAATGGATTCGTACCAAAAGCAACCGCGAGAACCGCTGGACAGAATATATTTTACTCGCACCCGATCTCTTCCACCTGCTCTGCAAATTGATGATTGATCCGGAAGTTCCATCTTCTAAAAAAATGAAAGTAGCCGCAATTATTGCTTATTTTATCTCACCGATTGATTTTATTCCAGAAGGTTTAATTGGACCATTCGGTTACCTGGATGATATTGCTTTGACGGCTTATCTATTAAATGACCTGATCAATGAAGTCAATCCGCAGGTTGTCCTGCGCAATTGGGCCGGTGATAGAAATGTTTTAATCCTGGTGAAAACCATATTGTTAAATGCCGATAAAATGTTGGGAAGCGGTCTCTGGAAAAAAATTAGAAAAAAATTTTTTTAATAAGGAATAGAACGTACGAATGGAAAGAATAATTCTTTCTATCTAATACCTGGCAAGGCAGTAAAGATTAACTGGTGAAGGAGATGATCATGCAGGTCAAATTGTATTCGTGGGGAGCCGCGCAGGAAGTAACTGGTTCAAAACATTTTCTTGAATTCAGAGATAAAATGATCATGGTTGATTGCGGTGCCTTCCAGGGTAAACGTGACGTAGCAGATCATAAGAACAGAAATTGGCCATTTGATTCCCGGGAAGTTTCTGCTGTTATCCTGACCCATGCGCATTATGATCACTGCGGTTTAATTCCACTTTTACCATTATCTGGTTATGAAGGAAATATTTATTCAACTCCCGCCACTCGGGATCTCAGCAGTTTGATCCTGATGGATTCTGCCCACATTCAGGCGAAAGACATTGAATTTCTGAGAAAAAAAGCGAGAAAATCTGGAGGACTGTTTGATAAAGAACCTCTTTATCGGGAAGATGATGTGATTCGGAGCCTGGACCATTTTATAACAGTCTCCTATCACCGACCCTTTTTGGTTGCCGATGGAATGCAGGGCACTTTCTACGATGCCGGCCATATTTTAGGAGCGGCGCTAACCGTGATGGATATCCAGCATGATGGGCAGAAAATGACAGTGGGTTTTAGTGGTGATCTGGGACGGAAAAATCTGCCGATACTGCGGGATCCGGAAATTATCCCTGATGTGGATTATTTAATTATGGAAAGCACCTATGGAGACCGCCTGCACGACCCTCTTGAAACGGTCATGGAGCAGTTGGCCGAGGTGATTAATCGAACGGTACAGCGGGGAGGGAAAATTATTGTACCGGCTTTTGCCGTGGAGCGTACACAGGAATTGGTCTATTACCTCCATTTGCTGGCTGATGATAAAAGGATTCCTAAAATTCCAATATTTGTGGATAGTCCAATGGCCACCAATGCTACCGGTATTTTTCGGGTCCATCAGGAATGTTATGATGATGAGACCCGTGAAGCCTTTTTAGTTCATCATAAAAATCCATTTGGTTTTAATGAGCTGCGTTTTATCACCAGTGAAGAAGAAAGCAAAAAATTGAATAGTTTAAAAGAACCGGCTCTTATTATCTCTTCTTCTGGCATGTGTGAAGCCGGTCGTATTCTGCATCATCTCATCCATAATATTGAAGATCCGAGGAATACGATTCTCATTGTTGGCTATATGGCCGAAGAAACTCTGGGCCGGAAAATTCAAGAACAACGGCCAGAAGTAAAAATATTTGGCGATGTGTATAAGTTAAGAGCTGAAGTGAAAGTAATGAATGCATTTAGCGCCCATGCTGACTATAGTGAAATTCTGGAATACATCTCTCATCTGAATTATAAAAAATTAAAACATATTTTTCTGGTGCATGGTGAGGAAAATGCCCAGCTTCAGCTCAAAAAATTTTTAGAGGAAAAGGGTTATCGGGTCACAATTATAAAAGCCGGACAGATATACGATCTGCAGGTATAGTCTTCCCTTTTCAGTTCAAAGTGATCAAATCTTTTAACTTCTCAAAGGTTTTTTTACCGATTCCTTTCACTTTCATTAAATCTTCCTTTTTTTGGAAAGGACCATGAGTTTCCCGATATGAGATGATTCTCGCCGCCATGGCTGGTCCAATTCGTGGCAGGTTCTGCAATTCTTTCTCTGACGCAGAGTTGATATTCACGGGAAATTTTCGATAAATTAGTTGAACAGTGGATTGTTCATTTTCTTTCACACGGGCAGTAGAGGAGTCCAAATTCGCCATAGCCAACAAGCTATCTCTTTTCTGAATGAAGAGGCGGTCAAATTCCGTAAAATAGTCTTCGTTATCAAGAAAGAAATAATACCTGGCATATTGGTAGATTACTGAGCAGGCCAGAACAATAATCATAAATTTCAAAGCCTGCATTTGTGCCCTGGTAAAATACATGATCACCATCGAAAAGAAATTTTATGGATGGTGTTTAATTTAAAGTTATTTTTTAAAAAGTCAAGAGGTGAGAACAGATTTCTGTTAGATTTTTAAGGATATATTTTGTTTTTTTACAGAAGTTTGTTAAATCTGTTCGATAACTTTTTTTAATTTTTGCTGCACCTTACCGGCTATTTTGATGAGGTCAGGATTATGAATGGCGTGCATGGAAGCGACTGGATCGATAGCGGCCACCGTAGTCGAGCCCTGATCGTCTTCATATACAATCAGGTTACAGGGTAGCATTAAACCGATTTGTTCTTCACTCTGCAATGCCTGATAGGCGAATGGCGGGTTGCAGGCTCCTAAAATTTTATATTTTTTAAATTCAACATTTAACTTCTTCTTTAAAACATCTCTCACATCAATTTCTGTTAAAACCCCGAAACCCTCTTTTGTGAGTTCCTCTCTTGTTTTTTCAATAGCCTGTTCGTAAGATAAATCCACTTTTTTACTAAAACTGTAACTCATAATTGATTCCTTTTACATTGAATTGTTTATGGTTATTGCTCACGTTCTAAAAAATCTGTTTGAAGTCCCTGCATGTCAATATTTTTTAAAAATAGGTACTCATTACACGTTTTCCATTGGCGTCTGCCATTCCTATTCTGGTTTGTGCTTTACGAGCCCTTACTGCCAAAAGAAGCAAAGCAAAATTAAACGGCCTGGTGCAGACAGGATTAAACAAATATTAAAACGTTTCTTCATCCGATAGAATTATCACGTACTGTCTATAACAACGAAAGAGATCATACAAATAATATTAACATCGTGTGTGAATGCTAAAGTTAAAAGATTTTTTCTAAAATCATTTCTGCTCAAAATATATTTTTCTCAATTGAGGAGCAAGTACTTTGTTCCAGGTTTCATATCCTTTTTCATTTAAGTGCAATAAATCAGACATAAAGAAGGCACTGTCTGGTTCGGCTTTGGTATTTAGCAATACCGTTGCCACATCCACATAAAATAAACGGGGATTCTTATCATTAAAATCTTTGATCATTGCATTCAATCGATTCATCTCTGTCCAGTGGGAAAAACGACTCGGACTTGGTTTGATCGGAAGATAAATAAATTTTACCAGGGGCTTATCATCTAAAATTCGTTTGACCAATTCCAGGTAATCCTCGAAAACCTGTTCCACTGTTTTCCCGTCGGCGATATCATTATCACCGCAGTAAAAAACAATAACCGAGGGATGATAAGGCGCTATTATCTGCTGATAGTAATAGAGGACATCTGAAATATGAGCGCCGCCAAATCCGCGATTCATCACTGGAAATTCAGGGAAAGCCTGTCGGGTTAACCATAGCCGGATACTGGAACTGCCGACGAAAAGAATTGCTTTTTCCGGGGGACTGTTTTTCTGATCCCATTCCTGATATTGATCAATCTCCGATTGGTAACGGGTGGGATCAGGATCAACTGCTGAATGGCAGTTAGACTGAAAAGAAAAAATCAAGAGAGAAAATACGTATACAAGTAAACTAAGGATTTTGAAATTCATTGTAACCTCCTGAACAATGGGTCTCTAAAAAGGTCTCTAAAAAAAGACATGTACAATTTTGGTCAAAATCTGGTCGGTAAAATAGTTTCATACAATAAATCGGTAGATTTACATCAGCTATTTTTGATAAAATGGATAAAGGTTTTTTTCACGATATTCAAATCTCTCATACTTCAGGAAAGATGGGCGATTAAAATTTTTACCCCAATCCCAATGAGTAGAAAACCCCCTAATAATTCCATCCTTCTACCAAATTTTAGTCCCAGACGTTTACCCATTTGAATGCCGATGTATGATAAAAGAGCAGTGATAGTGCCAATCAACAGACTGGGGAATAGAATTTTTATTTTCAGCATGGCCAGACTCAAACCCACCGCTAAGGCATCAATACTGGTAGCTACTGATAGCACAAAAAGTAGCATTCCTTTGCTGGGATCGGTTTTAAAACTCCGCGGTTGTTTATCCAGACTGGCTTTGATCATTCTACCACCCACAATAGCTAATAATACAAACGCTACCCAATGATCTCCAGCGGCAATCAGAGGAGCGATATTGATTCCCAGCGACCATCCAATCAATGGCATGAAAAATTGAAATAATCCAAAATGCAAGGAAAGCCGCAAAGCGGCTCTTTCTCCCGTAACACTCCGTGACGTACCAGCAGCAATGGAAACCGCAAAAGCATCCATCGCCAATCCTAAAGCAATTATTAATATTTGGAGAAATTCCATTTTCTGCAAGAAATTGATGTTTACCACCAAAAACAATTATTTAAAAAATTAGCATAATGTAGAATGATTTACGCCGAAAATGAAAGGTAAAGAAAAAAATATAAAGACAAAAAAAAAGCAGGGTCTGAAATCGAATTAAAATTAGCGATCTTGAAACTTTAAAAGTCGTAACCCGTTAAAAATCACAATCAAACTCGCTCCCATATCAGCAAAGACCGCCATCCATAAAGTTGCTATTCCCGGAACTGCCAGAACAAAGAAGGCAAATTTTAAAAATAAAGAAATAAAAATATTTTGATAAATAATTTTAAGCGTTTTTTTGCTTAAAGATCTAAGAAAAGCGATTTTATTCAAATCGTCTTTCATCAAGACAATGTCGGCTGTTTCGATGGCCGTATCACTGCCGGAAGCACCCATGGAGATTCCGATAGAAGCGGTGGCCAGAGCCGGCGCATCATTAATTCCATCGCCGACCATGGCGATGGACCCTCCTCGCGCTTTAAGCTGCTTGATGGTAGTCACTTTATCGGCAGGTAAGAGTTCGGCATAAAATTCATCGATGCCCAGCTTTTGGCAGATAGATTGCGCCGTCACTTCATTATCACCGGTCAGTATAACAATTTTTTCGATACCGCTTTTTTTCAGTTGTTGAATAGCTGATGCAGCATTTTCTCTTACTTCATCAGCTAACGCAATCACACCTATTAATTGTGAGGTATTACCCACCAGCACCGCCGTGTGGCGTTGATTTTCGATGTGGCTGATGTGTTCGTGCACCTTCTCCTGGCACCATCCATTTTCCTCAAATAATTTGTGATTTCCAATATAAAAAGTGGTACCTCCTATATCGGCCCGGGCTCCGCGTCCATGAATGGCCTGAAAATTGTGTACTTCTACCGGTTCAATTTCCTGCTGACGGGCATAGGTCACAATCGCTTGGGCAATAGAATGCTCTGAATTTGTCTCGATGGATGCCGCAATCCGCAAAATCTCCGCGGCTGAGTAGTTATTCAGAGCAATTACTGTTTGAACAGCGGGACGTCCATATGTCAATGTACCGGTTTTGTCAATCGCTAGAACTTTGATCCGATGAAAATTTTCCAGGTACGTTCCTCCCTTGATCAAAATACTATGACGGGTGGCATTGGTCAACGCACTCACCAGGGTAACAGGGGTTGAAATCACCAGTGCACAGGGACAGGAGATGACCAGTAATACCAGAGCTCGATAAAACCATTCGGTGAACGAACCTGCGAAGAAAAGAGGTGGAATGATGGCGAAACCAAAAGCCATAACCACTACCGCCGGAGTATAATAGCGGGCGAATTTTTCAACAAATTGCTGGATGGGAGCACGCTGGGCCTGGGCATCTTCCACCAGATGAATAATCTTTGCTATCGTAGAATCCTGGTAGGGCCGGTCAACCCTTATTTCCAATACTCCTTGTTGATTTAAACTTCCGGCATAGACTTCATCCCCCTCGGATTTTGACACCGGTAAACTCTCACCCGTAATAGGTGCCTGATCCACCAGTGAAGCTCCGGCGATTACTTTCCCATCTAAAGGGATTCGATTTCCTGGTTTAATCAATAGGATATCACCAATGTTCACCTGTTCAACAGGTTTGTCTACCACTCCCTCCTGAGTTTTTACCAGGGCAGTCGGCGGCGTCAATTTCATGAGGGATTTAATAGATTGTCGGGCGCGTTGAACGGAATAGGACTCTAAAAGATGAGCCAGAGAAAACAGGAATATCACCATTGCTGCTTCTGACCACTCGCCGAGTATCATGGCGCCTATAACCGCAATACTCATCAGAAAATTCATTCCCAGAGTTAGTTGTTTGGCCTCCTTCATGCCTCTAAGAGCAATGCGATGGCCTCCGGATAAAATCGCCAGAGCAAATACAATAGTGGTGAGATAAGACGGCAGGTGGAATTGCTCCCCCACTAACCCTCCAAAAGCCAGAATACCCGAAATTATTGTAAGTCCAACTATCTTTTTATTCTCTCGTGATTGATGAGAGGCGAGAACCTTCTGAGAGGGTGTTATCTTCGCTGAGATTCCTTTTGTGGAAAGGATATTTAAGATTTTTTGCGGAGATGATCGATGGGTGATGATTATCTTTTTCTCTGGAATATTCAATTCAACCTTGTGAACATCTGATATTTCTTCCAGATTTTGCCTTATTTGGGATACAGTTTCCGTTGGCACCAGATTTTCAATTTTGAAGATGTCGCAACGTTCAGGAGTTAGGGATCGCAAGCGGTATCCGGCATCAGCAACTGTTTTAAAAATTTCAGATTCGTCAGGTCCATCCTGGTCCAATTCCATCCATAAACGGGAAGATAGAAAATTAACCCGGACCTGCTTTATTCCCAGAAGTTTGGAGAGTTTCTTTTCGATTGTCAGGGCACAATCGGCACAATCCATACCATCGACGATGTATTCCTTTGTTTTCTCTTTAGATATATTCATAAAAATGATTTTATTCTTAGATGATTATTTTTTGTACCACTGATGAATCCGTTGTGATTAAAATCCCGTCTGAATGAACAATTGCCCCAATACCTGGAATAAAAATGAATATAGATCGCAGGGGGAATGAAATAGAATAATCGTTTGTCTATTTGTGAAGCAGTGATGGAGTAATATCCAGATATTATTTATTTAAAAATTAAATCTATCTTCACACTTTACATATTCAATGCTTCCTTCATCTTGCTAAAAAATCCCTTCTTACGCGGCGGATGAAGATTTTCAGAATGAGACAATTCTTCCAAGATTTCTTTCTCGCGACTATTTAATTTGGTCGGTATCCACACTTTAACCTGCACTAATAGATCGCCGCGGCGGTATCCGTTAAGCTCTGGTAACCCCTTACCTCTCAGGCGAAATACTTTCTCATTCTGAGTACCAGGAGGAATGCTTATTTTAACCATTTTATGGTGTTTCTCTTTATTAACTTCTTCGAGTTCGAGGGTGGGTATTTCTAAATCGGTTCCCAGAGCCATTTCTGGAAAGCTCAAAGGTAAATTAAAGATGATATCATTTCCATTTCTGGTGAAAAATTCATGGGGTTGTTCCTCGATCACTACTATAAGGTCACCTGCCACACCCGCACGAGGTGCCGCGTTTCCCTTTCCGCGAACTGTTAAATAATTTCCTTCGGCCACACCCGCTGGTATATTGACTTCAATGATTTCTTCACCATGCACCAGGCCTTCCCCTCGACAGGTTGAACAGGGATCGGAAATTACTGTTCCACTTCCCCCGCAACGCGGACAGGTGCTGATATTAACAAACCGCCCAAAGAATGATTGCGAGATTTCCCGCACTTCACCCTTACCCTGGCACTGGGGACAGGTACTCGGTTTACTGCCTTCTTTTGATCCGCTTCCCCGGCAGCTTTCACAGGTAACTAATTTTTTTATTTTGAGTTGTTTGGTTACCCCGGAAGCAATTTCCTCTAAGGTAAGTTTTAAACGTATCTGAAGATCGCTTCCCCGTTGTTGGCTTCTTCGTCCTCTGGACTCTGAGCGTTCTCCAAAGAAGTCGTTAAAAATACTGCCAAAACCTGAACCAAACACTTCACGAAAAATGTCAAATGGATCATGAAACCCTCCACCGGGGAATCCTCCCCGTAAACCTTCATGGCCGTACTGATCATACATGGATCGTTTATTCTTATCGCTTAACACTTCATAGGCTTCGGCTATTTCTTTAAATTTTTCTTCAGCCTCTTTGTCACCCTGGTTTCGGTCCGGATGATATTTCATGGCCAGTTTTCTATAGGCAGATTTTATTTCATCTTCGGTGGCGGTGCGGTCAACTCCTAAGACCTGGTAATAATCTTTCTTCTTTGTCATAATTTTCCTTTTCGTTCCCTGCAGCCTTGATCTGGTTTATTCCCGCTCTATATAGTCGGCTTCTTAAGCTTGTTAATTAATGCTCACCCTGCTTAAGAAATTCAGCTTATAAATTTAACTCTGACGATCCAGAAAGTGTTTTGGCAGTATATTCGACCAATGGAATAAGATGAGGATAGTCCATTCGGGTAGGACCAATTACCGCCAGAGTTCCCTGAACCTGGCCAATTTTATAACGAGCTGCAATAATACTGCAATTCTTCATCTTGATTTCGTTAATTTCTTCGCCAATCAGGACATTTAAATCCGATACAGCTTCATTTGGGTCTAATAAATGAATGATGACATTTTTATTCTCTAAAATTTCAACAACGCTGGATAATTGCTGATAATCCGTAAACTCGGGATGACGCATAAAATTCGCCGTTCCACTGACAAAGATGTCACTATTCTCGGAAAAATCAAAAATCCGGTCGGCCGATTCAATGAACAGATGAATTAAACCCAGTTTGTCCTGTTCAAGATCACTGACGATTTCTCTGAAGTTGGCCCGGATTTCTTTTATCTTTAAACCAGATAACCTTTCATTTAACACCAGCTTCAGCATTTCCAATTGCTGGTTGGAGATATCCGATTTGGTTTCCACCATAATCGTTTTGATGATGCCGCTTTTGATAGAAATAACCAGTAATAACCGTTCGCTTCCCATACGGCTAATTTCCATACGGTGAAAAATGCCTTCATCCAGTTGCGGAGAAACGAGAATACTGAGTTGTCGGGATAATTGGGATAAAATCCGCGATGATTCCCGCAAAATGTGGTCGTAATCGCCAGCACTGGTGGTAACCACTGTTCGAATTTTTTCTTTTTCTTCCTGGGATAACCGACTTTTCTTCATCATTTGGTCTACAAAAATCCGATACCCGCTGGTCGTGGGAATTCGGCCTGAAGAGGGATGAGGTTGATAAATATAACCCTTTTCCTCCAGATCGCCCATAATTTTGCGAATAGTAGCCGGGCTGAACGGCAAATGATGCTGTTTGGCAAGTAAATTTGAAGAAATTGGATTAGCGGTTAAGATAAAATTCTTAATAATCAGGTAAAGCACCAATTTCTCGCGTTCGTCAAGAACTTTTATATCTTCCATAGGCTATTGTTTACTTACTTCTTTATATTTTAGATCACTTAATTATAGTGCCTTCCCCCAACTTGGTTCCCTTCTCTTATAAAAAATAAGATTCCAGTTCTTTTTCGTATCACGGTAAATGGCTATATTTTAAATATGTTTATGATTCAGTAAAAGATATTTTTATTTGGTGCAGGTTTCAATTAAATTTTTAAAAAATATGAGCCGAAAAAGACAAAGGTTTTTTTGATATCAGGAGGATCAATTCACAGTCGATGGGTTTTGAAAAAGAGTAGCAGGGGGATTAATGGTAATGATTGAAGAGCAGTTCAATGACGATTGGAAAGATATTCTGCAAAAATTAGCCGAGATCAGGGAGAAGGATGAATATTCGGCAGAAGAAGTGGAGTTCATTCGTCAGCAATTACAGTCAACGGATAATCGCATACGGGGTGGTGCCGCTCTGGCGGCCAGTGGCTGCGTCTTTGAACCCTCAATTCTGGATTTATTAATAGAAATGGCCCAGAGCGGTGAGGAGGAGCCGATTCGCAAAGCCAGTATTCAATCCCTGGGGGAAGTGATTAATGAAGGTGTGATGCGTAGTTTTGAAGATAATATCGGAGCAAATACCGATCTTGAATTTTTTGAGGAATGGGATGAACTTCAACTGGAATCCCTGCAGGAAGATTATCTGCGAGTAAAAAATCTATTGCTTTCCATTGTGGAGGATGACTCTGAGAGTCGGCAGATTAGAGAAGCGGGACTGCTTTCCCTTAGCCATCTTGGTTTCCTCCTGCCAGTTCAGGAAATTATCCGTGATTTTCTTAATATGAAAGAAGTGTCATCTCAACTGGTGGCCCTGCATGCCATGGGGAAGTATCCCCAGTTCTGGATTAAAGAACTTTACCAATTTATAGATAAGACAATTCCGAAGTCCCTGCTGATGGAAGCCATTAGTTCCAGTTATTCCTCAAATTCCAGCCTTCTGGCTAAAAGAATAGAGAGTCTTTTGCCTTCTGATGATCCCGATGTTGTTTCCTACGCGCTGTTAACATTGGCTAATATTAATAAAACGGAAAACCTTATTGAAATTTTGCAGAAATTCAGCCATTCCGATAATAAACAGATCAGCCAGGCTGCCAGAGAGGCCTTAGAAAATCTGTCGAGAATAAATTTTTCAGATTACATGGAAAAGGAACTGGGAATAGAAGAATAAAAATTATTTTTTCTTTAATTCAAGTAAGTGAATCTGAATGAGGGACCAAAGGAGCTTCCCATGCCATATATCATTACTCAACCCTGTGAGGGCGTTTGTAATACCGCTTGTGTGGATGTTTGTCCGGTAGATTGCATATATCCACCACCCGGCTTAACTTTGAATCGAAAAGATAAAACCAAGATAAAACAGATGAATGAACAACTGTATATCCACCCGGAAGAATGTATCGATTGCGGTGCCTGCCAGCCCGAATGTCCAGTGGATGCCATTTTTCCTGATGATGAAGTACCGGAAAAGTGGAAACATTATATTGAAAAAAATTATGCCCGATTTGGATTAAAGCTAAAAAAGGGCAAAAAGGGTCGTCGGTAAAAAGATTAAAATAAAAACCTTTACTGGATAGACTTTACCCCAAATTTTCCAACCGAATGGGAAGGTGTCTGGCAATCCAATCCCGATACCTACCAGTATAACCAACTTTGAGTTGCAGTTGCTGTACCTTCTGGAAAATGGTATTTATTTTCTTTGGAGTAAGACCAGTCCTCGTTTTTAAATGGTGATCAATTTCTTTTATCGTTGTTACGGTTTGTAATTCTTGGACTTTTACCAGCTCTCTAAAATGGTTACGTTGCCACTGAAGAAAATTTTCCAGCAGGTGTTGGGTGGTTGTCCGGCTGTGAGTTAAGGACTCACGAATATTTCCTTTGCCAGTTACCGCATTACCAATGGCAAAGACATTCTCTAAGCCTTTCACTTTTACGAAGAGGGGTTCCTCTAATGCAAGCAGGTCATTTTCAAAGGGGATTTCAGAATATTTTTCAGGAACGCTTCCGATGGAAGAAATAATCAATGGAGAATATACTTTTCTCAATTTTCCTGAAGCCCCCCGTTCCTGAAATACCAAACCGATTAACCGATCGTCCTGAACTAATTTATCAACTGGAAAATGGTTTTCTACAACCCGAAAACAATAGTGGCGCTGGAGATTGGCCAGAATGCGTTTTCTCAATGAGTATATTTTTTCTTTCTGCAGCTTCGATATTTTTGTTGGGAGCGGTGTTATGGGCATATCTTCAATTCTGCGCCGGTAATAAAGTGTGCATCCTTTAATTCCTAATTTTTTTAAACTCAATTTGTGTCTCCTCAAAACAGCAGGTATTCCTTCCTTTTCCAGAGTGAAAAGATCTTGCTGAATACCGAGCTTTTGGAGGGAAGATAACAGTAGTTCTATCATAACAATTTTTACCACATCCAGAGAGGCTAATCCGCCACCAATGATGATGGCATCGTCCTCAATTTTGCAGGACATTCCTGACCATCGATCTTCATGCTGGTGATTGAACCAGGACACCAACTGGTTTTGATAATATAAACCCTTGCCAATATAATTATCGATATCTTTAATTGGTAGTCTCCGGTCTCGCCAGGCACCAAAGGCTAATAAAATAGCACTTACTCCCCATTGCTGTAAGTCTTTTAAGGAGATATCTTTTCCAAATCGAGTACATGGTACATAATGGATGTCGGGATGATCGAGCTTTTCATCGATTTTTTGCTCCTCCTGGTTCCTCAGCTTGATGTGCCATTTCGGTAATCCCTCCTCGATCTTTCCATAGGGAAGCGCATTCTGTTCAAAGATTAAAACCTCTACTCCTCGCTTTACCAATTGAGCAGCCGCTTCTGAGCCGGCAACCCCTCCTCCGATAATAGCGACAATTTGACTGCGATTTACACCCATTATTAATTAACCTTTTTTGAAGGGCTTAATTAAACATAACAGAAGCGAAATTCAAAATAAAATCGATGGTAAATATGAAAAAGGAATTACTTTACTGAAAAATCGGATGGAAATAATCAGCACGATGAATAAATAGATAATTGGTTTATAGTTTGCGGGCCAGGATTAAATATAAGTTTTCTTTTTCCAGAGCTTTGTTGATCTGAAAGCCTTCGGATTGCAACTGTGAGGATACTACTTCCACTGGCGGGAGATGGTCTGATTGAATTGCTTGTCCAGCTTGAGAATGAAACTGATTTAAACGCTCACTGCTCATCAAATGTAAAATGAGCAGCTTCCCATCCGGCTGTAACACTCGATGCCATTCCCTGTAAGCTAAATGTGGCCAGGATAAATGAGGAAGCACGGCAAAACATGCCAAAAAATTGAATTTCTGAGAAGTGAAAGGCAAAAAGTGCGCATCGCCATTTAATTGTAGAATCTGCGCCTTTTGAGAGGAAAAATTGTTTCTGTTTTGTTTTAACATTTCCAATGAAAAATCAAATTCAACGATTTTCCCCTGAGCGTCTAGAAAATTCAATAAGATGGGGGCCAGTATGCCCGTTCCGCAACCCACATCAAGCACCCATCCTTTAAGGTGAAGATGCAATTGCCTGAAGATTTTTTGTAGAGCTTGTGTATTTTCTTCAGTACTTTCCGCATCCCAGGTGGCGGCGTGCTGATTAAAGAATTTCTGTCGCTCTCTATAACCCTTCATTTTACTTCACTGCCTGCCATTAGATTGAACAATTTGGGGATATTTAGATCTTAAAAATTTCAAAGATAAGGGAATAATAATTAAAATCAATACCATCCCGGGAATGCCATAGAAAATGACTCCCAGGGAAAATAATTTTTCGGAGAATCCCAGTTGTTTGGTGATCAACTGAATCATCCCGAATAATAACAGGCGATCAATGGCCAGCGCGATCAGTAATGTCCAACCGATGGAGAGTTTTTTCTTTCCATAAAGCACTGAGCATATCAAACTGACAACAATCAATTCCACAATTATAATAAATAGCATGGGAGGATAAACTGGTGGCATACCTGTCAGAATAAAAGACACCAGCGGAGTAATTATCGCAACGGTGACTGCCATGGATGGTGGAAGCAGGGTGGCGCCCATCATAACAGGAATAAACATGGGTAAAAACGCGCTGCCCAATCCCACCAGATGAAAGAAAATTGGGAATACTACTCCCAGTGTGGCAAAGAGTGCCGCCAGGGGAATAAAACGGTAAATATAGGCTTCATCCATTTTATTTTTATATTCCTGAATAAAACCAATTGAATGTTATTCCAGTGAGAATATGAAAACGTGGTGCTTCATATTCCGGCAGAACTTCATAACGTTTGTTAAGCACGTTTCGCAATTGAATATCAAACGCAAGACTTTTGAAATAGAATGATCCGGAAATATTGACCAAATGGTAATCCTCCAAAGGACTTTTCGAGTAATTTGCGGCATATAATTTTGAAATCATTTTTCCAAATACCCCCAGGTGAAATAATGAACCATGGTACGCGAAATAGTACTTGAACATTTTTTCTGGATTGAAAGCGGTAAGGATATCAGGGTCAAGATAGCTGTAAGAAAATTGAGCGGACCAGGTTTTTCCAGTGGTTAAATATAAGGTGAATTCATAACCACTTTGTTCCGCCTTTTCGCCGTTGAGATAAATTTGTCTCGGTGGTGGATTGGGATTTTCGACGATTTGAATCAGATTTTTGAGGTCGTTTAGAAAATAGGAGGTCTTGAAATAGTTCTCACCGAATTGATACCAGATTCCAGCTTCATATCCCGTAACCTGTTCAAATTTTAAATTGGGATTGGAAGGAGGAAAGAGATACAATTCCTGTAAGGTAGGTAAGCGGAATCCCTGGTTATAGTTACCAAAAAATTTCAGGTTGTGAAAGGGAATAACGGATATACCTAAAGTTGGTGTGGTTTTGTTTTCATTCAGCGAAGAATAATGAAATCTTCCTCCCGCTTGCAGGGAAAGAAAAGTATAAGGAGAATAAAATCCAATGAAATAAACTCCTAAAGTATTGATGGTATGAAGATCTGGTTTGGGAGGAATCTGGGAAGAAACCACATTCCGGGCTTTGCCACCATAATGCAAAACATCGGCACCAAAGCTAAAGAATAATTTTTTTGAATAGGTATAATTTTGATAGGATGATAAACCATACGTAAAGTCGTGGGATTCAAATCCATCATTGAAACGATGGTGGCCTAGATTGGAGTAGAAATGAAAGGAATTTTTTAACCGACCGTACCCGCCTTCCACCAGAGCATCGATCATTCCCCGCCGGATTTTAGCATAAATTCCTAATTGAGCCAGATCAGTCCCCATAAAGGGATCATCGAACTGGAAAGGTACATAACGGCCCTGAAGCGTTGCCTGCCATCGAGGAGAAATTTGATATTCGATCTTTCCATTCATGTTCCAGCCTTCAAATCCGCTGGAGTCAATGTGACCATCGGTTTTCTGGTGGGAGAGATAACTATTGATTTTCAATTTATTTCGGATATGACTTAATTGCACATTTTGATAAAAAGTGTTATAAGTTCCGCCCCCTACATTTAATTTCAGGCGGTCATCAGTAGCTGTTGCCGTAACCAAATTGACCGCCCCTCCCATTGCATTAGAACCAAACAACGTAGAGGATGGTCCTTTGATCACTTCCACCTGTTGAATACCTTCTAATCCATACACATCGGGAAGCGGATGACCAAATATTCCCATGAAATCTGGTCGACCATTGATTAACACCACTATACCGGTATTGGGTCTACCTCCCAGTCCACGGATCGAGAGATTGCCTGAACCATTGGAGCCTACACCAAAACCGACCACCTTTTTTTCCAGCACAAAACTGTTTGCCGACATTAGATCGACGGCTTGCAGGGCAGAATGATTGGACAATTCAAGTCCTCTTTGTTCAGTAATTACATCGACGCTATTTGTGACAGCCCGAAAAGAGAGTTCATATCGACTGGCAATTACCACAATCGAATCACCGAGGTCATAGGTTTTCAAAGTATCTGGCGATTGGCGATTCGTCTGGGAGAGTGCTGGCTGGATGAGGAGCCAGAGGGTGAAGAATAGTGTGATTAGTCGCATAAGTTTATCCGTGTTATGATTTTATAAAATGTAACACAATATATTTATAGGTACATTACATACCAAATGTTTTTTAAAATAAATTCACTTTTTTATCGGAAACTTCCCTTGCTTGAGATGCCAATAAACTCCTTCCACCAAAAGAAATTTTAGAAATCCTGAAAGGTGTGATGAACAATTGGTTTAGATCCCAAAATTTTAAACTGGATGACAGTCTGGTTCATCTATTGGCACGAAAATTTTTTTAAAATGGTAAATTGTGAGGGTGTGAATGAAATATTTAAAAATATTATTGATACATTTTTCAGCAGATTATAAATACGTGCTGATCCATAGTATGAAAAGATAGAAAATGCTTTAATTTTTCGTCTGTCATTTTAATTCATCAATCACATTTAAAACAACGTCAGATGTTATTTTATTTAACGATTTTTTGAACAATACAAAGGGAGATGAATTTGACTGAATTTAGGCTTGCAATACTTTATAGAAAATATTAATTTGATTTTTAATTTTAGGAAGAGGGTATAGAATGTTAGATAAAGTCATCGATAACATTATCAGCAAGATCACTCAGGCCGTTGTAACTCCCCAGATGAATCAGATTCCTTTGAATTATTTAATGACCTGCAATATCCCTGATTCCGTCAAACATTTTTTTGATCAAGAAGTCGAAATCTGGCTCAGAGAAGAAAGTGATAAATTCACTTCCAACGAAAGATTTAATTATGACATCCCGGAGGTTCGGATATTAATTGATAAGATTTTTGATATTCTCAAAAACACGGCGACCTTTCATATTAATAAATTTAACCAACTGCTGGAACGCGCCATCAAATTAGAAGCAAATTACCTTATTCGTCCCCACCAAACCCTGAGTCAGTTTTTATTTAAGAATAGTCCGGTGATTACCACCATGGAAGTTTATGATATGTTAAAATATTTTGATAAACTCCATTATTACAAAGATGCCCTCACCGACTATTTTAATTTGAAATATTTACGGGAGATTTCCCAAAATCATTTTGAAGAATTGATATCTGGCATCGATCGCCAGGTGTTCTCAAAAGATAAATTCAATACTACTCTGCAAACGATAAAAGCGATCATTAATTTTTTAAACCAGGGTCGAGAGCCGTCAGATACCATCCCGCTGGATATTCTTCTGAAAGCCTTTGAAGATCGTAATCTGGACGATTACAAACAATTAGTTGAAGCCGAAATGAAACAGGGTAAAGAAGAACTCTCATTCGCCAGTCTGGAGGTGTTACTGCGCACTGGACAGGTGGAAAGAAAGCGTGAAGCGGCAAAAATTATAGAGCCGGAAGTATCGGTTGAAGAAGTCGCCGATATTGAAACCGCCAAACCGGAAGTAGCGGTTGAAGAAATCTCAGTGGCGCCGGAAGCCACTATTCCTTCCGTTGAACCAGTTGCAGAAGTAGAGGAAGAAGAGGAAATAGAAGAAGAGGAAGAAGTGCAGCCAGAAATTGCTGCTCCGGAAGAGCCACAATATATTCCCGAAGAAGCCATGGCGGAAGATATGAGTCAGGTTTCTGCTGAAATTCCTGCCAGAGACAGTGCAGCTGATCAATTAGCGAATGTAGTCTCTGAAAAGATCAAAGGAAAATATTTGGAAGATCTTAATAAAATGATTTCCTCAAAAAATCGGAAGAAATTTATTAAGAAAATATTCAAGAAAGACGAACATCGATATTCAAAATTTATTGGGTATTTAAATCAGCTTCCTACCTGGAAAAAAGCTTCCACTGCCATAGACGAAATGTTCTATCAAACGGGCATTAATCCTTACTCAAGCATCGCCATTGAATTTTCTGATTTAGTATATAGTCGATATTTTCCGAAAGATAAGCGAATTAATCGTCAAGAATATATGTAAATACAGTTGGTCCTTATTCATCAACGATTTAGCCTGAACTGAGTGACATAAATTGAATTCATCTCAACTCTTGCCAAATCTTTTTTTTCTTGGAGGTGGGAGAACAGGTGCCGCGCTGGCTTTTTACTTCCTCAGGAAAGGAATACCGCTCCTCTCGGTGGTCGAAAAAAATCCTGAGAGACTCAGTTTCCTGAAAACCGAATTACGTTGGAAATTTCTGGATTCGCAGATAGATCTGAAGAAACTCTCTTCTGCGGATATAATTTTTTTGACTGTTCGAGACGATCATCTCTCAGAGGTGGCCGGGGATTTAAGTCGTGTTGAGATTCCCTGGAGAAATAAACTGGTTCTTCATTGTTCTGGTGCCTTATCGGCCTTTGTGTTATCCCCTCTGCAAGAAGTTGGAGCAGATATTGGAAGTTTCCATCCCATTTATTCATTTTCAACCGATCCTCGAGAGAACCGCTTATTGGACAAAGTGTGGTTTAATATCGAGGGATCAAGCAACGTTCTCAGTAAAATCGAAGAAAAATTTTCTTTTCTGAAAGAGCGATTAATTCGTATTCAACAGGAACAAAAACAAGCTTTTCATCTCGCCTGTGTTTTTTATTCAAATTTCTATGTGGCGCTGGCTCAAATAATTTATGAATTGCAAAAAGATGGCACTCTACCTTCTAAAGAGCTTTTTCATATATTTCATCCACTGCTGCAATCCGCCATCGATCAAGTATTGAAGCACGGACCAGCTGGAGCTCTCACCGGCCCAATAAAGCGTGGTGACCGAAAAACTATATTGGCTCATATAAAATATTTACAGGAACACCACCCGGATTTGCTGCCGATCTATTTGATGCTCAGTCAACGAGTTTTATCACTATCTCATCTATCTTCGAAAGATCAGGATGAGTTCGCTAAACTCTTTCAGGACGTTTTAGAAACATCTTACGAAAATACTAAAATTTTTCTAAAAAAAGCTTAATAAAAGTATTGACATTTAGCATTTACTACTTTAATTTAAACACTGTTATTTCACAACGCTGATTCTGCTAATTTGTTGTTTTTATGTGATTTAGAAAATCTTTTTAAAAAATAAACCGTTTCACATTTTGTCGCTTGAGGAGACCGATGTATGCCAGTTCAGAAAGATGCAATGAATCCGACTGAAGTCGCAGATCTGCAACTTCCACTCAATAGTAACCCCTCTGAGAAAGAGGATCAAAATAGAAGCAAGGCCGCGGGTAAAGAGAAAAACAAGAAGAGAATGAAATTTGATTTTTTCTTTTCTAAGCCCGATATTCACCCCTTTGATGAAATTAAGTGGGAAACAAGGGAAGCAATAATCCTCAATGAAAAAAAAGAAGTTGTTTTTCAACAGAATGAAGTAGAAGTACCTTCTTTCTGGAGTCAATTAGCTACCAATGTCGTCGTCAGTAAATATTTTCATGGACAGCTGGGAACCGATCAGCGTGAGACCAGCGTGAAGCAGTTGATCAATCGGGTCTCGCAAACTATTGCCAATTGGGGAAAGAAGGATGGTTATTTTGCCAGTGCGAAGGATGGAGATATCTTTTATAGAGAGCTAACTTATCTGTTAGTGAATCAATATGCGGCCTTTAACAGTCCGGTGTGGTTTAATGTCGGTATTGAAGAGAAACCTCAGTGCTCAGCCTGTTTCATCAATTCTGTAGAAGATCGCATGGAGAGTATTCTGGATCTGGCCAAAATCGAAGGAATGCTCTTTAAATACGGATCGGGAACCGGCACCAATCTTTCAACCTTGCGTTCTTCCAAGGAACCAATTGCCGGTGGAGGAGTTGCCTCTGGTCCGGTATCATTTATGAAGGGATTTGACGCTTTTGCCGGCGTGATTAAATCAGGAGGAAAGACCCGGCGAGCAGCCAAGATGGTCATCTTGAATGTAGATCATCCCGATATTATGGATTTTATCAATTCCAAAGCCAATGAAGAAAAAAAGGCCTGGGCCTTGATAGATGCCGGTTATGATGGCTCTTTAAACGGAGAAGCTTATAGTTCAATATTTTTCCAGAACGCCAATCATAGCGTGCGAGTGACTGATGAATTCATGAAAGCAGTGGAAGAAGATTTAGAGTGGGTTACTCGGGAAGTAACCACGAAAAAAGCTTCTGCGAAATATCGAGCTCGTGATATCCTCCAGAAAATTGCTGAAGGAACCCATATTTGCGGTGATCCTGGTATGCAGTTTGATACGACGATCAACGATTGGCACACCTGTCCGCGTTCGGCCCGGATCAATGCCTCGAACCCCTGTTCCGAATATATGTTTATCGATGATACGGCCTGTAATCTCGCCTCGTTGAATCTACTGAAATTTTTAGATGATAATGACGAATTTGATGTAGTCCGATTCCGTCAGGCGGTCAGAATCCTCATCACCGCTATGGAAATTATTGTGGATAATTCCAGTTATCCGCGAGCCGAAATTACTCGTAATTCACATCTGTTCCGCACTCTGGGTCTGGGATATGCCAATCTTGGGGCACTGATAATGTCCCGTGGATTACCTTATGATAGTGATGATGGTCGCGCCTATGCCGCTGCAATTACCTCTTTAATGACTGGCCAGGCCTATCTGACCTCCAGTGAATTAGCCAGCTTTATGGGGCCGTTTGAAGAATTCGAAAAAAATAAAGATGCGATGTTGCGGGTTATTCAAAAACATCGCACCGCGGCGTATAATATCGATGGTTCTCATCTGCCGGATAAATTGATTGATGAAGCCCGAAAGATCTGGAATGAAGCCTATGAAAATGGAAAGGAATATGGTTACCGGAATGCGCAGGTAACGGTTCTGGCACCGACTGGAACCATTGCGTTTTTAATGGACTGTGATACCACCGGAATTGAACCGGATATCGCGCTGGTAAAATACAAAAAGCTGGTTGGAGGCGGTCTGTTAAAAATTGTGAATCAAACGGTCGAAAAAGCTTTGAAAAAACTGAAATATACCGAGTCGGAAATCAAAAGCATTATCGAATATATACAGAATCACGATACGATCGAAGGTGCACCAGCTTTGCGTCCCGAACATCTGCCGGTATTTGATTGTGCTTTTAAACCCATCAATGGACAACGATCTATCCACTACATGGGCCATGTGAAAATGTTAGCGGCTACTCAACCCTTTATTTCCGGTGCCATCTCCAAGACCGTGAATGTTCCTGAGAATATTACGGTCGATCAAATCCGGGATATTTATATTGAGGCCTGGAAAGCTGGCTTAAAAGCGATTTCGATTTATCGCGATAACAGCAAACGCACTCAACCACTCTCCACTGCCATTAAACAATCATTGAAAGAATATGGTCGGCCTTATCGTCGGCGCTTACCCGATGAACGCCGGGCCATAACTCATAAATTCTCAATTGGCGGGCACGAAGGCTATATTACCGCTGGAATGTATGAAGATGGTTCACCGGGTGAGATTTTTATCGTCATGGCCAAAGAAGGATCAGCCGTCTCCGGTCTCATGGATGCCTTTGCGACTGCCATTTCCATGGCATTGCAATACGGCGTTCCATTAAAAGTGTTGTGCAATAAATTCACTCATTCCCGTTTTGAGCCATCAGGATTTACTAACAATCCTCGCATTCCCTATGCTAAATCGATAATGGATTATATTTTCCGCTGGTTAGCCTTAAAATTTCTCTCCAAGGAAGAACAACTCCGCTATATGAGTGAAGAATTCGTCGAAGATAACGATCGTTCTATCCAGGAAATCAAAGATCATGAGCGCGCTGAAGTTTCAGCTACGGAATCAAATATTATTCCGGTTGGAGGCGAACAGGAAGATCAACTGAGTCGATTAAAACATTTAGAGCAAAGAGAGAAAGTCGTCTTTCAAACTCAAGCGGATGCTCCTAACTGTCCCGAATGTGGTAACATTATGGTAAGAAATGGGAATTGCTATAAATGTATTGAATGCGGTACAACCAGCGGATGCTCCTAACTGTCTTTTGAAATTGTCCAAAAATAGAGCCCTCGGGTAGAAATCCGAGGGCTTTTTTCATTGAAGGAATGAGTCGATTGTTTCAGTCGACCCAGAACACTTCAATTTTTCCCATTCCAGATTCAATATATAAATCGATGATGGGCTCGCTTTGTCCCCACCGCTCATTGGTATAGGTATTTCCATCTTTAAATATTTCATCAATTTCTAGCGATGAGAAAAACGATTTATCCACAAACAGGCGGGTGGCGATGTTTCGCGGCAAATATAAAATGAGTTTTCCCATTCCGAGTTCAATTTTGCCCGTCAAATTTTGTTGATAATTTCCGCGGAAATCCAGTTGATAAGAACCAACCCCTCCTTCAAAAGAAAAATCTGAAACATTGGCATTTCCTAAATTTTCAATAAAAAACTTTCCAACTCCCCCTTCTATCCTTAATGATTCCATTCCTATTGAATTAACCTCGTTGAAAATAACTCCGGTTTTACTTACTCCCATTTCTAAGGTCAGTTTTCGTACTTTTAAGCCGCTAAAATCGATATTCCCTTTCGAAACACCTAAATCAAGGTTAAGATCCAGCGGAATGCCTGCATTAAAATTCAATGTGAGTTGATTTTCATATAATTCGTTAAGTGAGTAAATGTCACTTTTCCGGTCGTTTTCATCAGTGTCCCTTGCTTCCCCTGAAAAAAAGATATTCAACCTCCCCTCATCATTAATAATATCGTATTTGATATCGGGACGATACTTGCTATAGGTAAATTCGCCTTCATAAACATTCTGTGGTTCACTCTTTCCGATAGTGATGTATCCGTTGCCATATTTCAGATTGACGATAAGGCTTTTCTCTCTGGTCAGTATTTCTTTTCTGGAAATAGTTGGCCGATCGGTATCTTTGGCTATTGCCATACCGTGATGGCTGATAATAAAAAGTATAATGTTTATGATTAAAAATAAAAAATGTCTTTTATACATCTAATTTATAATTCCTTTCAGTTTCTTATTCAAAATTTCTCGGGCTCTAAATATTTGAGCCTTTACAGTTCCTAAGGGCAAATTCATAATTTCCGCAATTTCTTCATAGGATTTTTCTTCTTTATGACGGAGAATAATCACATAACGATATCGTTGCGGTAACTCGTTGATGGCATTTTCGATCATTCTGCTTCGTTCCCTTTGAATCAAACTTCTTTCCGGACTCGGTTCGTGATCAGGTAAATCGATTTCGATTTTTTCATCTTTATATTGAATGGGTTCATGAATAGAATGCGTTTTCAATTTTCTTTTGCGCAAAAAATCAATACAATTGTTCGAGGCGATTTTCATGAGCCAGGTGGAGAAAGCGAATTCATCATTAAAGGTGGCCAGCGAACTAAAAGCTTTCATGAAAGCTTCCTGTGTCAAGTCCTCGGCTTCTTGTTTGTTACGAACCATTTTCATCATGATGGAAAATACCAGGTTACGATACTTGTTTAACAATAATTCAAATGCCTTGCTATCTCCACCTAAGGCCCGGTCGATAAGTTGTTTATCTTCTCGACGCTTATCATTTTCGAATTGGTTTACGATCTTGCTCTCCCTTTGTTGCATTATTTTAATTTAGACAGGAATCGGAAATTAAGCAATAAACATTCTTTTCTGATTTTAATAGGGAGTGAATGCCCTTTTTTCTGTTCACCGGCCATTGCAAAGGGGAAGAAAACCTGGTTGATGTCAAATGTGAGCATGGGAAATCTGATTTTAAATTGTCTTAAATTTCTTCAAAGAAGAATTTAGAAAAAGTAATGAGATTTGTTTCAATCTATTATGTAGATTATTTAATGGACGCTGACGAGAAGCTAAATAAAAATGGTTGAAGGCTATATATTTTCTTTACTGACAGGTGTTTTATTTGGCCTGCAGGGGGTATATGGAAAAGTTTTATCTTCAAGGCTATCAACGCCTCTGATTAGTTGGGGATTCGTAACGTTTCCGATACCCGTTCTTCTTGTTTTGCTACTTTTTTCTGGAAAAGTGCAGATCATTTTTTTCCCCTTTTTGATGTCGACTTTGATCAGTTTTCTGGTCAATTATTTCTGTTGGTATATGTTTTTCAAGGCATTGCGGGAAGCCCCTATTTATCAAACCATGCCGTATACTGCATTTACTCAGATTTTCTTAATACCAGTTGCTTATTTTTGGTTAAAAGAAAAACCTGATGCTGCAGCCACAGTGGGAATTTTTTTAATTTTTGCCGGTGGATACGGTATTCATCTTTCACGCCAAAACGTTTTCGAACCTATAAAAAGCCTGTTCAAGGTAAAAGGAACGCGAACCATGTTACTGGTGGCTTTCCTGTGGAGTATCTCAGCTACTGCTGAAAAGGTGGCGGTGTTAAGCAGCTCCCAGGCTTTTTATGGAACAGTCATTAGCCTGTTATTATCGATGGCCTATTTACCTCTGATCTTTCGCACAGAAAAAAAACCTTTCAAAAAGATGAAAACCTATCTTTCACAATTATCTGTGCTGGGAGTAATAAGCGGATTAACAATTTTTTTTCAGTTTACGGCTCTAAAATATTTATTTGTCAGTTACGTCATTGCTTTTAAAAGAAGTGGCATTGTGATTAGTGTGCTACTGGGGATTTTGTTTTTAAAGGAGACTAAATCTATCAGAAATCTGATTTGTGCGGTAATGATGACCGTTGGTGTCTTTTTAATTTTGTGTTGATCTTTAGAATTTTTCTCATATAAATGCTTAACTTCATAAGCGGAAATTTTCTAACTGTATTTGAAACATTTACGCTGGATTTAACTGTTTAGAAAATTTGTATCTACAATGTTATCGGTTCAAAATTTCAGTAGAAATGGAATATCCCTCCTGGAGAAGGAGAGCTGGCTTTCTGAAAAACCATGGTATTAATGAATACAGTTCGAAGATTCTGTAAATAAAAAAGAGGTAGCCGAACGACTACCTCTTTTGAAAAGAAGACCTTCTGAAATTACTTCATAAAAATCATTTTTTTAGTGACCAGATTTTCTGGTGTACGCAATTGGTATATATAAATACCAGAAGCAACTCTGCGTCCTTCATCATTTGTTCCATCCCAAACTACTTTATATTGTTTGGGTTGCTGTTGACCGTGCACCAGGGTTTTTATTTTCTGGCCAAGAACATTATAAATGATTAATTGAACTTCCGTCACTTTTGGTAAGTCGTAAGCAATTACGGTTGTTGGATTAAAAGGATTAGGAGAATTCTGATGTAGTTTGAATTCCCCTGGTACATTGGTGCTTAAATCGGATCCACCAGTTACGGTTGATACGGTCATGTGAATAGGCAGAATGTACAGTCCTTCATCAGGATCGTTGCTTTCGATTTGCAGGCAGGCCCAAAATTCGCCTTCTGGAAAATTGTGAGTAACCAGAGTGAGATAGACTTCCTGCTCAGACAGGGCAGGAATGGTTCCACCCATGGGAGAAACGCTGACCCAGGTTGCCCGGCTGATTAGCACAGCCAGACTATCATGCAAATAGCTCTCGTTGAAGGCAATCGTTAAACCATCATCAGCCAGATGGTTTTGAATCCCTACCGTATAATCATCAACCAGATTTTGCAGATCCAGATACTGAAAGACAATATTGTCATTATCAAACAGGATGATTTCAAAGTTATAAGGTCCTTCGCCGCTTATCCGGTAAACATTTTTATATTGAATGATGAACTTATTTCCCTGATTCTGATAATAAACCTTGCTATCGGATTGAAAATTCAGATCATCCCATAGTGGGGCAATCATGGTGCGGGGAGCTAAATTACTCGGTAAAAGCACATTATTATATGCAACCGAGAAAGTGGTAAAGCTCACCCACCCATTAGTGCAAATCCGT
This sequence comes from uncultured Caldithrix sp., assembly GCA_964394475.1. Lineage (GTDB taxonomy): Bacteria > Calditrichota > Calditrichia > RBG-13-44-9 > RBG-13-44-9 > RQOF01. The sequence goes on along the minus strand of CAYMXZ010000005.1, from coordinate 3,182 downwards.
AACGAATTATAAGCAATTCCATAAAAAGTGAAGGAGAAACCAAGATTTATCTGATTCGATATCGTATTATTTCCGGTTAAAGGAAGTTCCGTACCAGTTAACGTTATATCGATCCAGTCAAAGCCTGGCCCATTGGGTTCATCGCTGTCTATCCACATGTGTCCATAAGTATCCGATCCGCCAGCTCCTTCGCCGTTTCCCGGATCCCACCCGGCAACCTGTAAATTGAAAGTGAGTTCTCCCAGCCCTTCATTCCTGATAATGACCGATTGAACCACACTATCATTAATGCTCAATTCTCGGTAAACGGTATCCACAGGTAAGGTGGTAATATCCGGGGCATTGATACCGGTTCCGCTGGCCGAAAACGTTCGAATGAATTGAACCGGATCATTGTTCATAATAGTTATTGTGGCATTATAATCCAGCGTATCATCAGGAGTAAAAAATACCTGAATATTTTGTGAACCGTTGGGAGCAATCGTCAAATTAGTCGTCGAAACAGAAAATTGCGGTATATCAACAGTAATTTGATTGATTTTCAGAGTATCAGAACCAGCATTATGAATTACTAATGGCAATTGGGAAGTAAAGTTGAGAAAAGTGGGGACAAATGCCAATTGGTCACTGGAAAGTTCAATTCGTGAACCCTGACGAACGTTTAATTGCATGGGTTGATTCCATTGATACCCAGCGGGTATCCCGGCGCTGTCAGCTTCCATTTGTAGATCAAGTGTACAGCGATGCAGATGGGGAGTATTCTCGTGAATGTTTATTAGAAAACTGCCATCGATTAAAGTATCGCCAGTATCGACCACGGCGATGGTGGTTATACCATTTAGAATAGTCAGAAAAGTATCGGCAGAACTTAAGGTAGCAGTAATATTGCTGGCACCCTGCACACCCAGATTGGTCAATTGTAATTTCAAATCAATCGTTTCTCCAGCTTCTGGAATACCGTTATTGTTAAGGTTGGTATCCAGCGCCACGGTGTTCATACAGTACAGGTAAGGACCAGTGGCTGCAGTAATCATTACCGTCTGGGAATAGCGGTAATAATTTTGTTTGGTTACAGTGACTAACATCTGATTTCCAGGAACCTGTGGTGGAATAGAAATTGAAACGGGTCCTCCTGTTCCGGTGGCAACCCCGATAATTTCGTCATTTACTGTTAAAGCGATGAGTGCATCTTGGTCGGCTGTTACTGTAAAAGTGGATTGACCGCCAAATAAGACCGCATTATGAGTAACTGTTAGGTTTTGGGGCATTTCTGAGTAGATAGTGGAAAAAGCATCTCCGTGATGATGAAATAGATAATATGTCACTTCTTTATCGCCAGGATTGTAAGGCCAGCTGGATTGTTGGAGAAAGTATTTGCCGGCTACATTGGCAAAAGCGGGTAAAACGCCGCGTGAAGCCGGTGTGGTACCATAAGCAGGCATGAAATTGGGCCACATGTTATCATACATGCCCCAGCAATAGGTATCATTGACAAATGAATAGGAAGTCTCACTGGCCGCAATAACTCCCAAGGCCCTTTTCGGATAGCGATGGGCAGCCTCGGCAAAGCAATCACCACTAATATTAAACTTCCCGGTGAGACAATTAATTGACATTATAAAGACAAGATCATTATTATTCAAACCAGCCAAATTACTTGAAGAGTAGGCCGGTTCACCCCACCCTTGCTCATACCCATGATCGCGATGTTGAATCATAAACGCCCCGCTGTTGATATCATTATTAATGCGGGTGGCATTTCCTCCCCAATCGTTTAAATGATTGGGAGTAGCAGGAATATATCCTAAACCGTTCGGTCCAAAATAATTCACAACAATACTGGTGTTCGGATTACTTGACCAGCTGCCGGTAGGCGTTCCGCTGTAGATGGCATTTTCGCGAACCGGTTGTTTGCCAAGGGCATATTCCCAGAATCCGTTAATGGTTTCGGAACAAATCTGAAACCACCGCTCGGTTTGCCAACCCATGGCGGTTATGGGATGCAAGTAATAGTTGGGATTGGTTGGTGGATTTTTTTCATAATTCAAAAATTTTCTGACCATAATTTCCAGATGAGAAGAGTTCTGGGCAGTTAATCGGGCGAATATGATATCGGCCATGTGATCATTATTCACATCGGCATAAATATGATCGGATATACAATAATTGTCATAGACCGGAGATATAATTCCATTTCCGGTGGCACCACCGGTGCCATAATCTGCCATTAACAGAACCGCTACCGGAGGTATTGTCCAGGTATTATAGGCATTATTCACATAATTCTCAATGGCGGTAGTGGTGTTTCCGCCAATCTGTGTCAGAGTAACCACACCGGTGCGGATTCCCTGGCGGTTGCGGAATACTTTTATCGAATCAGCCCAGGGCAAAAATTGAGGATTATCGGGGGTAATAATAACATATTCAAAATCCTGAGTCAATGATTCAGAGCGATAGACATATTCAACTTCTTGAAGTGCTTCCTGATTCAGAAAAATGTCCCGGAGAATTGGATCCCACCAGCGGTTGCGCAGACGATCTTCACCGAAATGACCATTGCCACCGTTAAAAGAAACTTCCAGCTGAATATCCTGATAAACAATTAGCTCCTGCGAGACCGGATTATACTGGAATGGTGTTACTCCAATTAATACGGCGTCCACCCCTCTGATTTGGGTTATCTCTGATACTCGAACAGGTGATTCAGGGTAATACTGATCTTTGGAATAGATCTGGAGATCTTTAAAATATTGGAGTGGCCCTTCTTCAGTCTCAAGGGGGATTCGTGGGGCAGGACCAATGTTTACATTTTTAAAGCTGGTTGTGCGGGATGATAAAATCCTCACCTCAACCGTAGCGCCTTGTGGAACGGCAATAAAACGGCCGGTGCCGGGAAGATTGGGAGCGCCGGCGTTGTTGGGCAGAAAAATTCCGGGCACCTGAAGAGTTTTAACATTTTCTCCATTAATCACCTCATCTTCCAGATAAAATTCATTGAGCGAAAATACGGTCTGGACCCCTCGTGGATTCTGCGATTCCAAATTGAAACCAGTCTGACCCCAGCTATCGCTGAAGGTAATTTTCTCTGCAGTAACCGTTGAGGGTACTATAAAACTGATCATGCCCAGAAGCAATAAAATCGTAAGATAATTTTTCATTAATCCTCCTGAGTAAAATAATTT
>CAYMXZ010000004.1:10439-40871 GCA_964394475.1 uncultured Caldithrix sp. | reverse complement strand
AACGATCAACTATATACTTAACTGAAAAATATCAGACTTTTCGGAGTAGACTCAACTATTAAATATTAAATATTGACTATTTTCCCTTGGCGCGAGGATATTCATACCACAATTAAGAGATTACACAAAATAAAAAAGACATTGACAAAATAATTCTGCTTCATTATCTTATTTCGCCAATTATCGAAATGAGAGAGAAAGAAAGATGAAAGAACTGGTCAAAATTTATAAAGCCTTATCCGATCCGAATCGCCTGCGGATTTTGAAAATGCTGCAGATCCGCTCCCTGTGCGTGTGCGAAATTACTTCCATCCTTAACCTGGCCACCTCCACCGTGTCAAAACATCTGGCTATTTTGCGAGAGGCCAACCTGATCACCGATTCAAAGGACGGCAAATGGGTGAATTTCCAGCTGAATGATTCCGGAGAATCACCTTACTCTGCTGCGATCATTAAACAACTGACCGGCTGGCTGCAGGAAGATAAAATCATCCGGCAAGATGCCCTGAAAGTTCGGGCTGCTGATCGCTTCAAAATTTGTGACATTAATTAACCTGTTTTTTTTACCTTTTTCGATAACTATGAAGAGATAAATCACTATGAACTGGAAAGAAGAATATAGACCACTGTTGTGGATATTGGGATTTTTTCTTTTTGCCTATTTTATGCCTCTGACGGTGCCCGGCTTTCGCGAATCCGTAATGGCAGGTCTGCACCTCACCCAATGGTATGCCCGTGAACATGTCCTGCTGTGTCTGATACCGGCTTTCTTCATCGCCGGGGTCATTGCGGTCTTTATCAGTCAGGGGGCGGTGATTAAATATTTCGGTGCCCAGGCGAAAAAATGGGTGGCCTACACCATTGCCGCCCTCTCCGGTTCCATTCTGGCTGTGTGTTCATGCACCGTGCTCCCGCTGTTTGCGGGAATACACAAAAGAGGCGCTGGTCTGGGACCGGCCATCGCTTTTTTATATTCCGGACCGGCCATCAATATTCTGGCTATCATCTTAACTGCCCGCATTCTCGGTCTGGAATTGGGCATTGCCCGAGTTATCGGAGCGGTGCTTTTCAGCATCATCATCGGCCTGATCATGCACTTCATCTACCGACGTGAAGAAAGAGAAAAATCGGCGGCACAAATGGCTTTCAACTCCGCCGAAATGGAAGAAAGACCCTTGTGGCAGACTGCTCTGCATTTCCTCATCCTGGTAGCGATTTTGGTTTTTGCCACCTGGGGAAATCCCGGAAAACAAAGTGGATTTTTCGCTTTCATCTTTCATTATAAATGGTGGCTGGTTTCATTGTCAGCCATTCTGCTGGCTTTATCATTGATAAAAATTGTAAACATCAGAACAAATAAAGTTATCCTGGCCAGCCTTCCGGTCATTATTTTTGCGCTGGTCTTTCCGTCTCGGCCGCTCATTCCTTTCAGTGCGGGAGTCATTGCCCTGAGCATTCTCCTTTCTATTTCCGAAGGTGAAGCACAGGACTGGATGGCATCCAGTTGGGGATTTGCCAAACAAATTTTGCCGTTGCTGGGAGCCGGAGTACTAATCGCTGGATTCTTATTGGGCAGTCCCGACCAGGGTGGCGGAATCATCCCCAATCACTGGATCTCATCTTTAGTGGGAAGAAATTCCCTCTTCGCTAATTTCTTTGCTTCTGTGACGGGTGCTTTTATGTACTTTGCCACTCTCACCGAAGTGCCTATTTTACAGGGACTTATTGCCAGTGGAATGGGAAAAGGTCCAGCGCTGGCCTTACTTTTAGCCGGTCCTGCTCTTTCATTGCCCAATATGCTGGTGATCAGAGGAGTAATTGGAACTCAGAAAACCGTTGTGTATGTACTTTTAGTGGTTATTATGGCGACCGTTAGCGGATTCATATTTGGAATGCTGTAAGAAGAAACGGTGACAATCAGGAGATAGTATGCATAAAAAAATTCTCATTCTTTGTACCGGAAATTCCTGTCGCAGTCAGATGGCAGAAGGATTTTTGAAATCCTTTGACGGGAATCTGGAAGTCTATTCCGCAGGAACTAAGCCCTCAACCCGGGTGCATCCGAAAGCGGTGCAAGCCATGCAGGAGGTAGGAATTGATATTTCCAAAAATTATCCCAAAAATGTGGATCAATTTATCCATACGCCATTTGACTATGTCATTACGGTATGTGATCACGCCAGAGAAACCTGCCCGGTTTTTATGGGAAAAGTGAATCACCGTTTACATATCGGATTTGATGACCCGGCGATGGCCACTGGCAGTGAAGAAGAAATTATGGCTGTGTTCCGTCGGGTGAGAGATGAAATCAAAGAGGCCTTCTATAAATTTTACCAGGAAAACATAAAAATAGAGGAGAGAAGTAAATGATTAAGACAATTCAGGTATACGGTCCAGGCTGTGCCAACTGTCGAAAGCTTTATGCCATAGCTGAACAAGTGCTAAAAGAGATTGGTAGTGATATTAAAATAGAAAAGGTGGAAGATCTGGATGGGATGCTGGCAGCTGGTGTTTTTCGCACGCCGGCCCTGGGCTTCGATGGTAAAGTGATTCTGCAGGGCAAAATTCCAACCCCTGCCACATTGAAAAATTGGATTCAAAATCATAAGAGCGACTAAAATTAGTCCGATAGCATGATGTCGAAGATTTTAATAAATGAATTTACGATCGAAGAACTCTTCAAAAATGAAAATACGAATCACTCAGATCTCAATACGTGAGGATAAGATCGAAAATTCAAATGTACGAAATAAAGCAATATCTGTTTGCCATCGGTCAATGGTCGGTAAAAGGAAAATGCAAATAACAAAAGGATAGCATATATGAGTCAGGTTTCTAAAAGATTAAGTTTCTTTGATCGTTTTCTTACGCTATGGATTTTTCTGGTAATGTTTATTGGGGTGGCTATTGGTTACCTGTTTCCTGGAATTGCCGGTTTCTGGGATCAATTCAAATCAGGTACGACCAACATCCCTATTGCTATTGGTCTGATTCTGATGATGTACCCGCCTCTGGCTAAAGTCCGCTACGAGGAACTTCCAAAGGTTTTCAAAAATCTCAAACTACTGGTAATTTCTCTAATCCAAAATTGGATTGTGGGGCCCTTCGTGATGTTTTTTCTGGCCATCCTGTTGTTGCCTGATAAGCCCGAGATGATGGTAGGAGTGATTCTGGTTGGTTTAGCTCGCTGTATTGCGATGGTACTGGTATGGAACGATCTGGCCAGAGGAGATGCTGAGCTGGCCGCCGGGCTGGTGGCTTTCAATGCGATCTTCCAGGTATTTCTCTATTCAGTCTATGCTTACATTTTCATCACTGTTTTACCACCCTTATTTGGACTGAAAGGAGCAATGGTTCAAATTTCCATCGGCGAAATCGCCGTAACCGTTCTTATTTATCTGGGAATACCTTTTCTGGCTGGATTACTATCCAGCACCATTTTGCGAAAAATAAAAGGAAATGAATGGTATTTTAAAAGTTTTATTCCTCGCGTGGCGGTGTTGACTCCAGTGGCTCTATTATTTACCATTTTTGTCATGTTCTCGCTGAAGGGGGAAAAAATTATCGAATTACCGTTAGATGTCATTCGGGTGGCTATTCCTTATACCTTTTATTTCGCTTTTATGTTTTTCATCACTTTCTTCCTGGCCAGGAGAATTGGTACACCCTATGCCAAAAGTACTACTGTGGCGTTTACGGCAGGTAGCAATGATTTTGAACTGGCTATTGCGGTAGCGGTGGCCGTATTTGGCATTAACTCTGCCGCCGCCTTCGCCACCGTCATCGGTCCATTGGTGGAAGTCCCGGTTCTTATTGGTTTGGTGAATGTGGCACTATATTTCCAGAAAAAATATTTCTCTTCAGAAATTACTCCTCTGGTTGGAATAGAAGAGAGTGTAAAAGAAACAATGGAGAATTGAATATTATAAAAAGCGAGGTTGATCTAATATGTTTGAAAGAATTTTAATTGCCACTGACTTATCCCCTGCATCTGATGCCATTCTTCATTGTGCTGGTGGATTTAAACGCCTTGGAGTTGAACAGGTGTATCTCTGTCATGCTCTGGGTCTGCGCCACCTGGAAGTTTTGAAATACGAATTGCTCCCGAAAGTAGAACCAAAACTCGCCCAGCAAAAGCAAATCTTAGAAAATCAGGGTCTGGAGACTTTCATTGAAATTCCCAGTGGAATCCCCTCTGAAGAAATTAATCGTGTGGCACAAGAAAGAAATGTCTCACTCATTGTGATTGGTTCACATGGTGAAAGTATGTCCAGGCATCTTTTATTCAAATTTGGAGGCGTGGCCTCCGAGATTCTTCATAGTCATCAGCGCCCTCTTCTGCTGGTGCGAACCCGGGTGCTGGAAGATCAGAAAGGGGAAATTTGTGTGGAAGCATCCTGCGCCGATTTTGGAGGGCATGTACTTTATGCAACCGATTTTTCTGATACGGCTCAACGGGCGTTTAGATATCTCCAGGAAATTGTCAGAAATGGCTGCGATACCGTGACACTGATCCATGTGCAGGATGTCACCAAAATTAAGAAATATCTGGAAGATAAATTGGAGGAGTTTAACCGAATCGATACTGAACGATTGAAATTGCTGCGATCGAAATTAATAGAAATCGGCGCCAGAAAGGTGGAGATTAAAATTCCCTATGGGTATCCAACTACCGAGATTTTGGAAGAATTAGCTAGAGAAGATTATTCGCTGATCGTGATGGGCAGTCAGGGACGCGGATTCATTAAAGAAGTTTTTCTGGGGAGTGTAAGTCATAATATTGCTCGACAGGCTAAGATTTCATTGCTACTGGTTCCGGCTGTTCGATGAAGAAAAAGTAACAAAATTGAAAGGACTTTAAAATCAGGAGAGGATGAATGAAGCAGATTTTTCAACTTATTTTTATTATCACATTTGCCATTAGTGGATTAGGCTGTTCCGCTGGACAGGAGAATACTTCTTCCCCGAAGGATTCTGCAAAAGCCACCAGTAAAAAAAGTGAACCAACCCACACCGAGAAATCCAAAAATACACCTTTAGTTACCTTTATTGAATTGGGTTCCGTGAGGTGCATACCCTGTCAGATGATGCAACCCATCATGAAGTCAGTTGAAAAAAAATACGGTGATCAAATTGCGATAGTTTTCTATGATGTATGGAGACCTGAAGAGAGGCATTACGCGCTGCAATATAATATTCGGGTCATTCCTACCCAGGTATTTCTTGATCATACCGGTAAAGAAATTTTTCGGCATGAGGGCTATTTCCCGGAACCAGAGTTAGATCAGTTTCTGCAGTCAACTGGATTAGTCGTTCAAAATCCATCAACCGGTAGTGAGAAATGATTGAGCTATTCAATATATTGACGCGTGCCATGAGTGCTAGTTTCGAGATGGCATTGCTGGCCGCATTTGGCTGGGGTATTTTGAGTATTTTGCTCAGTCCCTGTCATTTGTCCAGTATCCCGCTGGTAGTTGGATATATTAGCAGTCAGGAAAAAGTCACCACGCGACGTTCTTTCACTTTAGCCCTCACTTTTGCGATTGGTATACTGATCACCATTGCTGCCATTGGTCTGGTAACTGCTTCTATGGGGCGACTGATGGGGGACGTGGGAAAAGCAGGAAACTGGATAGTAGCCGCTGTGTTTTTTATTGTGGGTTTATATCTGATGGATATCATCAAGTTTTCGTGGGGCGGACCTGCATTTACCACCGGAAAAACAGGTTGGATGGGTGCTCTGCTGCTGGGTTTGATTTTTGGGATCGGTCTGGGACCATGTACCTTTGCTTATTTTGCACCGGTTCTTGGGGTAGTATTCGGAATCTCCAGCAGTAGCTGGACGAAAGCCATTCTGCTCATGGCCGCCTTTGGGATTGGCCATTGTGCAGTAATTGTTGGAGCGGGTACCTTAACCCAGGTAGTGCAACGCTATTTAAAATGGTCATCGGCCTCTCATACCACTACTTATATCCGGCGGATAGCTGGTGCGCTGGTTTTTTTAGGGGGTATTTACTTTATTTATACATTGCCATAATCGATAAAGGAAAAAAGTTATGCGAAATCAAATCGTCAAAACTTTTAAGGCATTAAGTGATTCTCATCGCCTGCAAATTTTAGCTTTGCTGAAACAGCGGCCACTGTTTGTCTGTGAGCTATCACAGCTATTAGGTCTCGCTTTTTCAACAACCTCTCAGCATCTGGCCATATTAAGGGAAGCTGAATTGATAGAGGATTTTAAAGAGGGACGTTGGGTAAAATACGCTCGAGTGAAAGATTCCGAAAATCCATTTATCCAACAGATATTAAATTTAGTCGATGAATGGATTTCCATCACTCCCAACTATAATATTGATTTAGAAATGTTAAATAAAATCTGCGGTATGCGGAGAAATAATTTTTTAAAAAATATTTCGTCAGTTGACTAATCGTCAAATTAAAGTGAGATAAAAAACATAGGAGAACACCATGGGCTGTTCATGCTCGTCACCTAAAAGATTTACACTAATGGTAAATGGGAAAGAGAAAATAATCTGGGGGCTGGATCAAATTGTTTTTTCAACCATTCTCTCTTTCCCGGCGAATGATCAAATCGCCGCCAAAACCTTATGGCAAAATCTATTATTATTGAATCCAGATATTCCCCTGGAGGAAGAGAGTGCCTATGAAAATGCCATGTTAGATATTTATGAAAAAGCGAAAAAATCGTATGATCTCTATTCGGAGAATTCATAAATATAATTTCTTACAAAACAATCATAAAGGAGGAATAGTAAATGAAAAAGGCTATTTTAATTTGCACCTGCAGTTTTGCATGCCCCAGCATGAAAGATATCAATTTCGGTGAGTTATCCGAGCGCATTCGCATGGAGTTACCGCATGATTATATGCTATTGCACCCGCGAATTTGCGAAAAAAACGGTGAGGAACTTCTGGGCGATTTACTGAAGAGTGATGTGTATTATATCACCCCTGCCTGTAAAGAAGAAAAACAGCGAAAGTTGCTAAGGGATGGTTTTGAAAGAGCGAATGTTCCGATGAATAGCAACTGGAAACCAGTTTCCATCTCTTTTAAAAATACTGAACAGGCTTTTAATGATATTCAAAAAGCATTGGAGGAGGCAAAATAATGGCAGGTTCTTATATGGGAATACCCAGAGAAGAGATTCCCTGGTATCCCACTATCAATGAAGACTTGTGCACCAATTGCGGAAACTGTGTAGCATTCTGCAGCAATGGGGTATTCGAGCAGGGAGATCTGACCATGAAAGTAGTGGCACCCTATAATTGTGTGGTGGGCTGCGATGCCTGTGTAAGAGATTGCCCTTCCGATGCTATATCCTTTCCAGATAAAAAAGAATTGGTGCAAAAGCTACGTGAATTACGAACCGTATATGCAAAATGAATCGCTGGTACCAGAATTTTAAAATAGCGAGGCCATTATGAAAATCCAGATCATTGGTCCAAAAAAAGATCCAGCTTTCCAGATTATCCAACAGCATTTTCTGCAGGCTATTCATGAATTGCAGGTGGAAGCTACTCTTGATGAAGTGACAGACTTAAAAGAAATTAGTAATTATCCTCTTTCTCTGTACCCGGCCATCTATATCGATAACAAATTAGTTTGTCAGGGACACAGTATCACGCTTGAACAGGCTAAAAAATGTATCAGGGATCATATCTTAGCTAAAGATGAGAGTCATGATTGATTCTAATAAAGAAAATACCAGATCACAGGTTATCATTTTACGTCCGCGCCGGTGTCGAAGGAGTGATCGAATTGTTGATTTTTTACAACAAGAAAAAATTCCTTATCGAATTTACTATCTAAATGAAGATGAAGAAGCCCAGCAGTTAGCCAGAAAATTCCAGATTCTTGCTTCACCGGGAATTATCATAAATGGTCGTGCTGTTAATCCTCACCAATTGATAGCGAAATGCCAAATGAAAGATCGTAAAATGGCCAAGGCATATATAAAAAAATTATTAGTATGAAAAGGCAAGGAAGATGATTGAGTTAATAGACGTTTCACTGCGAAAAAACAACAGACTTATTTTAAACAGCATTCATTTGCGGATTCATCCACGAGAAATCCACAGTATTCTCGGAATGAATGGGACGGGTAAATCGACTCTGGCTTATGCCATTATGGGCTTGCCAGACTATCAAATTGATCGCGGTAAGATCTTACTGGATGGAAAGGATATTAAAAAACTGAATGTAGCGGAGCGGGCCAAACTGGGACTCACTCTGGCCTGGCAAGAACCTGCTCGCTTTGAGGGTTTAACTGTGCGGGAATATCTGGGTCTTAGTAAAAAAGGAAAAAATAATCTGCCTATTGAAGAATGTTTAAGACGGGTCGGCTTAGAGCCAAAAGATTATCTGAACCGGGAAGTGGATGCCACCCTCAGTGGTGGTGAACGTAAGCGAATTGAATTGGCCTCTGTGCTCGCCATGCAACCCCGTCTGGCGATTTTAGATGAGCCGGATTCTGGCATCGATTCCCTGTCAATCGATTATATTAAAGATGTTATTAGAACTCTGGTAGCTGGTGGTTCAAGTGTGATGCTTATTACCCATCAGGAAGAAGTAGCGGCTATGGCTGATCAGGCCACCGCCTTATGCGCCGGTCGAGTACTCCGCAGCGGTTCACCGGAAGAAGTCACCCGCTTCTTCCGGAATCACTGCCGTCCTTGCCCCCATGTCAATCAACCAGACCAGGAGGTATTACTCAATGACTGATTATGCCACTGAATTTGAACTGCTTGCCAGAGCTTATGAAGCCAGCGGGGGGAATCTAAAAGATTTACAGAACAACCAATACGGCTTGATGCTGGTCAGCGGAAATAAATTGCTGGGCAAAAATGAGATTCCCGGGCTGCGCATTGCGGGCGCTTCATTGCCAGATGGAATACAAACAAAAATCACAGTAAAGAAAAATATTATCATTAACAATCCCATCCATCTCTGTTTTGGGGTGATTCCTGAGGAAGGTGTGCAGCATATCATGGCCGAATTTATTATCGAAGACGGCGCCCAGGCCACCTTCCTGGCCCACTGCTCATTTCCAAATGCGGTCAACGTGCAGCATATTATGGAAGGAACCGTCAAAGTGGGTAAAAATGCTTCAATGGAATACAGCGAAACTCATTTTCACGGTACCAAAGGCGGGGTGGAAGTGTTGCCCAAAATGAGAATTGAAGTGGATCAAGGCGGTCGCTACATCAGTACATTCCGGCTGATCAAAGGCGCCGCCGGGGTGATCAACCTGGATTATGCTGCATTTATAGGCGAATATGCAAGCACCGAAATGTATGCCAAAATCTATGGCAAGCGCAAAGATGATATTCAGATTAAAGAATCCATTTACCTGAATGGTGTCAAATCGAAGGGATTGGCAAAAAGCCGCATTGTATTGTCTGAGGAAGCCCGGGCTGAGGTGTTGGGAGAAGTAATTGGCCAGGGCGCCTATTCCCGTGGTCATATCGATTGTATGGAAATTGTGCAGGGTAAGAAGGCCATGGCTTCGGCAGTGCCTAAACTTCAAGTAGTAGACGAAACGGCAAAATTAACTCACGAAGCCGCCATTGGCAGCGTGGACAAGCGACAGATAGAAACTTTAATGGCCCGTGGTCTTTCTGAACAAGAGGCAGTGGATGTAATCGTAATGGGGTTATTGCGTTAGATTTTAGATGGGAGATTGATCAGAGTACCTGTGGTACGAAAGAGGATGAAATAAATGAAAAGAGGCGAAGACAATGAAGGCTGTCCAGATTTTGGATCAGAAAAAGATTTATGCATTGATTGGTGCCTCCAATGATATGCTGAAATACAGCTATGAACTGCTGTTTACACTCTTAGATGCTGGATATACCGTGTATCCCATTAATACAAAATATAGCGAAATTGAAAATCAAACCTGTTATCCAGATTTGCAGACACTACCCCAAAAGCCAGAAGTGGTTCTGGTGGTACTGGCCCCTCCCAATACGGAAAAAATAGTGGAACATGTAATTGCTTATGATCCAGAGGTGATCTGGATACCGCCCGGCTCCTGGACGGAAGCAGCGGTGAAAACCTGCGAAGCCGCCGGCAAGCAGGTGCTTTACAATGTGTGCCCTATTGGTACACTACGACAAATGGGAAAAATCAAATAAATTGGAGGCATGTTATGCCCACTTATGAATATAAATGTATGGACTGTGGTGAGAAATTTGAAGTATTTACTTCCATCAGTGAGAAAGAAAAGGGGCTGGATTTAAAGTGCCCGAAATGTGACAGCGAAAATATTGGTCAATTGTTTGGTGGACTGGTATTGATTCATAAAACTGGTGAGATTATTCCCAGTGGTGGTGGTTGCTGTTCTCGGCGTTCCTGATGTCTGTAAAAATGAAAGCGTAAGAATGCAAACTGAAAACATTAAAACTGGCCGGGTCACCCGCTTGCACGATCACTACGCTATGGTTCAGGTTGACCATGCCCTTACCTGTTCTGGAGCGGACCCGGGCTGTCCATACAATTCCATGTATTTTGGTGTCATTACTCCTCAAACGATAGAGGTAGAAGCTGAAAACCTGGTTCAGGCTGAAGTAGGCGATTGGGTAAGAGTGGCTTTACCCTCCCGGCAAGTAACTCAGGCGGTGACCTGGACTTATGGAACTGCTCTAACTTTGTTTTTTTTAGGGTTAGGGCTGGGTGCCCTGTTGGCAGATTGGCTCCCACTTATTCCAGAACTGACCATGACCCTTAGTGGTTTGGGTGCACTGATTCTATCAATTATTCTTATTCATCAACTGGATAAGCGATATCAGCCACATTATCGTATTATTCAAATTCTTCAAGCGGAGGATTTTTATGAAAAACAACTTCACCCGGGCGTGCATTCTGACAGGAATGGAGGAAACTAATATAAGAGTTTTCTGCGATATGTTTCTACTATTGATCGAATTTAATTTTTTAAATGAAAATTGTATGACAGGTATTCCATTGGAAGTAATGGAAGTCTACTCCATGTAAATCTGATAAACATATTTTATTTAAAAAGAGGATCACTATGAAAAATAATAAAACCTTCGGATTTATTGGTGGAGGAAGAGTAACCTGGATGTTGTTAGAGAGATTAAAACGACAATCCTATCTTCCAGCTAAAATTCTTGTTAATGATCCAGATAATGTTGCCCTGGAAAAAGTCATCAGCATTGCGCCAATAAGTATTCATTCAGCTGATCAAACTCAAATAGCGCAGGAAGCTGATCTTATCGTTCTGGCCGTTCATCCACCTCAAATAGATGTGGTGTGCCACCATCTGACGGCAAAAATGAAACCGGAGGCTATCATATTATCTTTAATCCCCACTGTGCGCTGCTCAACTTTGCAACAAAAATTAGGGAATTTTAGTCGCATCGTGCGCATGATACCCAACGCTCCCTCTATTATCGGGAAAGGATACAATCCGGTTTGTTTGGCGGAAAGTTTATCGGAAAAAGATCGGGCTTTCTTGCGAGTTCTTTTCGAACATTGGGGCCAATCTCACGAAGTACCGGAAGAACATCTGGAGGCCTACGCCATTATTACCGGTATGGGTCCCACTTATTTCTGGTTCCAGTGGCAGGAACTGCAGCGTCTGGCTCAACAATTTGGCATATCAGAGGAGCAAAGCAAATACGCTATTACTGAGATGGTTAAGGGGGCAGTGGATACTCTCTACCACTCCGGTTTGACAGCCGATCAGGTGTTGGATTTAATTCCGTCCTATCCCTTAAAAAAGAACGAGGAAGAAATACGTCAGATCTTTTCCGATCGCCTGATGGGACTATGGGAAAAGCTTCGCGAAGCCACTCGCTGAGATTTTCAGATGAACAAATCGGAAAAACCTGAATTTAGATGGAAAAAACGTATGTACCATATAAAAAATTATAGATAAAATAATAAAATTCTGTAGAAAACAATTTATTTATCAGAAAGGACATCCAAAATGATAACCAAAAATTATTATCCACCGGAATGGGCCTTTAAATTTCACGGACATCACTGTCCGTTTATGCCCATCGGCTATCGCATGGGAAAACTGGCTCTGGAGTATCTTGAAATTGAGCGAGAGAAGGATCACTCCTTATTTGTATTTCCTGAAGCTGGGATAGGACATCCACAAATTTGTTTTATTGATGGGATTCAGGCAGCAACCGGAGCGACATACGGAAAGTCGCTGGTAGAAAAAACATTTTATGGTAAATTAGCTTCAGTGTTCTATCATATTCAATATCTGGAAAAAGGCGCTGTGCGTTACGCTCTTAAATCCGAATTTATGGATGCCATGGGCAAATTTGAATTTTTCACTTATCGCAAACGTGGCGTGGAACCTTCCCAAATACCACACAAAGTTGCTGAAGAAGTGATAAATTGGGTTTATGAACAGAATAATGATTTCATGTTTAACATCAAACCTATTTATGACTTTAAATTTAGTCCGCCACGAGGTTCATTTAATAAAGTCAAGTGTAGTATATGTGGTGAATATGTATTTGAACGCTATGTGCGCATCGTAGACGGAAAGCTATTCTGCATTCCCTGTTCCGGATATGGAAAATAAAACTGAGTTACTGGAGCGTGGGGTGATTTACGATATTTTTTCTCACTTCTTCACCTCAAGCTTTAAAGAATGATGAAAGAGAAAATTACCTATGTTAACATTTATTTTCGCTGCAATTGTGACTTTCCTATTTACCACTGTATTGACCATTGCTGGGGTGGGAGCGGCTTTTATTCTTATCCCGATATTTCTGGTCTTAGGCATCCCGCTGCTAACCGCCATGTCTACCGCCCTGTTATTGAATTCCATTGCCATGATCTTTGCCTCGATCAGTTTCGCTCGGGATCGACTTATCGTGTTCAAGACCGCCTTGCCCATCTTGATCTTCGCGACGGCTCTTTCACCGCTTGGCGCACGAACAGCCCAGCATTTACCACGAGAAGTGCTGCTCTGGCTGTTCGTGGGTTTTTTACTCTTCGCTGGCTCGATGATGCTTTTTTATAAAGCCAAAGAAAAACCAATTGAGACAAACACTAAAAAATTGGTGGGTTATGGATTGGGTGTTGGCTCGTTCGCTGGCTATTTAGGTGGACTTCTGGGTGTGGGCGGAGGAAATTTTATTGTGCCAGTACTCGTTTGGCTGGGCTTTGATCCGAAAAAAGCATCGGCAACTACTGCCTTCATCGTCATCTTCTCATCTTTAGCAGGATTTTTAGGTCACGCCACTACTGGCAATATTAATTTCTGGCTTTTGGCACTCTGTTCATCAGGATCAATCACAGGTGCACTGGCCGGTGCCTATCTGATGAGAAAAAAATTAAGCCGACAGCAGGTGAAATCAGCCATTGGGGTAATTCTTTATTTAATTGCCCTGAAAATGATCTGGGATCTTCTAAAACTGTGAGTTAAATCTGGTAGAAATAGGACCAAATGAAGATGAAACTTTCCGGAAAAAAAATGTGGGAGAAAAAGACAAGCACTGTTTCTTTTTTTATCCTATTTATACCAGTTTTTTTATCGACGATTTCAGCAAATGTACCCCGGTCAACTTATTTTCAGGGAAAAAATAGACTCAACTGGAATCTTGGTCCTATCGCCATCTCAGTAAATGGAAGTTATCGCCTGCGAGGAGAGTTACAGAATGAATTTAATATAAAGAATTTTGCGACCGGTCGAATTGAAGATTTTCTGCTTTCCCGTCTGCGCCTGGAAGCCGATTTTCAACTAAACCAGCAGGGGCGATTACATTTTCAGTGCCAGGACGCTCGGGTTTTTGGCTCATCTTTCACCGATAATAATTTTATTTCTGGTAATAATCCCTTTCATGATCCTCTGGATATTAATCAAGGATATATGGAAGTACATCCATTTGATTGGCTAAAAATAAAGATTGGACGGCAGGCAATTTCATTCCGCGACCGGCGGATCTTCGGTCCTGGTGATTGGGGAAATACCGGTCGCTACGCATGGGATGCAGTCAATATCACTCTTAAGAATGGCTGGATAGAAAGTAATCTCATTACCGGAAGGTTCATTCAACATGACCCTAATCGTTGGCCTAATAAATGGGTAAATGGTCCAACTGCTTATGCAATTTACAATTCAGTTAATCAACTGCCTTTTGTGTTGGATATCTTTTATGTTTTAAAATATGATGATCGGAATATCACCATCGGTGAAGCCGGTGCAGGGAATTTAGTCTCTCACAGCCCGGGCTTCTGGCTCTTAGCTAAATGGCAATCATGGGAGTATAGTTTAACAGCTGTTGGACAACTTGGAAAATGGGGTTCCGACGATATTCGAACCTACGGACTGGTGGGTTCCCTTGCTTATCAGTGGTCAGTCAGCTGGAAACCTTTGCTGAAGTTGCAATGCATTATTGGTTCAGGCGATCAAGATCCTGGCGATGGCATTCACGGCACCTTCGATGGAGTGTATGGTGGAGCAGACACCGATCTGTATGGCTGGATGAATTTGTTTTTCTGGCAAAATCTTCGGGAATACCGTGTCGATGTAAAAATATCACCCACAGAAGCTGTTAATATCAAAAGTGAATATCACTATTTCATTCTGGATCAGGCCAGGGATGCCTGGTATTTTCCGGGCTCCATTCAGCGTCAGGATAAAACGGGTTCTTCCGGAAAAGAGCTGGGTAAGGAGATCGATACCGTTATCCAGGTAAATGTCACCGACTATATGACACTGCTGGCAGGTTGGTGTCTTTTTATTCCAGGAAAGTTTGTAAAATGCACCGGTAGAGCGCCAGTTGCCTGCTGGTATTTTTTTGAGACAGATTTCTATTTTTAAGAAATATAATGAACAGGTAAAAATAATTTCAGGTGGCTTTTAATATTTAGTAAGGAGATGATTATGCAAAATCTGATGTCATTTAAGACCGTTATTTTCCTGATTGTAATCCATGTTTTTTTACTTATTCATCCAGCCAATCTTATTTTGGCCATACAGGAAGAAACAAAAACTGGCTTTTCTACTGAGCTGAATAACTTTGATGTCATGGTGCGTCAGAGTCGGCAGGAAATGCGGAAATCGTGCGCTATCGTGCAAGAATTAATAAAGCAGGCCGATAATCAAAAGCAGGATGACGGAGTAGCGTACATCCGCCAGTCCATTGCTCTTTGGAAAAAAGTACAGCAAAAATATCAAGAAAAACCACCGGCTGAATATCAGAACGATACAAAATTCGGTTCACGGTTGAACGCTATTCTGCAAGGTATGCAGGACATGGAGAAACAACTTGCCGATGGAAAATTTAAAGAAGCCTTTCAATTTTGTAGCGAGACGTGTGGATTGTTTGTGACCATGCATGAGGAAAATGGATTGGTTTATGCGGCGGATCGACTTTTTCACCTGCGCAAGCTGGTAAAAAAAATGATCGATGAAGAACACAAAGCCGGGCTAAATCCCGTGAAAGAAAGGCTGGGTGAATTGATGAAGCTTCGTGACAACGTGCTTTTAGTCCCCTACCCTGCTCCTAACGATGAAGCCCGCTATAACAATTACCAATCGACTTTAAAAACACTTTCTGCTCAGCTGGATGATCTGGTTATTCAGATGGTTAAAGGTGATCAATCTGCTGCAGAAAATATTCTCAAAAATCTCCTGGTATCCATTAATTCGGCATATGGTTTGGCATTATAAAAAAGGATCGATTTTAATTGCGGTCAAATCAACCAATGGATGTTTTATGAAAAAGAGAATTGTGAACATTTTAATAATTTCATTATGGCCCTTCATTCTTTTTTCCCAGCTACCATCTGGGGATTCCGTAGCTATTTCCTTGCAGGACGCACTGGAAAGCGCACTTTCCAATAATGAGCTTTTGAAAAAATCTGCTGCACGCATTAATGCTGGTCAGGCTGCTTTGCAACAGGCTGAAGGAGAAATATTTCCTAAAGTTGATCTCACATTCAGTTACAGCTATCTGGATATTGTACCAGGTTTTAAAAGTGTGCTGCTGGGCAATATAGAAAACGATCTATTTCCCAATATCGTGATCAATCAGCCGCTTTACACTGGCGGAAAACTGAAATATGCCAAACAAGCAGCGGCAGCTGATGTCCAATCGCTGGAACAGTCGTTTCTGTCCGACCAATTGAATCTTAAGCTGGCGGTGACGCTGGATTATTTCCAGTTGCAGTCGCTGAAAAATCAGGAGCAAATTCTGCTGGAGAATCGAAAGCAACTGGAAGTCCAGCAGCGTTATGCCCGACTGTTGGTGGAAGCGGGTCATATGTCGCAACTGGAGTTAGACCGCATCGGCGTGGCCATTTCCACCAATGACGGCAACCTGCTCAAGATTCAGGATGATTATCAGGCGGTGTCGTATGAACTTAGCCTTTTGCTGGGAAGAGAACAGGCTCAACTCTTTTTGCCGCGTGATTCTCTTCTGGTAACCCCGTTTGAACAGAGTATCGACGCATTGGTGCCAACCGCCTTCGAACATAATCCGACCTGGAAACAATTAGAGTACGACTTGCGCAAAGCCGAAGCCAAGGTAAAGGTACAAGAGGCAGCAAAACTACCACAGGTTTCGGCGCAAGCCTATTATGGTTATGAATTCGGTCTGGAATCCTTTTCTTTGGATAGAAACAAACGCTATTTCTGGGGATTGAATGCCAAAATTCCTATTTACGATGGTAATGTTGTTGGCGCAAAAATCGATGAATCAAAAGCCATCCTGGAACAAATCCAGTGGCAGCAGGAATATTTCAGGAAGAATCTGGCGACCCAGGTGCAGAATGGTTATGCCCGTCTGAAAGAAAAAGAGCAGCAGATCGCCATTCAGCAGCAGGCGGTGGAACAAGCAAGCCAGAGTTACCGTCTGGCCATGATTGAATACCATGCTGGTAGGCGTTCCAATACCGATCTCCTTGATATACAGAGAAGTCTATTCAACAGCCGACTGACTTTGAATCAATCTATCTTAGATTATAACACTGCCAGAGTTCGGTTACAAGCAGTCATAGGAATTCTATGATAGGAAAATTTTATGAACCGCACTACTCTCGCAATTAATATACTAACTATTTTGTGTGTGATACTTTCTCTGTTATTTGACCGACACAAAACCCAAAATGCCTTAAAAACTGCCTTAAAAACTTTTATACGGATATTACCGCAAGTGCTGTTCATTATCATAATAATCGGCTTACTGATGGGCTTTATTTCTCCGGTACTTATTTCCCGTCTGCTCGGTCAACAGAGCGGGCTGACGGGGATATTGACGGTTGCGGTGGCGGGCGCCGTACTGCATATCCCGTCGCTCATTTCCTTTCCGCTGGCGGCTTCACTGCTGCAGCAAGGTGCGGCGGTTACAACTGTCGCCACTTTTATCACCACGCTGACCATGATTGGTATGGTCACCTTGCCGCTGGAGATCAAAGAATTGGGTAAAGAAATGGCGCTGCTGCGAAATGGTATCAGTTTTTTGGCTGCCGTGCTGATTGGACTGGTCATGGGGTGGATGTTATGAAATCATCATCCGCTCAGAAACCAAAGAAATCAACATGGCTGGATTGGCTGTTGCTGGCATTCGTTGTGGTGGTTGCCATTGGGCTCTTATTTTTATTTCCAGACCATCAGGAGGCCGCGGAGACAGCGGCGCTACGATTTTTAGCAGATATGTTTTCGATTTTGCCGGCGGTGATGCTGCTGATGGGACTGTTCTCGGTGTGGGTATCACGGGAAACGGTGGTCAAATATCTGGGCAAGAGTGCCGGGGCAAAAGGCATGGCGCTGGCGCCGTTTTTCGGCGCCTTGCCAACCGGGCCACTATACATTGCCTTTCACCTGGCAGCGGGATTGATCCAAAAAGGTGCTCGAATATCCAACATCGTTATCTTTCTGACTGCCTGGGCCTGCATCAAAATCCCGCAGGAGCTGGTAGAGCTACAGTTTCTCGGTGTCAGATTTATGATCGCCCGACTGGGCTTAACCATTCTGGCAGCGATTTTGATGGGGCTGATTATTGAACGGACAATGAATTGGAGCGGAATAAACCAAGAGAATCGAAAGGAACAAACATGATGCAGGTCTTTGATTTGAACATCATGAAAAGCCATCCCTACGAAAAACGGGATAAAAATGTGTTTTTCCGCGCACCGGCGTTCAAGGCACGAATCATCGAATTGCCGCCCGGTGGAGAGATGCCCGAGTGCGATATGAAATCCTATGTCGTGTTTACTGTTATTCAGGGCGCGGCAACGGTAATGGTCAATCGGCAAGAAACACGACTGCAAGCCGGCCAATGTCTGATCACCGAGCCGGCGACGCTTGCGATGAAAACGGACAGTGGCGTTAAAATTCTGGGACTTCAGGTGACAAAAGTGAAGAATGGTGATTAATATTCAACTACTAAGCACACAGAGAAGGAAAGATCACAAAACTCTGTGTCCTCTGAGACTCTGTGGCAATAACTCAGTCATGACGATTAATAGGTTCAAAAGATGAGGAATGAGGTAAAAATGAAACGAATTTCAATTGTCTTTATTTTGCTGCTATCGCTATGGCTCATTCACGGCTGTGGTTCGAAACAGGAGAATCCGGCGGAAGCCAAAAAATCCGATGCTAAATTGATTAAAGTGCAGCAGGTTCAAACCAGGATGCTGGTGGAAAAACTACAACTCACCGGCAACCTTCGCGCGGAGAACGTCGCCAATATCCTCTCCACGGTCGAAGGAAAAATTTCCAAACTGCTGGTTCGCGAAGGGGATCACGTGCAACCCAACACGTTGGTGGCAATGATCAGCTCGCTGGTACGAGAAGACATTATCAACTCGGCGCGACTGCTGGTTCAGGCAAAGCAGGAGGCTCTGGCAAAAAATCCGTCTGATGTGCAACTGCAAAAGGAATTGGCACAAGCGCAGCAAGATTATCAGTTTGCGCTCCAGCAGTACAAAGAAATTCCGGTGACCTCTCCCATGCAGGGCGTAGTCTCGCAGCGCTGGGTCGATTTGGGCGACATGGTTCCGGCCAAAGCCCGGTTGTTCGAAATTCAGAGCAGCTCGAAATTATTGGTGGATGTGCCAGTGTCAGAAATGGACATTCGCAAATTGAAGATCGGGCAGTCGGCTGAAATTCTTGCGGATGCCTGCCCGGAGAAAGTGTTCAAAGGCAGCATTCAGCGCATCTACCCCCAGGTGGAGGCCAAGACGCGAAACGGCCTGGTTGAGCTCCGACTGGAGAATCCCTGTCCCAATTTGAGATCCGGCATGTTTGTGCGCGCCACCTTTGTCACCCGAACCCTTGACAATGCCGTTGCTATTCCCATTCCGGCTGTTATTGAGCGTCCCCAGAAAAAAGTCGTTTTTGTCGTGGACGAGGGAAAGGCCAAAGAAGTTGTGGTAAAAACAGGTCTCGAAACCGAAGGGTGGTTGGAAATTATCGAGGGACTCGCTCCGGGCGATCAACTCGTTGTGGAAGGACAGGAGCAGCTCAAGAATGGCAGCCTGGTGAAGATTCAGGGCGCAGAGAAAAAAGTCGAGCAGTCGGCAGGAGGCAAAAGATGAAACTGACAACTGTATCCATTCGCCGTCCCGTTGCCACGCTGGTGTTGATGGCAACCGCCCTGGTGCTGGGAATTTACGGCTATTTTCAACTGCCAACCGATTTTCTACCCGACATCACCTATCCCATGATCAAAGTCTATGTTTACTGGCGCGGGGCAACGCCGGAGGAAATCAACGATAATATCGCGGAGCCTATTGAGAGAACCCTGGCCACAGTGGATAATCTCGATTATCTGGAAGGCTCCTGTATCGAAGGCATGTATCAATTGCTGGTGAATTTTGAATACGGCACGGATGTGGACGTGGCCTATCAGGACGTGGTTGCAAAGATGGGCTTGGCTACCCGCAAGCTGCCGCCAGATGTGGATCCGCCGGTGATGTTTAAAGCCGACCCATCACAACTGCCAGTGGTACAACTTATCGTTATGTCCGAAGGTCGGGATCTGGTGAAGCTGAACACCTGGGTCGAAAATGTGCTGCAGGATCAATTCCTGGCGGTGAAAGGCGTGGCTGGCACCGAGATCGTCGGTGGACTGGCGCGCGAAATCCGCGTCCATCTCGATGCGGAACGATTGACAGCTTATGACTTGACTTTGAATCAGGTGATCAAGCGACTGCAGGAAGAAAACATCGAGCGATTGGCAGGCCGGGTGACCGAAGGCGGTCGCGAATTCATTTTGCGCACCAATGCCGAGTTCCGTAATCTGGAAGATATTCGCAATGTGGTCGTGCTGAATGATGGCAAGTCCATGGTGCGGTTGAAGGAACTGGCAACGGTCGAAGACAGCCATGAGGAACAGCGGGTGATTACCCGCTTCAACGGCAAGCCTGCCATCAAAGTGAATATCTTAAAACAGGCCGACGCCAATACAGTCGAAATCGCCGATCGGGTAAACCAGCTCATTCGCAAATTGGAAGATACTGTGCCGCCGGATATAAAATTTGACACCATCGAAAATCAGGCGGATTATATCAAAGGCGCCATCGCTGGTGTGAGGGACTCTGCCATTGTCGCCGTCTTGCTGGTCATTCTGGTCATCTATTTATTTTTAGGCCACTGGCGCCAGGTCCTGGTCATGCTGATCGCCTTGCCCATTACCATTCTGCTCAATTTTTTCCTGATGAAGATACTCGGCTTTTCCATTAACATCTTCTCGTTGGGCGGACTGGTGGTGGCCATGGGCGTGGTGCTGGATAATTCCATCGTGGTCATCGAAAATATCACCCGGCTGCATCTGGAAAAAGGCAGCCGCAGCGACACGGTAGCCGATAACGCCACCAACGAAGTCGCGCTGGCCGTGGTGGCATCCACCCTGACCTTTTTAGCGTTGTTCCTGCCGTTCCTGCTCATCCCCGGTTTGACATCACTGTTGTTTAAAGAACTGATTTTGACGATCGCCGGGATCGTGGTCGTTTCGTTGATGGTAGCGCTCACAGTCACGCCCATGCTGACACACTATCTGGTCACCGCCAAAGGACATCCGCGCGAACATCGCAGTCTTGCTGACCATTTCATTCAGCTCATCGATCGCCTTTATCGGCGAGTGCTGAATTTTCTGCTGCCGTTGCGCTGGGTAGTCGTAGCGGTTTTTGTCGCACTGCTAGTTGTCACCGTCTTTTTCTTTGGGAAGATCGGCAGCGAATTCCTGCCCAAAGTGGATGATGGACGGGTGATGATCAAAGTGATTTTGCCCACCGGAACGTCGGTGTCGCGAACTGACAGCCTATTAGCCCGCCTGGAGAGCGTGGTCAAGGACGATTCTTATGTCGATCGCTATTTCACCCTGTCCGGCGGCAAGGTCTGGGGATTGGTGACTTATGAGATCGCTAATGAAGGTGAGATCGACATCGAACTGGTGCCCAAAAGCCGACGACCTTTTTCCACCGAACAGTATGTTGAGAAAATTAAGCCGCAGGTGATGAAATTTATGCAGCCGGGCGCCAAGCTGGTGGTCGCCCAACAAAAGATGAAAGGCATCCGCAAGGTCGGTGAATCCGATGTCGAAATCCGGGTGCGCGGCTTTGATCTGGAGCAGATGCATCAGATCGCGCAACAGGTCTCGGCGCGCATCCAGAACATTAACGGACTCACCAATGTGCGCATTGGCACGCAGATCAGCAAGCCGGAATACCAGATTTTGGTGGATCGCCTGCGCTTGGCTGATGCTGGACTCTCGACTCAATCGGTTGCTCAGGCGGCCCGCAACCTGGTGGACGGCGCCGTGGCCACCCAGTTCCGTGAGGCGGGCGAATATTACGACATCCGGGTGATGATCCCGGAAACTAACATCCACTCTCGCCAGGATATTGAGAACCTGTATCTGGACGCTCCCGGCAACCTTAAATTACCGTTGCGAACCGTGGCGCAAGTTATGCCGCGACTGGGACCGGTGGAAATCGTGCGGGAAGACCAGATGAAGCAGATCGTGGTCTCCAGCGATGTAACTGCCAGCGCCAACATCGGTGAGATGGCAAACGCGGTGAGCGCCGCGATCAGCGAAATTCGTTTGCCAGAAGGGTATTCGTTTGATCTCGGCGGCCAGGTTTATATGATGAAAGAGAGTCAGCGTACCATGCTGCAGATCATCCTGTTTGCGCTCTTTTTTGCCTATGTGATTCTGGCGATTCAATTCAATTCATTCAAACAACCGTTTTTAATCCTGCTGGGTGTGCCCTTTGCCTTCGTCGGCGTGGTGGCGGCGTTGCTGCTGACTAACTTTCCGGCCGGCGCCACGGTGTTGATCGGGGTGATTATCATGTCCGGCGGTATTGCCACCCAGGGGGTGGTGCTGATTTCCTTTATCAATGAATATCGACAAAAAGGATTGGCGCTGAAGGAAGCCATTCTGGAAGCGGCACCACTGCGCGTGCGTCCCATTCTGATGACCCAGGCAACCACCATGCTGGGATTGCTGCCACTGGCGATCAACTGGGGCGAAGGCGGCGATATGCTCCAGCCCATGGCCATTGCGGTGATCGGCGGGTTGTTCTTTTCGCTGTTCGTAACATTGTTGCTATTGCCGAATTTGTACTATATATTTGAAAAAGGAAAAAAATCTTAAAATTAAAAAAATATTAACTTTTTTAATTTTTTTTAGACTAAACTAGTCAACCATTATAAAATAAGGAGCCAAATATGAAGCAAAATGTTATTATGAATGTTGTGTTCTTACTTGTATTGAACATTGTCATGGTAAGAGCTCAGGCAAACTTCAATACCAGCTTGCACTATACCAGGGAGGGAAAAAACACTGCCTACCGAGTAGAGAATGGAGGAATGCAAACGATAACAGGAATTCCCATGGATAGCCTCACTTGCCAGAAATGTCACTCGACCACCGGGTTTTATCCCAATGGCAATCCAATAAATCCTGCTACCTATGTGCCTAGTTGCGATGATTGCCACAATTTTGCCTCGGGTACATCTGTTGCAGAGACCACTTGCCTGAATTGCCATAATCGACAGAATTATGAAAGACAGGCGTATCCAGGACTTGATGTTCATCAGAATTACGGAATGACCTGTCTTTCTTGTCACACCAGACAGGAAATACATGGGGATGACGGGATAGCTTATGCTTCTTTAAAAGAGCCGGGTGCCATTAAAGTACATTGTGAAGATTGCCATACACCTCTTCCTGCCAATAGCTCACACCTTACCCATAATACTAAAGTTGACTGCGCGGCATGCCATGCGACCTCCGTTCTCACCTGTGCCAGTTGTCACTTCGAAAGTCTTCTGGCCTCAGGTAAAAACCGAGCAATTAATCAATTAAAAAATTATCGTTTTCTCGTCAAGAAGGATGGTGAAGTTCGTTTAGGTGGTTTCATGACTCACACTTATAATAATATGTCCAACTATATTATTTCTTCTTACCATTCCCATATTATTCAAAAAAATGCAACAACTTGCTCGGATTGCCATTACAATTTGGGTGGTTCTAATGTTGCAATTGCTGAATATAATTCTACCGGCTTTATGACGATTGCAACCTGGGATGAGGGAACCAAAAAGATTGTAGGTCCTTCAGGAGTCGTTCCAATTCCAGAAGATTGGAAGACAGCGCTTAAGGTAGATTATGCTGTGTATAATGGCGATCCAAATGTTTTCCCCTCCGATCCCAATGCCTGGGCCTATTTAAAATCGACAACCGATAATTCTCATTTTTTTTATGCCGAACCCCTGGACTCAGCCACCTTGAGTAAATTAGGATTTACTCGTTTCCCGATCGGAATAGTCAATACCGGAAATACGATTCCTGTAAAATTTAATTTACAGCAAAATTATCCCAATCCATTTAATCCGACGACCACTATCAGCTTTGATTTACCAAAAACCGAAAGGGTTACTTTAAAGGTATTTGATACTATCGGAAGAGAAGTTGAAACTCTGATAAACAATGAAACCTTAAGCGCCAACACTTACCATAAACGATTTAATGGAGAAAAACTTAGCAGTGGTGTTTATATCCTGGTTTTAGCTACTCCCTCCTACCAACAATCTTGTAAAATGATTTTAATGAAATAAAATTTACCGCCTCCTGGGGATATGCATCTTCAGGAGGCGGGGTGTAATTTTTTTACTATCTGAATATAGATCCGTCGAGTATTTCATTACTCTGATCATAGTAAAATCAAACTTATTTACTGCTATACGATCTGATGATAAAAATTATATTGGAAAAATCACTGATCATTTAAAAACCCTCTTCAGAAAATTCGCGAAGGGTGTTTTTAGAAATGACTATTAAGTTTTCATTTAAAATTTATTATGATTTATTCTTTTTAAATTTCTAAAAAAAATCAATAATGGAAAAAAGATTTACCATTTTCATCCTTACAATCAATTATTTTTCTCTTCGATTTCTAAGTTTAGAAAAAAGGTTCAATCTGTAAAGGCTAAGATAAAATTCAGGAAAGGACACGGGTTATTTACCCTTAAAATTTTTCTTGAAGAGATTTTAAAATTCATGTTCGCGGTCAAATTTATTTAAATTATTAATAGATTAATCATTTTTCAGGCATTAAAATTTTGTTGAAACCAGATTTTGATTATGCCGAGAAACATAGAGTTTCAAAATTCAATCCTGGATTCTCTCCTCGAAGGGGTCATAACTCTTGATAAAGATTTCAACATTATTTTTATCAACCATTCAGCGGAAAAAATAACCGGACTGACCCGAAGTGAGGTAATCGGGAAAAAATGCTTTGAGATTTGCAAGTCAGCCTCCTGCAAAATCGATTGTCCAATCGTCAGAGTTTTAGAAACCAGGAACCCTGTAACTGACTTTGATTCCTTTATTTACAATACATCGGGAAATACTATTCCCATAAGACTGAATGCCTCAATTCTACTGAATAGTCGCAAACAACCTATCGGTGGAATTATCTCCTTCCGAAAAATTTTGAGTGCCATCCGATCTGACCAGTATCTTCATAATGAGCAGAACTTTTATGGCATTATCGGGCGTAGTGAACAAATGATGGAAATCTTTACTTTAATAAAGGAAATTTCTCAGAGTTCCGCTCCCATTTTAATCCAGGGTGAAACGGGAGTCGGTAAGGAGATGATCGCCAATGCTATTCATAAAACCAGCATACGACGTGATTATCCGTTCTTAAAGGTGAACTGTTCCGTGTTGCCAGAACAGCTATTAGCCAGCGAACTATTCGGACACGCGCGGGGGGCATTTACCGATGCCCGATCAGATCGGGTAGGTCGATTCGAACTCGCTCATCGAGGAACCATTTTTCTTGATGAAATAAGTGAGATTTCCATCCACATGCAAGCGCAACTTCTTCGAGTTCTGCAAGATGGTACTTTTGAGAGACTCGGAGAATCGAAGACCAGAAAAACGAATGTAAGGGTTATCTCTGCTACTAATGCGGATCTAAATCATGCTATCAAAGCTGGCACATTCCGAAGTGATCTTTTTTACCGGTTAAACGTAATCCCTATTTATGTGCCACCCTTGAGAGAACGGCTTGATGATTTACCGATTCTCATCGAACATTTTATACAAAAATACGCGGCACTGTATAAAAGAAATATTTCAGATATTGATCCTGATGCCTTAAATCTTTTAATGCAGCATGATTGGCCAGGTAATATTCGAGAACTCGAAAACGTAATCGAGTTTTCTTGTATCCGTTCGAGAAAAGAGCGAACGATTTGCTTATGTGGATTACCTCCCTATCTTCGAGAGGGTATTCATTGTTCTGAAAACCAAAAGGGTAAAATCACCATCTCTCACTTAAAATCTGAGCAGCTCATCAATCTATTGGAAAGATATAATTGGAATCAGACGCGAGTCGCTAAGATTTTAGGAGTAAACCGAACCACTGTCTGGCGACGATTAAGATCGCTGGGCATCCTATGAAACTTATCTATTGCATAATGTTGCAAAATCGATTCGATATGCAACATATATATTTATTTATTCTCTAATTTACCCCACTACAAATAATATTATTCGTTAACAATATTGTTTAATTTTTTATTTTTTAGCAAAATATCATTCCTATTCATAATGGCATATTATTTGTCCATAGTCCATTTATGAATGAAATGCTTGCCAATCACTATTATCTGATAAAAAATCATCAGTATGCGGGGACATTGTTTCAGGAAGTTATCGCTAATGAGCCTCAAAATTATGAGGCAAAAAAGAAGCTCATGGTGTGCCTGCTTAAGGAAGGAATCTTTCATCACGCCTGGGATCTTTATAAAGAAATAATTGAAAATAAACCCCAGGTTATTCTGGAGACAACCTGCAAGATACAAGATTGTCTCTGTCTGGACGTTTTAAGAGAAATCCGGAAATGCACGAACATTCATTCCACGAATTGGATTCAATTAGTCGAACTGGGAATTTTGTATTCATTCAAAAATATTAAGAAATCTCTTTTCTATTTTAAACAGGCATTAAAGCTTTCTCCCTTTAAAAACCAAATCAAAAATTTAATCTTACAAATAGAATTATATGAGAAGAAAAGACTTCAATTTCCATCAACTAAAAGAAAGGAGTCCGTATGAAAAGTAAAGTAACCAGAAAAGAATTTTTTCAAGAAGGAGCGAAATATGCGCTTGGTATCTCTGCGGGATTGACAGGAATTCAGGCATTGTTAAACAAGAGACTTTACGGAAAATCTTCTTATGTATGGCCCTGGCCTTATACGGCGCTGGATATAGAAAGTACCCGTATCTTGGGACATGATGCTTATTGGACCGGCAATGGATGCAGTTATGCAGCGTTTCATGCAATTGTTGAAGGTTTAAGAAATGCAATTGGCGCTCCTTTTACTGATCTACCCTCTGAAATCATGATTTATTGTCATGGCGGAGGAGCGGGCTGGGGAACTTTGTGCGGCGCATTGAACGGGGCTGCCGCGGCGATCTCTCTGGTATGTCTCAAAGCAGATTCAGATTTGCTGGTAAGTGAATTAATCGGATGGTACACTCAAACCGCTTTTCCAAGTGACATAAGTAATCAATACGCAGTGAATCACACGTTTAATGATAATCGTTGTGATATTGCGCTACCACAAAATGTAAGCGATTCTCCATTGTGTCATGTATCAGTTACCGAGTGGTGTAATGCGGCCAGTTATGGAGTCGCCGCCCTGGAACGTAAAGAGAGATGTGCTCGATTATCAGGGGATGTTGCGGCTTATGCCACAAAAATTTTAAATGATTTTTACGCGAACCAATTCAACCCGCAGTATGTTCCTCCAGCAGCAATTGCTGGATGCCTCGTCTGCCATGGAAGTGGGGGATTGGCGAATAATGTCGCTGCAAAAATGAACTGTATTCCATGCCATGGTGAAGATCCACACTCGTCATCAGATATAAAAGAATTCCAACCGATTCCAAGTCACCATTCTATCGAACAAAATTATCCCAATCCATTTAACCCCGAAACTACCTTTACATTTTCCCTATCGAACAGCGAAAAAGTTACTCTTTCAGTATACAACATAAATGGAAAACATATTACCACTATTCTAAATAACCAACCCTATCCAGCGGGGACTCATCATATCACATGGAATGGCACAGACCACTCTGGAAATAAGGTTAGTTCTGGAATGTATTTCTTTAGATTTAAAGCAGGCAGTTATATCAAAAGCAAAAGTATGTTGCTCGTCAGATAAAAAATTTTCCCGGCGGTTATTTTAAAAATACCTTACGTCTTCTAAATATGAAGTCATTGCCTCATTACATCATCTTTTGATGATGTAATGAGGCAAATGGTTTGCCAAGAGAAAGAAATTCGAAATAACAAAATTTAAATTTGTGCGAATGCTTTTCTCTATTCACAATATTATAAATATTGGAATCAACTGCATAAAAATCAACTTTTCATCTCTCCCTTACCTTTTCTAAAAAATAAATAAAAACCACCAAAAGAATAAGGATTTAGTTCTTACCTATTTTGTGAATTCAACAGATTAAACCACACGACTTTGTTTCAAAATGAAGAGAACGAAAAATAATTTCCTGTGTGTCCTATTTCGTATTTGATTTGACCGAAGGATCGCAAGAGATTTCTCTAAATTTCAGGTTTAATATTAGTAAAAAGAATGATTATATTACTTCATGATTCAGCTACTTGTGGATTAAACATAAGGAAGCTTTATCATGAAAAAATCACTCAAAAAATTATTGGAAGTATTAAGTGACGGTGCAAAAGACATCTCTTTTAAAGTGCATTTATGGGATGGGGAGGTGCTTTGTTTTGGGCAAGAAAATCCGGCTTTCACCCTAAAACTAAAAACTGAAAAAGCAGCCCGGCGAATTTTAACCGGAGGTACTCTGGGCTTTGGTGAGGAATACATGGCTGGCAATATTGACGTGGATGGCGACTTTAAAAGTCTGATGCGCCTGGGCACACAAGCTGAAATCGACAATTTGAAGCTATCCCTTTCCACTCGACTGCGCCTATTCTGGCAATACCTGAAAACCCGGGATACCATGACGCGCACCCCAAAAAACATTTCTCATCATTATGACCGGGGAAATGATTTTTATAAACTCTGGTTGGATGAGAGTATGACCTATTCTTGCGCCTATTTTCGATCAGAAACGGACACGCTGGAGCAGGCTCAGCAGCAAAAATACGAGCATCTGTGCCGCAAACTCCAATTGCAAAAGGGTGACACCCTGGTGGATATCGGCTGTGGGTGGGGCGGCATGCTGATCTACGCCGCTAAAAATTATCAGATATCGGGAGTGGGTTGCACGCTCTCCGAACCGCAGGTTCATCTGGCACAGGAAAAGATTAAGCAGGCTGGATTACAGGATCGGCTGACCATTTTAAAAGAAGATTATCGTCAGTTGAAAGGCACCTTCGATAAGTTTGTGTCCATTGGTATGTTCGAACACGTCGGAAGAAAGTACATCCGCCTGTTTATGGAAAAAACCCGTTCGTTATTGAATGCCGGTGGAATCGGAGTTCTTCATTACATCGGTAAAGAAAAATACTCGCCTGGTGATCCCTGGACGTTAAAGTACATTTTCCCTGGCGGATATATTCCGATATTGGATGAGGTGATACGGGCAATGGGTGAAGCAGGTCTGATTCCTATCGATATCGAGAATCTGCGCTTGCATTATGCACGAACTCTGGAAGAGTGGAGCAAGCGATTTGAAGCTCAGGTCGAAAACATTCGAAAAATGTTCGATGAATCGTTTGTGAGAATGTGGCGAATGTTCCTCAACGGCAGTGAAGCCGGATTTCGCTATGGCAATACCCGTCTTTATCAAATCACCTTTACCCATGGATTGAACAATAATCTGCCGTTGACCAGAGAATATCTTTATGAAAATTGGGGCGTTGCGCCATAAATGTAGATTATTAAATCAGAATTTCCAGTTTTCACCTGATGAGAAAAATAAAACTATTTTATCATCGGAATTTAGATTTATTTGCTGCGAATTGCTTAAAACAATTTTTCCGGGAAAGGTAACTATTCAGAAAAAAATATACTTGATCAATGAAGGAAGTCTATGAAAGTAAAAATTGAATTTCAATATTTTGAAGGATGTCCGAACCACCAGCGAATGAACCAAATTTTAGAAGAAGCCATTGTCGGATTACATGATAAGATTGAAATAAACAGAATTTTAGTTGATGACCTGGAAACAGCCAAAAAAGTTGGATTTCGGGGATCACCAACGATTTTAATAAATGGAAAAGATCTGGAGGATATGCCGCCTCCTGCCTCACCCGCATTGGCCTGTCGCTACTACCCTCACGGACTACCCACTGTCAACATGTTGCGTGAAAAAATTTTACAACAATTAGTCAAATAAAAAAGATTGATCACGTCAGGCCAAAGAAAAATAGACGCGACGTATTTTATAGAATATGTAAACGTTGCTATTCAAAAAATTGAGTTTCATTCAGAAATCAGATTCTATTTGCGGATGAAATTATGGTCCAAAATGACAAAGATAAATTTAGTAGTTTTTTTCAATTGGTCCTCATGTAGTAGGTTATAAAAAATTTATAAGTTCACACACCCAGCTCGATTGATGATAATCTGCATAGATTCTCCGCATTTGCAAAAATCTTTTCATTGACAAGATAAATTTTTTCTTTCTTATATCAGGTGAAATCCGTTGTAGTAGGAATGGAGTAAAATGAATACTTTGCCGTATTTTCCAGGGGAAAATTAAAGTGCAGAAATTTCCCAGACAGGTGTAAGGTTGACAATGATTTTATTGTGACAGGATAACAGGATTGACAGGATAGATTAAAAAAAATTTATATGATACAGATTCACAAAAGGGTAGAACAGGCCTCTTAATCATCCCGTTAATCCTGTTATCCGGTCGAAATTGCTTGAAAAAAGTTTTTTTAAGATACAGA
>CAYMXZ010000004.1:0-10339 GCA_964394475.1 uncultured Caldithrix sp. | reverse complement strand
AAGGATAGAGCAGGCTTCTTAATCATCCTGTTAATCCTGTTATCCGGTCGAAATTAGAAGATAATCCAGTCAGATAAGCATAAAGTTAAAGAACCTTTTTTCTCAATTTCACCGCTGTCCCATACACAAATAATTCTGCCGCGGCCTGCATGATGGAGGATGTCGTAAAGCGGATGCAGACAATTCCATCCGCCCCTTTACTTTTTGCATCTTCCACCATTCTGTCCAGGGCCTGTTCACGGGATTCTGCCAATAATTTAGTATACTCCTGAATTTCTCCACCTACCATATTGCGAAACAAAGCCAGAATATCTTTTCCGATATGCCGGGCGCGAACCGCATTGCCTCGCACTAATCCCAGATATTCGGTGATCTCATAACCTGCTAATTCATCCTGTGTGGTCATCAACATCGGTTTTCCTCCTCACTTTTCCACTTCTCTGGAATATCGGTCTTCTTTACTGCTGGTCAGTCGTTCTTTTAATACTTTAATGAACAACAGACCGAATCCCACAATAGCCAGTAGTCCAATTAATCCGACCGGAAAGGCCATGATTAGTCCCATAATCATGGCAATTAACCAGGCAGCGGTCACGATAAGCAAGATTATATAAGCCGTTTTTTCCATTTATCAAAACCTTCTTTAAAAGTTAATCGTTATTTCATAAAAGCTAAAAATTAAGAAATTCGACACTGTTCATTTAAATTTTCTAACGCTTATCGCAGCAACAGCATCTTTCGATTCAGAACTCCGAATTTGCTTTCCAGTTGATAGATATAGACACCAGAGGGTAAACTACTGGCATCAAATTTTATCTGATGCATCCCGGCCGACATATTTTGGTGAGACAAAACAGTATATACATTTTGGCCTAGTACATTATATACTTCCAGATTCACTTCGGCACCAGCAGGCAGAGTAAATTGAAAGGTAGTAGTAGGGTTGAAAGGATTCGGATAATTCTGAGTCATGTGATAATCATAAATTAGATGCGGATTTTTATCTTCCCTTCCAGTGGGTATAGAAACTCCGCCGGAATAGCAAATCACCTGACCTTCGCGAGTCCCAATAATTATTTCGTAACTCAGATTGCCATCTATAGAAGGAAGGGCATTCACCGTATACACTTTATCAGATGGGAAATATTGATTAAATAACACCGAGTCACCAACCCCGCTCAGGCAATAAAAATTACCATAGGTAGGACTGCTGTTACCGGTTCCCACTAACACATCGAAAATCCCATCGCCATTCAGATCGGGAATAGCCGAAATACCGAATTGATATTCCATGGGGAAAGTCCACAGATAGGCGCCATTAGCTCCGCTCAAACAGGTGGCGCCGGCCGCAAAGGAGGCCACTAAAATATCATCTATTCCATCATTATTAATATCAGGAATACGATTTATCTGCACCACGGCTGCCAGTCCACCCATTGTCACCGTCCAGATCGGATTGCCCGTCTCCCCATCCAGGCGCCGGATAGTATTGAAATATTCTCCCACAATAACATCCGGAGTTTGTCCAGTGATGGGCAATTCCAATAGCTCTTTCGGTTCATGGGTCAGAGCGTCTCTTTGCCAGACCACGGCTCCATTTGTTCCATTGAGGCAATAGGTACGTAAT
Source organism: uncultured Caldithrix sp. (assembly GCA_964394475.1). GTDB lineage: Bacteria > Calditrichota > Calditrichia > RBG-13-44-9 > RBG-13-44-9 > RQOF01. Next base: position 8,712 of record CAYMXZ010000004.1, on the reverse strand, counting down.
TCACTGCTGGTATTATTCCCAACGGCTATTATCGCATCAGGGCGTCCATCACCCGTGACATCATCGGTAGAAATAACGGATTTTCCAAAAGCGGGATTGGGTCCCGGATAGGGATATTCCCAGACAATATTTCCATTACTGCCATTAAACAGGTATGCTCTTTTATATCCCGTTCCCAGATCATTTCCATCGGCAATAGCCAGCACGTCAGGAATTCCATCATTGGTGAAATCCCGCTTTACATCTACCGCTTCAAAATCTCCCAGGTTGTAACTGTTGGGATCGTCGGTGCCAAACTGCCACAAGATCTGGCCATTGGTTCCATCGAGAGCGTACACATGTTCATTGCCTCCACCGGTCGCAATCACCACATCATTAAAACCATCGCCATTTAAATCGCTGGCAATACCGATAGCATCCTGAACCCCATATTCATAATTGGCGCCAATAGAGCCCGCACTGTAATTAGAAATATAAGTATTAAAAGACCACAGCGTGTCAGCCGGTCCACTGCTGGCACCATTCAGACAGAGAACCCAATAATTGGCAGTTGCTATAACGACCTCCATGACTCCATCACCGGTGATATCATTCAGTGGTTTTAAACCTTCCATATCATAATCCTGATAACTACCTGCCCGTGGATTAGACGGAACAGTATAATTCCAGAAAACAAAACCAGTGTGATAATCTTCATGAAAACCCTGCCCCCTCAGATATACATACACATAGGGATGAGCGGGATCGGTGGAGGCCACGATGAGAGAATCTTCGAATAATATTGGAGAGGAGGGTTGGAAATACACGGCCAGACGGAATGTGTCATTTGGGACAATAACAATGGGATAGGTAGAAAAACCACCCACCGAAAATTCTGGAATGGAAAGTATGAGATCGACAATTTCCAGATTCTGGTTTCCTGTATTAGCAATCTGCAAATCCCATCTGGCAATCCCTTCTCCTCCTACCCACACATTACCAAAGTCATGGGCATAACTGCTCAGCCAGATAGTGGGGGCGAAATACTGTCCCTGTCCACTAAGACTAACCGGAACAATAACATGAAGAGGATCATTGCTGTGAATATTCATGGTTCCATTTACCACCCCGGTAGTTTGGGGAGCAAAATTTATTTCCAGTGGCAGGTTCTGACCCGGTTCAATCTGCAACGGATAGGAAGGGATATGAACAAAGTAAACCGCGGTATCAATATCAATAGAATAAATGAGCAAGGTATCGGTACCGGTATTGGTGATGGTTAACACCTGCGTGGCCGTGTCACCCAGGGAAACCAATCCGAAATTCAGAGAATTGGAAGAGAGTTGGATGCGGGGAGTGCCACCGATGGGTGAAATTTTATAAATCAATCGAGTATAGTATCCCACCAACCAGAAACAGGTACCATCCCAGGTCATATCGCGGGGAGAATCATCCGGATGTTTGATAAAGGTTCCGGTGTAATTTCCAGTGGCAGGATCGTACTTATAAATCTCTTTGCGAGTGGCTCCGAACCCGGTGTCTTCGGCACACCAGACATACTGGCCGTCGAAAGCCACACCCATGGGTTGTTCACCCACCGTGTGAAAAGTCTGTAGAATGGCACCATTGCTGGTGTCGACTTGATGAACGACATTATTAAAGGCAGGATCAGATGAGTAGTATTGTGAAATCCACAGACTGCCGTTCCCATAAGCCATTCCACCGCAATAGTCTTCAAAAGGACTGCGGATTGAGTCCAGGACCACGCCGGTAGTGTCCATTTTATAAATGTAGTCATACGCTGCCGGAGTAGTGGATCCGAAACGATAGCGGTAGACCCACAAATAGGAGCCATCCCAGGCCAGACCGCGAATCTCAGCTGCTGCTTCCGGGTGTGGTTCCGGGATTGACGAAATAACTCGCCCATCCGAGGTATCAATTTTATCAATAGTTCGCAATTGGGAGGAGGTGGATCCCAGCCAGAGATATTGACCATCCCAGGCGAGTCCGCCAGGATATTGAGCCGTAGGGATCACTTTTAACACCCCTTCATTCTGGGCATTCGCAAGCATAAATGCATGAAGGATTAAAACCATTATTCGTTTAAATATGCTCTTATATTTCATGGCAATACTCCTTTACCTTTATATTTCCTTAATCTACTTACTCAAAAATAATTTTCATGATGGGTAAGAATAAAAGCATATTTCTTTTATTCTGATCAAAAAGTTTCATTCCACACCAATCACTTTTTGAGATAATTTTTTCGAAAAGAAATGATCACACCACAAAACTGCTTTTTAAATAATTAAAGACATGTTGAAAATTTTTAAAATTTTCAGGGCTAATCTGGGCAAACATATTGTAAATAGAAGCATCGGAGTATCGAAGGTGCAGCCGATAAGGTATGTTCATTGAACCGACCAGATAGCGAATTCGCAGGTCCTGTTCAAAATTAAGATCTAGCACCAGTTGAAAATCTTTTTTATTCAAGTCTTGGATGAAATCATAATCAGGAAGCTCAAAGCGATCCAGTTTTTCGGCAGGAATTTTTCGGGTATCCAGTAGCATAAAATGCCAGTGTTGGAAGTACTGACGTAAATGCCGGATTAATGTCATGGCCGGATCTAAAAAATCATCATTTAAAGGCAGCAGAATCAACACATTTTTCACTGCCGATGAGGAAGTCGGCAAATTCACTTCTTTTTTATGCAACTGAATAAAATTTTTTCTGATTCGCCAATTCACCAGCTGTTGAGCAATTTTACCTTTTAAAGAATTCCAGATCTGAATATTCATTTTACACGACCAATTTAATGGTAAAAGGTATTTTTCAGCATGCGCTCCGAATAATTTTACCGTTGAGTTATGCTGACAGTTATCTCAATATACTCACCGTATAAAACCGAAAATATAAAGTTAATAAATAAGCTCTCAAATTATTTATCCTCTCGCTGAACATACTTTTTCACACCATACCAGAGTTTTTTCAGGCGGTTTAGCAGTCGAATTTCTTCTCCTTCTTCTGATGGCTGGTAATATATACGATTTTCCAGTTCCGGAGGCAAATATTTTTCTTTTACAAAATGTCCCTGATATTCATGCACATACTGATAGTCTTTCCCGTATCCCAGATCGGTCAGCAGGCTGGTGGGAGCATTGCGGAGATGGAGTGGAACGGGTAGATCGGGAAATTCTTTCAGATCAGCAATCGCCTGGTTAATAGCATTGATCGCTGCATTGCTTTTAGGGGCGGCTGCTAAATAAGCGGCTACCTGAGAGAGAATAATTTTGGCTTCCGGCAAACCCACATAAGTGACGGCCGTAAAGCAACTGGTAGCCAGTGTCAGAGCATAAGGATCGGCATTGCCGATATCCTCGGAAGCCAGGATCAGCATTCGACGGGCAATAAATTTAGGATCCTCACCAGCTTCCAGCATTCGGGCCATCCAATAAATAGCCGCATCTGGATCACTGCCCCGCAGACTTTTAATAAAAGCCGAAGCCAAATCGTAATGAAAATCCCCCAGCTTGTCATAATATAATATTTTTTGAGTGGCTGCTTTTTCAAAGACATCTTTATCCAGAATAAATTGGCCGTTCTGCTCATGACTCAAATCCAGGGCTTTTTCCAGCAGTGTCAATGCCCGGCGCGCATCGCCATTGGCCAGACGGTACACGGCCTGCCAATCGGTTATCTGGATATTTTTCTTCTGCAAAATCTCATCCACTTTTAATGCTCTTTCCACAATCTGGCGGATCTGTTCGTCTCGCAAAGGCAGCATGCGATACACATGCGAGCGGGAAAGCAATGGCGATATCACTTCAAAAGAAGGATTCTCGGTGGTGGCACCAATCAAAATGATAATACCCTGTTCCACCGCCTGCAACAGGGCATCTTGCTGAGCTTTATTAAAACGATGTACTTCATCGATGAACAAAATAGTCGCTTTGCGTGAATGCTTTCTCAGTCGACTGGCTTCGTCAATTACCTGGCGAACTTCTTTCACCCCGGCGGAGACAGCGCTGATCGCCCGAAATTCGGTCTGCACTTCTTCGGCAATAATACGGGCCAGCGTAGTCTTTCCCACCCCGGGTGGCCCCCATAAAATCATGGAACGAATATTACCGGAAGTTATTTCCTGACGCAAAATAGTGCCCTCGCCCACAATTTCTTGATGTCCCACAAAGTCCTCCAATTTTTTGGGACGACATCTTTCAGCCAAAGGCACTAAGGGAGTTTTTCGGGAATGATCGGAATGTTCGTCTGAAAATAAATCCATGGTAGTGTGATTTGATTTGAACGGCTTCATTGACCTAAAAAATCTTCGCCATGGTCAGAGAAATCAGAAACATCATATATGTATTGAGCGCGACTTATGCATCAATGCTTCAATTATAAATCTCGATATGCTTTAAATAATAGAATGTATTGTTCTTATCAGTGGTAGAAATTTCTAAGGTGTTCAATCCTCCTTTTATGGCCGAGCTAATATCCCATTCCACTGTCTCCAGGTCATTCAGGTCTTCAATAAATTTAGGAGAGTAATAATAGCTCAAAATCGTATTATTGAATTTAACCAGGATTTCCACGGTAGAAGATACCGACAGCGGGTATTTTTCACGAGAGCTGGCCGCTTTTATTTTCAGGGTAAATTTTTGATCGTAGTCCAGATTCTGCGGAAGATTAAAGGTGATCTTTACCGCATCATTGCCTTTCGGATTGCGATAGGGAAAAGCATATCCCAGTTTCCAATAATAATCCTTCAATTTGTCATTGAATTCAATGGAAGGAGCACCTTCATTGCTGGCGGTGAACGCCCGGTCTCTGAAAGTATGGCCGGTGTACACATCACATTTTTGTGCGTAGACTTTTCCCTGATCATCAACACCGGCCGATATGCGCAACTCTGGAAAATAATTCACTTCAATTTCCTGGGGTGATCCTGCTTTTACCGTAATTGTTCGATTACGGGGTTTTTTATAACCGGCCAACTCGCCAAAAGAAACAAGATGTTCACCAATAGGCAGATTATCCGAAAACTTTCCCTCTGCTTTAAATTCACCATCAATATAAATCCTGCCATTTACCGGTGAGGTACGGACGGTGATCTGCTCAAATTTCTGGATCAAATTAAAGCGGGCGTTGCCGGCCGGATCCAGACGGGTAAGATTAATTTCCAGGGCTTCCGGGTCAGACTGATACCCTTCTTTTTTCACCTGAATCATATAACTCCCCAGAGCCAGTTGAGTAAAAATATGATCGGTTAGTTCTCCGCTATCACGCCCATTGATAAAAATCCGAGCTTTTTTGATATTGGAAACCACCTCGATAGTGCCAATCTGTTCTCGTGAGGTCGCACTGGCCACTCGTTCACCACGTGGAATCGGATCCTGTTGCACTCTTAAAACAGCCGTATCTCCACTCACTACATGTACAATACTCTCTACCGGAATGGTTAAGAAACCCTCTTTCTGCACTGTCACCCGATATTGTCCTTCCTCTAAATCAAAAATATTATCCTCATCCAGGTGTGAATAAAAAATGTTATTAATAAAAACTTTTGAATCTTTTTGGGGGGCCAGCACTTTCAAATAACCCAATGTTCCAACCCGGATACTTTGAAAGCTAAACTCCACGATGGTTAACGAATCGGCTTGAATATCTACTTCCTGAAATTGAGGAATAGTGGAAAATCCATCTTTTATCGCCGTAATACGGTGGATTCCTGTCGGAACGTTTTTGATCTCCGCATTGGTGTAGCCAATTAATTTTGAATCATCCAGATATACTCTACCTCCCTGAACAGTGGTTTTAACCAGCAACCTGCCTTTTTGATTCTTTTGAAAGTTAAGCGACCAGAGAAAGGCTAGCAGGGCGGCTACCGCAATAATGGAGATGATGGCAAAACCAAATTTCCAGATTCTTTCATTTCCGAAATCATTTATTAACGGAATATTTTCCAATTCCTGGGCATTAAATGTAAACGACCACTCAGCAGGCAGTTCAATGGCGGTTTGAGGTTGAATTTTTCCCAGATACTTTTCTTCCAGATATTTTCTAAAAAACAAGCGTAGTTCTCTCTCCGCCCTTGGTAATTTGGCATATTTAATTTTTCGGGTCAGACGAATTTTCCTTTTCAGGGTCTCCCAGGCTGAGGGAGAATGCCGAAAATATTCATGCTGCTGGTAAGCTTCCCCGTCCGTCATCCACTGCACTTCACCCAGATGATTCATATAGAGATGATAGTCGGACCGCTGGGAAAAAAATCGCTCGAATTCTTCTGCTTTAATTCGCTGGATCGCCCGATAGCTGAGAGGGAATTTAGATTTTGTATTCATCATTACCAGGAATATAAAATAGTATAACGTAATATGGTTTTACTATCCGCTTTCACCGGAATATTAAACTCCACATTTGTGACATCTTTTTGAGTATAAGAGTAATTGCTCTCTTCAATTTTCCAATCGCGGTAATAGAATGATTCTTCCACCACAATTGTTACATCCTCTTTTTCCTTACTATTGCGGAGTTCCACCTCGATAGTCTGTCTTTCGGAGCGTTGAGAAATTTTTTTCTGCTCCACGATCCGACGCTCACCCACCAGATCAAAGGCTTTCCCCACCGTAATTTTTACTTCTTCATTTCGGCTGGTGTGATCAATGCGATCTTCTCCCACGAACTCCAGGCTTTGTTTATCTTTTTGATAAATTCGGAAGGTACCGGCCGGAAGTGGTTTGCCCAGACCAGCTTTTTCCTCATTTTTAAATATTACTTTCACTTCCACTTTTTTCGGATCGCGATTGGCATTAAAGACAAACTTTTTCTGGCAACTTACATCGGCAGGTGGAAAAAGAGAAATCTGCTTTATCTGCCTGTCCTTAAGAGTGGTTAAACGATCCAGTTCATAAATATGATATTCGAAGAATTCACGCTCCTCAAAACCACGGTCAGCTTCCGGAGCGGCCATTTCTAACATCATCCCTTTTCTAAGGGCAGTTGTTGGTAGCGGAGCGCGGTGAATATCGCCTGCGACCAGTTTCAGACGAGCATCCTTAAAGGTGGCGCCACTCTGATTATCCAGCGATACCCAAGCATCCAGGTTAATAAGGTCTGCTTTCTCTGAAAGCACTCCCACATATTCAGCCTGCCAGCTCATTCCGCTGGTCAAATAACTCACTTCCAACTTTTCTTTTCCGTCATTCACTCCCGCCAGCTCCCAGATCAAAGTCGGACGAGTAATCAATCCCTCCGGCAATTCTTTGACATTGACCGACATTTTATCATTCCACGGAACAATCTTAATTCCCTCTTTGGTTTTCAGCACCAGCGATCCACCATAACGGCTGAGCAAAGTGCCCTGAATCAATTCTCCATTTTCTCTGATAATGTCGATCGGGTGGTCAATGTATTTTTCCAGGATTTTATCGGAGCTCACCAGATCATATTCAAAATTTTGTTCCAGTACCTGAAATTTTTGATTCCCGCTAAGCGATCGCAAATGAACTGAAGTTGGAATCAGTTTAGCCGCTACATCGGTGAAGCGCAGTGGTAACTCGCTTTTCTTGATCTGCACCTCCCGCACCTGTTTAATGAGTGCCAGATCCTGATTGTAGACCGTCACATAGTTTTCATCAGCCAGGATAAAAGACGGGAGGGAAAGTAAGATCAAAAAAACGATAAATACGGTAGATTTCATTTTATACCCCTCTGTTTAAGGACTGCAAATTGGTTCGAAGCTTCTCTAATTTATCATTAAAGTTTTTCAATTTTTCCTGATCCTGTTTGACAACGGCCTCCGGTGCTTTGGACAAATATTGCGGATTCTGCAGCTTCTGGGTTAATCCATTCACCTGTTCTTCCAATCGCTTCACTTCACGGGTAATGCGGGATTTTTCAAGTTCTAGATCGATGAGGCCGGCCAGCGGAACGAACAGTTCCACTTCTTCCACCACTGCCACCGCCGCCGAGGGCACTTTTTGCTCCGATGGTATTTTTTGGATATCCTTAATCCGCGCCAGAGTGTAAATATAATCGCTATGCTTCTCCATCAGTCCAGTAAATTTTTCGGAGGAGGATTTGTATTTCAATTCTGCCTGACTTCCCGGCGGTACATTCATTTCAGAACGAATATTGCGCACCGCCGAAATTACTTTTTGAATAAATTCCATCTCCCACTCCGCTGGTTGATTGATAAACTCCGGTTCGACGATGGGCCATTCGGAGATGACTAAACTATTTTCGCTGGGAGTCTTCAGGCGCGACCAGATTTCTTCAGTAATAAATGGTATATAGGGATGTAATAAATTCATGCAGGTTTTCATTACATGTACCGCAATGGTGCGAACAGTATCTTTTTCCATTGCCGGTGTCTCAGGTGCCAGACGTGGTTTAATCAACTCCAGATACCAATCACAGAATTCATGCCAAATGAATTGATAAAGGGCATGACAGGCTTCATTGAATTTGTAATCTTCCAATGATTTCTCAACTCCCCGTATCGCTTGATTCAACCTTCCTCGGATCCACCGATCTGGAAGACTGAACTCCATAGGAGAGATCATTGGGGTCATTTGATCTTCCTTAAATTTCTCAAGATTCATCAAGACGAAACGAGAGGCATTCCAGATTTTATTGGCAAAGTGTCGATAACCCTCTGTCCTCGACTCTGAGAGTTTTAAATCGCTTCCAGGCATGGTCAAAGCCGCCAAGGTAAAACGAAGGGCATCGGC
>CAYMXZ010000003.1:32524-41893 GCA_964394475.1 uncultured Caldithrix sp. | reverse complement strand
GCTCAATGGTGGATTATTCACCATCGCCGCTTCTAACAGATTGAACACCTCTCCCAGCTCGAGCAATTTATCCGCCAGGGTATTCAGCAGGGGAAGATTAAGAGACTGCAATAATTTTTTCAGTGGAGGTATCAAGCTCAGCGAATTTTTAAGGGCGATCACATCACGGGGAGTGGCTCGGCCGGTGGAAATACGGCTCATTAGCCTCTCCAGATCCGACATCTCGCTTAAGTTCTGACGCACTTTACTTCGCAGGTCAGGTTGACGAAAAAAGAGGTCGACCTTATCCAATCGTTCCTGAATGTGCTCCAGACGAATAAGCGGATGCAGAATCCATCGTTTCAACAGCCTTCCACCCATAGGAGTTACTGTCTGGTCTAAAATGGAAATTAATGTCCCCTCAGACCGTCCCCCAATGATGCTGCTGCTGATTTCCAGATTGCGGCGTGTGGTATTATCTAAAACCATATAATCGTCTAAGGGCAATAACGAAATTTTGGTCAAATGAGAAATATTGCTCTGGTAATTTTCCTTTAGATAATAGAGAACCGCGCCAGCTGCTGAAATCCCGATTGTTAAGTCCTCAATACCAAAACCTTTCAGATTCGGGGTTCGAAAATGATCGATTAAACTTTCATAGGCATAGTTCCGCTGGAAAACCCAATCGTCCAGGCGGGTAATCAAGGCATTTAATTTTTGTTTAAACAGTTGAGTCAGTTGGTTTTGATGGCTGCTTGAAATTAAAATTTCTTTCGGCCCAATTTGCTGCAGATAATCCACCATTCGTTCCAGAGAAGTCTCACTCACATAATATTCTCCGGTGGATATATCGCAGTAACCAAGTCCAGCAGTATTTCCTTCTATTGTTACTGCTGCCAGGTAATTGTTGCTTTTGCGATCCAATAATTTTTCTGAGAGCGTCGTTCCCGGAGTCACTATTTCGATGACTTCTCGCTTGACCACCGTTTTTGCCAATTGCGGGTCTTCTACTTGTTCGCAGATCGCTACTTTATTGCCAGAATCAATCAGTTTGGGAAGGTAGGTATCCAGGGCATGATAGGGAAATCCTGCTAAGGGGACGTCAGCGGCTTTTCCATGGGAGCGCTTAGTCAGTGCAATTCCCAATATCTGGCTGATTTTTTTAGCATCTTCATAAAAAGTCTCATAGAAATCCCCCATGCGATACAGTAGAATTTTATCTTGATGCTTGGCTTTGATGGCCAAATATTGCTCCATTAAAGGAGTTAATGATGAAACTTTCTTATTCATCTATTGCTGAGTTCCATGATTGACTTCTGGTTTTCAGGTAATAAAATACGGATGATCCGGGCGATATTCAAATAAAGAAACACAGAACAGCCGTGGGCAACTTAAAGAACCGCTGGCATAAATTTTAGAAAAAATTATTTTAAAATTTTATCAATCGAAGGCTCAATGGGAAGGGTAAAATAGAAAACGCTTCCTTTATTTTTTTCACTTTCTACCCAGATATCTCCGCCATGCAGATTAACGATTTCTTTACAGATGGCAAGGCCTAAGCCGGTTCCTGAAGACTTGGAAATCATCTCCGAATCCAGTTGTTCATATTTATCAAAAATGCTTTGCATTTTTTCGGCTGGGATTCCTGGTCCCATATCCTTTACCCCGATACGGGCAAATAATTTCTCCTCTTCTTTAATTTTTTTTGGAAAAATATCGGTAAACACTGTGATCTTCCCACTTTCCGGAGAATGTTTCACGGCATTGCTGAGTAAATTATTGAGCACCTGTTCAATTCGCAGGCCATCAAAGTAAAGCAGAGGTAAATTGGAATTCAGGCGAGTTTCCAGCACCAGCTTTTTACTCTTCACCAGGATGCGATGATTCTCCACTATTCTTTCAATCAAAGCATTTAGTTCACCGATTTTGGGTTCAATGCCAAATTTACCGACTTCCAATTTTGAGGCAACCAGGAAATTATCCACCAGATTTAAAACCTTTTTGACATTTTCCTTGGCGATATCCAGTAATTCCTCCTGTTCACTGTTAATTTCACCTACCACCCGAGTCCGGATGAGTTCAATGAAACCCTGAATCACATTCAAAGGAGAGCGCAGGTCATGTACGATCATGGAATTGAAATCGGCTTTCAATCGCTCCAGTTTTTTGACGATTCGCAGGTCGTTGAGAACCAGGAAAAATCCTTTACTTCCTTTTTGCTGGATAAAAGGAAAAGTGTATGTCGAAACGGGAATTATTTCTCCGGAAGTTGAAAGTAATTCCAGTTCATTACTCACAGTTGATTTCTTTTTTCGCTCTTTGGGCTGCAGGACTTGATCTGCAAAATCAGCCAGTTTGCTTTTGCTTTCGTCAGAAAAATAGCGGTTAATCGGTTGTTTGAGCAGCTGTTTTTTGGAGAGCCCAACTAATTTTTCGAAGGCCGGATTCACATAGATAATATTTCCATCCGAACTGCAGGTTACCAGACCTAATGTCATCGTTTCGGCCAGGGTGCGGTAACGCTCTTCCGAAATCTGAAGGTGCTCATATAACGACGCATTTTCGATGGCGACGGCAGCCTGGTTCGCATAATATTCTAAAGAGATGACTTTATCTTCATTCGGCTTCAGGCGGTCAACCGGATCTCGCACCAATAGGAAACCCAGACGATTTTTGCGAGATTCAATCGGAATTAATAACAAGTCCTGGCTATGCCATTCCATGGCCACGGCCTCCACATAACCCTTTTCATCAGAACCAATATCCAGGGGATTACTGTCATAGAAATAAGAATGGCTGAGCTTGCGACAATTCAACAAGAATTTATCCATTCCCTCAAAATCAATTTGTGCCTGAAAATTAAAGGGGATATCCTCTACTTTGTCGAAGCCAACTTTGGTAATGGCTTTGTAGTTTTTAAGGTAATCATCGCTTCGCAGCACAGCAATATCGTTCCATCCTAATGTTTTGCGAATACTTTTCGTGATGCGATCGAGTATATCTTCCAGATTCAATTCTAATTTGATATCATTGCCCAGCTCAAAAATGCGGGCGAGTTGCTTAAACTTAAAGTTTGCTTCTTTGACCACATAGGTATCTTCTAAGACCTTGGAGAGGCGATCGATGATAACCGACAATTGATTAATATCCCAGGGGGTGTAAGCCGGCTTTCCTGGTCCCCGGCTGATAATAAACACGCCAGTTTGCTCATTTTGAACCCTTAAAGGTGCCAGCAAAATCCTATGAGAATCAAGTTTTCTGAAAATTTCCAGGGTGGATTCTGCCAACTGAGAATTCTCAAATACATTCTCAATCTGTACAATTCGATTTTCAGAAATAATTTTATCAAAAACCTGGTCCTTGGAAAAAAACAACATGGTTTTTTCTAGGGATTTCCAATAAGCCTTTTCCTCATTTGCATAGCTGAATTTGGGAAACAAGAAACCAAATCCTCGATTCATCTGCCAGAAAATAGTATGCTCCGATTTGGTCATAGTATTAATTTTTTTACAGGCGAGTTGCAGAATTGAATCTTCTGAAAACCGGTTTGAAATCAATTGTTCGGTAAAATCATCCTTCTGATCCCCCCGTTTTTCCAGCAGTAAAAAATTATATAGTTTTAATCCAAGTAATTCATTGATCTCACTCAAAAAAGAAGAACCTCTTTTCCCCTTTTTTAGCAGACTTACCTGACCAACGACTATGCCTCCCAGCGTCAGATGGTTTAAGATAATCGGGTAAAAATAAATTTGCTTTACACCCCACCCCCATTCATTTAACTTTTTAAAAAGATTGGGATCTTCAGGAGCTGTCACCTGAAATTCCCGGGATTGTTTAATCCATACCGCCGCCAATTTTTCTAAGCTGGGAGTAAGGATGGCGCTGCTGCGTTGATGAGGTGGGATAAATTGAGTGAAATTCTTTACCTGATTCAGTTCCGGATCCGTTGAAAAAATAGCCAGATAATCATAGGGTATAATTTTGGGCAAAAAATTTATTAAACGCTCAAATAAAGAAGCAATTGTGGGCTCTTTATTAATAATTTTGGCACAGTGCAACAAATTTTCAGAAAATTCACGACTGCTGAACTGCTCCAGATCTGTTTTTTCTTTTCGAAGCAGTGCCTTAATATTGTGAGCAATGAATTCTGGAGAGCTTTCCTCTGAAAAGACCAGCCATTTATTTTGCTCGCTCATGCGAGTGACCCGACTCAAGGGAATTTGTTTGGAAAGAACAAAAACTACACCAGCGTCTTGTAGGACAGGAGAGGAAATAAAGGGTATTAATTTCTCATTTAATAATAAATCAGAGCTAATGTGAATAACAAACAAATGGGGTCGAATGCGTTTGACGAATTCTTCAATCTCCAGAAGATCCGGGAAATAAAACATTTCCACATCTTCATACAATATATTCTTCTGAAGATAAGAAAATAAATCCCGGGTAGGCGAATGAATAACAATTCTAAGTAGTTTATCTTCGATCATTTATGTTTTATGTATTTTCTTCTTGTCTTTTAAAACCATCAAAAAAATAATAAAAAATATTCCTAGGGGAATACACATCTTTGAATTCGCTGGATGAGAATGAATCCCCTTAAACCTCCTTTTTAATTTAACGAGTAAATTTATTAATGAAAATGGTCAGATTCAAATAATATGTTGATAATTATTATATATTTAGATGATAGATTTGAATAATACCCTCCAACACCAGATGAGGGAAATATTCTTCAACATAGCGGGTTCTGGGTTGAATAATTCGTCCTAAACCACCCGTAGAAATTACCCGTGCTTTCTCACCCAATTCTTTAATAATTTCTTCCACCAAACCATCCACAATTTTAACAGTGCCTAACATGATACCAGACTGCATACTCTGTTCAGACGTTCGGCCTATTACTTTTTCCGGAAATTCCAGGGCGATTTTGGGTAATTTAGCCGCCCGCTGATATAGAGCCCAGGCAGTGGTCTCGATGCCCGGAGAAATGATGCCGCCAAGGTATTCCGCTTTACTATTCACCACATCAAATGTGGTAGCGGTGCCTAAATCCACTACCACCACTGCCTGATGATATTTCTGATAAGAGGCGACCGCATTACATATCCGATCAGCTCCAACTGTTGAGGGATCCGCATATCGTATCTGTATACCTAAATTTAATTTGTGATGAATAATCAAAGGTTTTATCTGCAGATATTTTTCACACATTTTTTCAAAGATAAAGGTCTTATTAGGAACGACCGATGCTAAGGCCACACCCTGCAAATCAGTAAATTTCAGATGGGACGATGTAAAAAAATAATCCAGAAAATTCATGTACTCATCTTCGGTCCGTTCGGTCGCGGATGCCAAACGCCAGCTTTTAAATAAGTGATGCTTACGAAATACTCCAATTTCAATTTGAGTATTACCAATATCAATCGCTAAAATCATCTGTCATCTTCCTCCTTAATCATCCATATATCGCTACTACTGATTTCTTTTAATTTACCGGCACTCTCCACTAATAAATGCCCATACTGATTAACCCCTTTCAAAATACCACTTATTTCCTGTTCAGGAAAGTGAATAAGCACTTTCTGGTTTAAAAAGAGAAGATGTTGTTGGTAGTGATTAACCACCTCTCGAAATTTTGCGGTCAGTGCCTTCTGATATTCCTGGTGATAAAATTTCAAGAAACGAACCAGCAATTCTTTTATATCCCACTTTTTAGCGACCACCATGTTTAAAGAAATGGCTGATTTCCGCAGTTCTGGCGGAAAGTCATTTCGCGATTGTAAAATATTAATACCAATGCCAGCAACCATATACTCCACTTTCTGAGAAACGATAGCGCTCTCAAAAAGCAATCCAGCTATTTTCTTCTTGTTTAGCAAGATATCATTTGGCCATTTGACCTGTAAAAGGTGCTGGAACGTAGAAGAGTTCTCCTGCAAAAGTTGTGATAAAAAATCATGTACCACCAATGCAGCATGTAATGTCAAAAGGTTTAAAAACTGGCTTTCGATCGCGGGACGAAGAATGACAGAAAACCATAAACCTGATCCTGCTGGACTTACCCACTGCCGCTGAAAGCGACCCCGTCCCGCCGTCTGCCCGGCAGCGGCAATCACCGTCCATTCTGGAGCCCCTGACTGAGCCAATTTCAAGGCGGTAGTATTTGTACTGGCGAGTGTATCATACCAATGGATAAAAATCTTATCACTGTCACCTAAAACGATGTTCCATAATTGATAACTCATAATATGCTTATTTGTAAGACCTCACGCCTGGATCATTTCTCATTTTTATTGGCATCTTTCTGTTTTACTTCTAATTGGAGAAAACAATGATATCTCTGAAAAAAAATTTTATGAAAGTTCCCTAATAATATCAGGTCTGGGTCAGGTATGTAAAAAAGAAATCAGATTTTCAAGTACTTCTTACCAAAAGTTTTTTATCTTCTATTTTTGTCTTAGATTTTTTCACCATGAATCAAAATCACTTTTTTATTCAATCATCAGAAAAGATTCCAGTCGGTCAGAGAAATTTCATCGAAGCAAAGCAAATTGTTATCAAGAATCAACGGGAATCGGCCAGAGAAATTTACCATGGCGAAGAAAGTACTTCAGTTGTTCGATGCTTTGTGAAGCTTTGCGCTCAACCGCTTCTTTGGTATTGAACGCATTATGAGGAGTAAAAATCACATTTGGTTTTTTTGATAATTTTAAAATTGCTTTGAGTTCTTTTTCTTTCAGCCTCTCATGCTGGCGCAGACCCACTGCCAGTTGGGTTTCAAATGGAAAAACATCCATTCCTAAACCACCTAAATGTCTTTCCTCAATTAATTTCAGCAGATCCAGAGCCGGCGAAAATTCTCCCCGCGCAATATTGATGAAAATGACTCCTGTTTTGGCGCGTTTAAGACGGTGATAATCGAAATAATTTATATTGTCTCTGGTGAGATTCATGGCACATACAATGATGTCGGCGCTGGGTATAGCGTCCTGGATGGAAACATAGTCCACGAAATCATACTTTTTAACAAGATCGACGCCCAGCACCGTCATCCCTAAACCCTGGCCAATCTTCACTACCTGTGAACCGATATTTCCAACTCCGACGACCAGCAGGGTTTTGTGTTCACATTCCTGGCCGGTAAGGTTGTCCCGGTTGAACTCAGAGAAGTGAACTATTTGTTGAGGAAGTTTTCTCAGCAATGCCATCCAGAGTAGCATGGCTTGTTCGGCCACGGCCCGGTTACAATAGAGGGGAAGGTAACCAAGTGCGGGTGGATGAGAAAGTTTGGAGTGAAAATCAAGCAGGTAATCATAGCCGGTGCTGCGGGTTAAAACAGCCGAGAGTTGATCAGCCCATTCCAATGGGATAATGGATTGGGTTCTCACACTGATTATTTTTGCGGGAGGTTTTTTATCCTTTTTTTCCTGAATGGTTTGCCAGCTGAAGCCCGCTTTGATATCGGCTGATAAATATTTCTTCAGGTTCTCGGTTTCTTCTTTAAAGGCCTCGTAGAAAAATACGTCAATCATAGGTGTTCAAAATTTAGGCTGCTCCAAAATTAATGCGCGGATCGGTGCGGCGGATAATATCGCTCACACTTTCCTGATTAAAACCTTTAAATCCCTGGTCTCTTTGAATATTTTCCAGATGGCTCCCGATAGCTCCTTCTTTCATAAACACATTGGCCTGTTGAGGTTTTATGATGCCCGCCTTTCGCAACTGTTTTATTCGCTGCGGATCAACTTTCCATTTCTCTCCATGAGTAAAGGCCTGCTGGAGATATGTAAATTGACTGAACGGCGGTAACATTAAAACTTTTTCTTCGCGCAGGCGATGTTCCACATGAGCAAAGTTAAATCGAGCCGCTAAATGATGTAAACCAGCATCCAGGATGGATTCGCCGTGCAACGCACACCATAATCCTACTGTTCCTTTTTGTGAGCGGGTTGGAAGTGTGCGTTTTAAAAAGTTTAATTCCAGTTCTTCCGGCGATAGATCAACATCAGCAAATACCACTAAATTGCAGACTGGTTGCTCCAACACCTGCGCTCCCCATCCCGCTTGTTTGCCGGCATAAAATTTTTCCCTCATCTGAAATCCAAAAGTTTTCAAAATCTGCAATAGAACATGAAAAGTCTGGCGAGAATTACGAAAGGTGTGATGATCGTGATTGGCCCATCCCAGTCCAAATTTATCCTGTCGGCGTTTCTGAATCTGTCCGGCTCGATTTCGAATTAACCAGTACTTCCGCTCTGCCGCAAAAGCTAGCCAGGCAGCCGTATCAACTCCGATCTCCGATACCAGCTGTTTGGCTAATTTTAAGGTTTTTTCTACGCCTCTCATCGGATCTAAAAAAAATCGAGGACGATTGAACCATTTCTGGTACATCTCCAAATAATGATGGACATAATTCCTGGGCATGACCTGTGGAAGGAATCCTTGATAGGCCCGACGCTCCACCACCAAAAATTTTTTCTCTCTGTTTTGCCAAACCAGTGCCTGCCGATAAGGACTTAAGGGACTTCCTTCAATATCAGTGTAAACTGAGAAAGCATTCAGGAAAACCGAAATATTTTCGACACCCATGGCCATCGCTATTACTTTACCCTGTGACCATTTTTTTGAAGGAGTAACAACCAATCGCGGGAAAATGGTTCGTGGATGGATGAAGACCCTTTTGCCTTTTTCCACCGGTTGTTTATGATTTATAAAACCCATACTTTTCAGTCTGTCTAAAAATTCACCGTTTCCATTTACCACTAAATGATCAATCCAGTCAACTAAACGGGTGCTGGTATGATTTTTCAAAATTGTTTGCACCATTTTTACTTCAGGAAAATCGTCGATATACTCCTTTATCATTCTTAACAAAAACTTTTCAACATCGGGATACTGTTCCCAACTAAAATCAGACAGGGGCTTACTCATAGATTTCCTTTCCGTTGTCCAAAAGTTAATTTCGCAAAAATTTAGGAACTTCTATTTAAATTAACAATAAATATATTTCGATGGATTAAATCAGTATGTATTAACAATAGTACAAACTTTACTGTACACATAAATATTTTACCTTGGCAACTTTTTGATTATAAATAGTTAAACCATTTTTATCAGGACTATTGTTAGAAAGAGATTGTAAAATAATTTATTTCATCAACTGTCTTAATATTTCTTAGATTTAAAGAAATTGAAATTGATGATATACACTTTCGTAACTGAAGAAAAATTCTGAAGGGATAAATCAATGATTAAAAGAAAAATCATTATTGTCATCACTACATTCATTCTGATGGCACTGGTAGGTCTTATGCTGGCTTTTCCGCTCCATCAGCAAAATGAGACCAGGGTCGTCAAATCATCCAATAATATAAATGGAGAAAAGGAGTC
>CAYMXZ010000003.1:16378-32424 GCA_964394475.1 uncultured Caldithrix sp. | reverse complement strand
AAAATGAGACCAGGGTCGTCAAATCATCCAATAATATAAATGGAGAAAAGGAGTCATCTATGCCAGATAAAATAATAAAAACCGATGAAGAGTGGAAAAAGATACTCACTCCGGAACAGTACCGGGTATTGCGCCAGAAAGGAACAGAGTGTGCCTTTACGGGAAAATATTTTGAGTATAAAGGTAAAGGGATTTACAAATGTGCCGGTTGCGGGGCTGAATTATTTCATTCTGATACCAAATTCAATTCCGGTACTGGTTGGCCAAGTTTCTGGGCGCCCATTTCGGAAAAGAGCATTGAATTAAAAGAGGATCATAGTTTTTTCATGAAAAGAATTGAGGTGCTTTGTTATCGCTGTGGCGGGCATCTGGGACATGTGTTTGATGATGGACCGAATCCTACTGGATTGCGTTATTGTATTAATTCTGCGGCTTTAATTTTCGAACCAGCCAAGGCAGATACTTCTGATGCAGAAAAATAAATTTCATTCTTACGTTATAAAATTGCTTTTCGTCTTTTTATTAACAGCCGCGTTTTTATGGCAAATAAGTGAGGGCAGATGCCCTGTTCCTTAAAACAGGAAAACGGGAAAATACTCTATTTAAATGCCATACGTTTTAATAAATATTTATAATTGCAGGTGGTGAAGAAGATATTCGAGGTAACGTGATTTAACCTGACGGGTGGCTAAAATTTGTTGAAGAGGAGGTAATCTTAAGATAACACCCAGTATTGCTGCCATCGCGCGATGGCTAAATAGGGCTCGATTATCAAAAATAAGATTCTGCAACTTGCCCCGCTCAATGGCCATCACCACGACTCGGTGCAGGGAATTGAGAGGTGTAATGGTCCGCTGTGGACGAGGTTGTAAAAGAATAGCGTCTTTTTCACAAACCCGCTTGCAGATGCCACAACCCAGGCAGATCTCATCATTTAACTTTGCTTTCTTATGACGGGGATGGGCCGGCGAATTGGCCGAGACCAGGGTCATGGCTTCTACCGGACAGGCATCCACACATTTTCCGCACCCATTGCATTTCTCCACCTGAATCTCTGGAATAAAATTGGTGGTATGAATTGGACGTAAAGCGCTGAAACGCCGCTGAGCAATCAACGCTTCGCAACAGCATCCGCAACAATTACAAATAAAATTCACTCCTTCCCTGACGTTCTCCCCAAATTGTACTAAATTCCACTCATACGCCTGCTGGAGAAGATCTAATCCTTCGGAAACTTCCACTTCCCGCGCAAAACCATATTTAATCAACGAGGCAGCGGTATTGTTAAATGTCATGCAGATATCCAGAGGAGCCTTGCAGGCTTTATTCACATGTTGCATTTTATGGCGGCAGTAACAAATTCCCACGCCGCGATGCGAAGCGGTTTTAATCACTTGCGAAGCCCGCTCATAATCCATAACATACAAAGCCTGATCATCGGCCAGTGCCGGTTCATGCACAAAAACTCGACCCAGTTGAGTTTCTCCCCTGGTAAAAAGCGATTTAATAAAATCTTCTTCCACATTGAGATATTGGTAAAATAATTCTGACAATAACTTTTGATCAATATCCCCCCGCACCCGCATCATAGAAAATTCAAAAAATCCGGCCATGGGAGGAGGCAAAGTATAGACAGACTCTCCATTTTGCTGGATATCCAGCAGCAGAGCTCTAGAAGATAACGTATGCAAAACTTTTTGAGCCTCGTTTTTATTCATCTTCCAAATTTTCGCCGCCTGGGAGGCAGTAAAAGGTTTGATAGGTAATTGAGCCACCTGAGCAGCTTCTTTTTCTGTAAATAACAGAGAAAGAATTTTATAGAGAAGATCAGACGGAGGGGCTCCCTGTGGGAAACGATTCAATCTGCCCACTAACTGCTGATAACCAGATCTCGCGGTAAGATGAGCCATTAAAAGGGCCTTCCATTATGGTAAATATTTACAGTTGAAATATGATTAAATTCATTTTAAAATACAAGTAACCACATAAAATTTTTTCAACTAGAATGTCAGGAGTTAAAATAAAAAAGACTGCAACATGAACAATGAGATCATTGACATGCATGTGCATTTTGGTGCGCCAGCCGACAAACTTAGTGGCTGTTATTGGTCAAATGAATTTGAAAACACCGCTGCTTATTATGCCATGCTTTTCCTCACTCAATCTGTTTTTAAAAAAGTGGATTTAAATCGAGTTAAAAATCATTTACTGCATAAAATCCGGTCTGCAAAATATATTAACAAAATAGTGCTTCTGGCGCTGGATGAAGTATACGATATGCAGGGAAAAGTCCATCCCGAATGGACACACCTGCACGTTCCCAATAACTATTTATTTCAACTTTCCAGGGAAGAACCAAGAATTTTGGTTGGCTGTTCGGTTCATCCCTACCGCAGTGATTGGGAAGAACAATTGGAGCAGGCCATTCACCAGGGAGCGGTGCTCTGTAAATGGATTCCGTCCTCACAACTCATTCATCCGGCTCATCCGCGTTGTAAACCATTTTTTCGACAATTAGCTGAACATCAGTTACCGCTATTATGTCATGCCGGTCCCGAATATGCAATTCCGACTGCTAATAAGTCCTATGAAGAATTTAATCATCCTCATTATGTGCGGGATGCACTGGAAGAAGGTGTAGTTTTAATTCTTGCTCATTGTGCCCTGCCCTATTTCTGGATATTTGATACGAATTACCAGCAGGATTTTCATGAGTTTTTTAATCTGATGGAACAGGCGGATAAAAAAGGATGGAATTTATATGCCGATATTTCAGCTTTAGCCACCCCTTTGCGGGCACCTTACCTGAAGAAGATAATTGAAAAAGTACCAGCCCAACGACTACTTTTTGGAAGTGATTATCCCATTCCCCTTTCGGAATTCACCTATAATCGCAGCCGAAATTTTTTCAGCTGGCTGCGTTTTTTAGTGAAAGTTGCTTCTTTACAAAATCCTCTGGATAAAAATTATCTGTTGATGAAGAAAATGGGATTCGCTGAAGATATCTTCTTCAACGCCGCATACCTGTTCTCACGTATAAGAAGATAAGAGTATTCATTCTCTCTATATGTAAAATTAAAAAAGCCTCT
Source organism: uncultured Caldithrix sp. (assembly GCA_964394475.1). Lineage (GTDB taxonomy): Bacteria > Calditrichota > Calditrichia > RBG-13-44-9 > RBG-13-44-9 > RQOF01. Next base: position 29,335 of record CAYMXZ010000003.1, on the reverse strand, counting down.
CCGTCCAGAAAATTTTTGGTTTTTCATGTCTTCTATGAAACAATAGGAGGAAATAGCATAAAATGTAATAAATACAAATTTAGAATACCCAGGGTGAATAACATTCCTGATCACCGTTAAGCAGAAAAAATAGCTATTGAATCCGGAAAATAATCCTATTAAGTTTTAAAAAATTGAAATGATAAGACTGTTTTACATTTGAATAAAATCATCTAAAATAAAAGGTTAACGGTACGGGATTCTGTGAGGAAAAAGTCGCTTCTTAAGACAATGCCATCGATTCTACATTATGTTAAGACATCCTTCTGGGTCGCCATTTTATCGCATAAATTTTTCTTTTTTTTATCACAGGCAATGATGTTTTATTCATCCTCCAATCTGCTGAATGCGTAATGAATTTTAAAAAATAAATCTAACCATAGAGAAGAGAAGGCCATGACCACTATTAATTCCACATCTGCTTCAATGGTTGAAGCCGCTTTTGAAAGCAAAAAGCTGATTGATCTGCTTGTACCCCCGCAGGAAAAAATTAAGACATTGATTGTAGACAATTTTCCAGCGCTCGGTCATCTCACCGCTTTACGTTTTATCGAATGGGTACAAAAAAATCGAGGGGGATGTATTTCGCTGCCAACCGGTAAAACACCCGAGCATTTTATTAAATGGGTAAATCATTACCTGCGTACCTGGAAAGAACCAGAGACTAAAAAAACTTTGCAAAAATACGGAATTGACCCGGGGCAAATCCCTGATATGCGCAGTTTACATTTCATCCAGATCGATGAATTTTATCCCATTATTCCTCAACAGCATAACAGTTTTTATTATTACGTCAGCGAATTTTATCTGGAAGGATTTGGGCTCGATCCAAAGAAAGCGTTGTTGATTGATTGTTCCAAGATTGGTATTCCTGCCGGTGAAAATTTACATACCATCTGGCCGGACTTTAAAGTCGATCTTTCGCTACGCTATCGACGGGCTCATTCTAAACTGGAGGAGAAGCAGAAAAAAGTTTTGGAAGCTATTGATCAATGGTGTCAGGAATACGAGCAGAAAATTCGCCAATTGGGCGGTATTGGATTTTTCCTGGGAGGGATTGGACCTGACGGTCACATCGCTTTCAATATTCGTGGATCAGATCATCACTCAACGACTCGTTTAACCCCCACCAATTACGAAACCCAGGCGGCGGCTGCTTCTGATCTGGGCGGAATTGAAATCGCCCGTCAACGATTGGTGATTACTATTGGTCTGGGAACAATTACCTACAATCCAGAGTGCACGGCTATCATTATTGCGGCCGGCGAAGCAAAAGCCAAAGTGGTGGCCGATGCCATTCAGCAGGAAAAGAATGTATTATATCCAGCGACGGCTCTCCACAGTCTACCCAATGCCCGGTTTTATCTTACGAAAGGCGCGGCGAAAAAATTAACAAATTACCAACTCCTGCAATGCAGCAGGGCTTCTCAAATCAGTGATGAACAAGTGGAACAGATTATCATCGATCTGGCCGTAGCAAAAAATAAAAGGATAAGCGATCTCACGCTCAATGATTTCAAACAGGACAGCATGGCGGAAATCATTTTGAACAAACGTCAACAAACACCTGCCGAATTATGTTCGATGGTAAGAAAATCACTAATTGAAAAAATAGAAAAAGGAGCACAGACTATCTCGAATACCCGTTTTTTACACACCGAACCTCACCATGATGATCTCATGCTCGGATGTTTACCCATTTTAGTCAGACATATCCGCAATGCAACGAATACTCACTATTTTGCCTGTCTGACCAGTGGTTTCACGGCGGTTACCAACACCTATATGAAAAATCAATTATCCATTTTACGGCAGTATATTGACACCCCATGGTTTGCCGAAATGTTTCGGGCCGGATATTTTGATCCTGATAACCAGATCGGCCGTAATCGGGATATGTGGCAATATTTAGACGGAGTCGCCGCGGATAATACAGATTTAAAAAATGAAGGAATCGCGCGTAGATTATTGCGGAATTTGATAGAAATCTTTGAAGAATCGGACCTGGAAAACATCAAACACCGCATCCCCGAGCTGGAACATTATTTTGAGACTCAATATCCGGGCAAAAAAGATCCGCAACATATCCAGCGGTTAAAAGGCATGGGTCGGGAATGGGAAGCGGAATGTTTATGGGGATATTTTGGGTGGAGCGGTTCAAGCGTCTTGCACTTGCGCCTGGGATTTTATACCGGTGATATCTTTACTGCTGAACCTACTGTAGAACGAGATGTCCCGCCGATTCTGGAACTTCTAAAAAAAGTAAAACCGGATATCATTTCAGTGGCATTTGATCCAGAAGCCAGCGGGCCAGATACTCATTATAAAGTATTACAAGCGATCAATCAGGCTTTAAAAGACTATCAGAAGAAAAGTAAACGGCAAGACATAAAAATATGGGGCTATCGCAATGTGTGGTATCGTTTTCATCCCAGTGAAGCGAACATTTTTGTCCCTGTATCACTCAATATGTTTTCCATCATGCAGAGTGCATTTATGAGTTCCTTTATTTCTCAGAAAGATGCATCTTTTCCCAGTTACGAACATGATGGCCCTTTTTCTGAATTAGCGCAAAAAATTCAGGTAGATCAATATCAGAAAATAAAGATTTGTTTAGGCAGAGAATGGTTTTACGAAAACCCCAGTCCACTGATCAGGGCGACCAGGGGACTGGTATTTTTGAAAGAGATGTCCCTGTCAGAATTTTATCAATCCAGTCGCGAATTACGGAAGGCGTTAGAGAACCAGTGAAAAAGTTTTCCTTTTCAAATATATCGTCTTGAAGGGAGTCAACAAGATGAAGCGCATCAAATTTTTTTTATTATTATTTTCCATACAATTATCGAATCTATTTTCTCAGGATTCGACCATCACGTGGACAGAGCTCGGACCTCCTTATCAATTGCCAGCTGGGGCACGGCTTTTCCAGGGACAGCGCCAGAATCCAATTCTGAAAATCTGGTATCTCGACATCGATCTAAACCAAACTGCTATTGCTGTTCGTCCTTACATCTCTTCCACGAAAATGGGAATAGTCAACTTTACCCAAAGTGTGGGTGCGTTTGCGGCGATTAATGGAGGTTATTTCGACATCAACAGCTCCACTTCTTATTCTGCCGTTGTCTATCCCGGGGAAGTAAAAGCTCAAAATATCAGTACAATTTATCGCAGTGGTATACCATATTATGTGACTCGTGCCTTTTTTGGATTAACCGCCGATCGCACTCCCGCCGTCAATTGGATATTTCATTTTGCAAACACCGTCGATAAACTTTATACATTTACTCAGCCAAATCCTAATGCCCAGGGTGTTCCTGCACCTTACCCGGATAGTACCAATGGTGAACCGTACCATCATTTATTAGTGGGCATTGGGGGAGGACCTGTATTGGTTAAAGACAGCTCGATACACATTACTTATATTGAAGAAGTTTTCTGGGAATCAGGAGTAGGACTTACCAATCCTGATCCGCGAACCGCCGTCGGCTTTACGAAAAATAGACATGTTATTTTTTTAGTGGCGGATGGGAGAGATCCCACCTGGAGTATTGGAGTAAGCCTGATCGAATTAGCCGAGATTCTTATTAGTCTTGGATGTGTAGAAGGGATGAATTTAGATGGAGGGGGTTCTTCTCAAATGGCGGTGGGAAATTTGTTAGTTAATCGCCCCGAAGGTGGAACTTTTCAACGTCCCATACCGACTATTCTGGCATTGGTAGATGCCGATTCACTCGGTATTCCACCAACTATTTATTACGAAAAAATAATTGATACCGGAGATCCAGAATGTTCTTTAATGGGAAATGGTTGGTTTAGCTCCGCCAATCCCGGATTCTATGGGGCTACACCTGCCATGCTAAATCAGATTGGCAATGGTTCTGACTACGCTCTTTTCATCCCTCACCTGCCAAAATCAACTCGTTATGAACTGTTTGGGTGGTGGGTTCATTCCAGCAATCGCTGTGTGAATACTCCCTTTATTATTACACATGCGATGGGCGTTGACACGGTAAGAGTGGATCAAACTCAAAACGGATCTCAATGGGTTAAAATAGGAACATATACCTTTAATGGGGGTGGACAGGATACTATTATTATTTCTGATGCAGGTACTGGTGGCACTTTTGTGGTCGCTGATGCCATCAGATTAATATCTTATGACAGCACCATTGTTACCTCTATGGTCACCGCCGAAATGAAGATACTGCCAGAGGAAATAAATCTTTTTCAAAATTATCCCAATCCTTTTAATCCTCAAACGATTATTACATTCGGTTTAACCGAACCTCAAACAATTAGTCTGTCGGTCTTTAACATTTTAGGAGAAGAGGTTGCTCAGTTGTTATACAAAAAAGCATTGGCCGCCGGTATGCATAAGGCTATTTTCAATGCGGAAAATTTAGCGAGTGGCATTTATTTTTATCGATTGGAGAGTGAAAACTATTATACTCAGAAAAAAATGTTACTGTTGAAATAATATTTATCGAATAGCCCCTCATCAATAATTTACAGAAAAATTGGAAAATGAAAAAATTTGTTAATTCAACAAAGGCAATACAACTGGTTCATCAACTGGGAGAGGAATTTGCGGTAATTAAAAATCCATCCTATATCTATCCTCCTTTTGAGATATATCCTTTAGCGCCTAAACAGGAACAGCCCTTAAATCACGTTTCAGGAATTGTGATGGATATGGATGGAACCACTACTACTACGGAAGCCCTTTGCATTCATTCTTTAGAATTCATGACGCGAAAAATCACCGACCGAATATCACGACTCACCTGGCCGGGTCTCAATCGCTTAAAAGATTATCCGCATATCATCGGGAACAGTACGACTAAACATGTAGAATACTTAATCAAAACTTATGGAAAATCGATTAAAAGTAACGCGCTCAGGAGATCATACCTTGAGGCCAGTCTATGGTTTTTCATCTATGGCAAAGATCCTGGTCGATTGGCCGAAGTGATAAATAATTTACAGAATCTTGGTTTAAAAGAACTGTTGAATGATCCTCATCTCGATAAAATGCGACGACTGAAGAACAGACAAAAGGCCATTCCAACTGCGGCATGCAAGTATTTTATTGACAAATATGGTGCGATGATCAAGGCCGATAATTTCTCCCAGATAGTTCGTATGGCTATTGATATTTACTATCAACGATATCATGAAATTCTTGCAAAAATTGAGGATGGTAATGGTGAACAGCTTTCGCAGGAATTGTTGGGTGAATCCAATAAGCACTTAATTCAACCCATGCCTGGTATTGGAATATTTTTAGCATTAGTTAAAGGATGGTTGGGAAAAGAGTTAACCGCTTTCGCATCTATACTATTGCCGCATTTACAAAAGATCGATCCAATTTTTGTAAATCGACTGGATCGAGAAATCGTAAAGGATCAACTTTATCGATTAGGATGCTTTTTTCAAAATCACCCGGCAAAAGTGGCGGTGGTAACCTCTTCCATATTCTATGAAGCGCATATTGTCTTAAGTGAGGTTTTTAGAATCTTATATTCTGAAGTGAATCAATGGCCACTATCAGAAAAGCGAAAAGAAATTGTTAAACAGCACTTCGCCAATTACCAAAACTTTTATGATGGTTTTATTACCGCCTCTGACTCCAGCGAGATACGGTTAAAGCCGCATCGAGATTTATATAGCATCGCTCTCCATCGTCTCGGAATCCCCCCGTCGAAATTTAAGCAAGTGATAGGTTTTGAAGATAGTGAGAGTGGAACAATCGCTATTCGAGCGGCGGGGATTGGTCGATGTGTAGCTGTTCCTTTTTCGGAGACGGCCCATCATAATTTCACCGCCGCTACCCATGTTATTAAAGGCGGCATTCCCGAAACAATTATTAAACATCATGTTTTTGTGAATTTAGGAAAGCAATATCAACATTAAGGCCACAAACCTTCTCTGATATTTTAAGATACAATTCATTTCAATAACGGTAAGGAAGATCGAAAATGAAAAGCCAGCGAGTATTTCATGTAATTTCGAATACACATTGGGATCGGGAATGGCGATTTCCATTTCAGAAAAATCGGCAACTTCTGGTTGAAATGATTGATAAAGCAATTGAAATATTGGAAAACCATCCAGAATATCGCGCATTCCATCTTGATAGCCAATCAATAGTCATACAAGACTATCTGGAAATCAGACCGCAGAAAAAAAATGTCATAAAAAAATTGGTGAAAACCAATCGCCTGATTATTGGTCCCTGGTTTACCTTGCCAGAAGAGTTCCAGGTCGGTGGAGAAGCGTTGATTAGAAATCTATTATTCGGCCATAAAATATGTCGCGAACTGGGCGGGATAATGAAAGTAGGTTATACTCCCTTTTCCTGGGGACAGATTTCCCAACTTCCTCAAATATATCGTGAATTTGGCATCGATGTGGTGATGTTTTACCGTGGCATTAACAGTCTGGACAGTCCCAGGGCCGAATTTATCTGGGAAGGTGCCGATGGAACCAGATTGCTGGCATCGCGCTTCTCGACCATGCCCCGTTATAATTTCTATTTTTATATTTTTCGTCCGGTCATTCATAACGAACATATGTTCGATTTGGAATACCGGTGGAAGAACGGGCGCCTCCCTTTTCACTGGGCTGACTCTACCATGTATCAGGAAGATTTTAATTTGCTTCAACCACCAAAAAAATTGCATTTCAAAAATCTAAGAAAGGCGGTAAATGCAATCATCAAGGATCAAATAAATGATTTTACTACACCTCATATTTTTTGGGCTGAAGGTCATGACTCCAGTGGACCAACGGAACATACAGTTCAAATCATAAAAAGAATAAATGAATTTCTAAAAGAAGGAAAAGTCATTCATAGCACTCTACAGGCATATGCAGAGGCTCTTAAAAAATCAGTTGATTATCAATCGTTGCGATTGGTTAAAGGTGAGCGTCGGAGCAGCCAATTCGATCGGCGCTCAGGTAATCTTTATGGCTATACCACATCTGCCAGAATGTACCTGAAGCAATACAACTTTGACAGCGAACGATGGTTGCAATTTTATGCCGAACCTTTCCAAACTATTGCCCAAATTTTAGGTATGGCTTCCGAAGATCAGTATCTTGATATTGCCTGGAAATTTCTGCTGCAGAATCATGCCCATGACTCCATCGGCGGTTGCAGTTTGGATGAAGTTCATATTGACATGGAAAATAGATATAAACAGTGTCAGGAAATCACAAAAGGAATTTTTGACCGTTCTATAAAATTCTTAGCGCAAAAATTTTATAGACCCATCAATCAACCAGAAAAATTACAACTGGTTGTGGTAAATCCTTATCCTGCAGTTAGAAGTGACATACTCACGTGTTATCTGGACGTACCAAAAGAAATAGATCAGGGTCATATTGAACTTACTAATGGAAGTGGTAAAAAGATTCCAATCCAGATTCGCAGCCGGTCTTTTGTACAACCTGTTCTCGAGCAACTTATTAATCGTCCCTTATATTTGAACACCACCCGATATGAATGTTATATTGAGGCGAAAAATATTCCCGCCTGTGGATTTCAGACTCTTGAGATAAAACCAGTCAAAAAAAGAAAAAGCGTGGGGGCACCCCTTGGTAAAATCGTTAATGGTTTGCCGTTGCTGGAAAACGCCGCTTTACAAATTGCTATACAAAAAAATGGCACCTTAAATATTTTTAATAAAACGCATAAACTGCAATTTAAAAAGCTGGCTTATTTTTATGATGAAGGTGAAAGTGGTCATGCCTGGATTCACCAACCAGTGGAACCAATCATCACATCTCTTGATTCCCGTCCCACCATTGAAATTTGTGAAAATGGACCACTATTCTGCCGATGTCGGATTAAACATCACTTAGCAATTCCAATTGGCCTGACCGCAAGTGGTAAAAGGAGCACAGAAAAAATTAAAATGCCCATCATACTAAATGTTCTTTTGAATAAAATATCTCCCCATGTGGAATTACAAATCGAATTAGAAAATATATCCGAAAACCACCGCTTACGAGTGATGTTTCCCACGAATTTGCATCCCACTTACTCCTTTGGTGAAGGCCAATTTGATGTGGTGGCACGCCGTACATTCCGATCGGATTGTCGTGACTGGGTAGAACAACCAATGTATGATTATCCCATGCATCATTTCGTGGACATCAGCGATGGAAAGAAAGGGGCCGCCGTTATGGTCGACGGATTAAAAGAATACGAATTTCTCTCGGATAAGGAAGGTACCCTGGCGATTACTCTATTTCGAGCTTTTACTTATCGAATTCAGCCGAGTTCATTACAGGATTTTTCGCACCAAAAAGGTTCACAATGTTTAGGACGACATCATTATCGATTAGCTTTTTATCCCCATCCTGGAAATTGGGAGCAGGCATCTGTATATCAAAATGCACTTAAGTTTCACCTGACTCCCAGGAGTTTTATCATTGGTGGAGTAATACCGCAACATCCTGATGGTTTATCCTTTCTGCAGATTGATCCAGAAGATATTATTTTTAGTTGTTTTAAGAAAGCGGAAGGAAATGATAAACATGCTTATGTTCTTCGAGTCTATAATCCTGCTGAATCCACCAGAGAAGCACGGATCTCCTTTTATTCTGCTATTCGCACCGTGACTCAGGTTACTCTGGAGGAAAAGAAGATTCGTTCTATTCCACTAAGCGATCCCCACTCCTTTTCATTCAAAATTGATTCTAAAAAAATCAGTACCTTCCAAATAAGATTTCAATAATTGTATTTCACCTGAAAAAAGATGAGCCTGTTCACAAAAGAACAGGCTCACCCATCTGTCAGAAGATTTATTATTCTTCCCTGTTATTTCAGCAGCATCATTTTCTTCACAGTATTGAATTTTTCCGTTTGAACCCGATAGAAATATAAACCGCTGGCTAAATGAGAAGCATTGAAATTGACTTTATGATATCCTGGTTGTAGTTTTCCATTAAATACCTCAGCGACTTTTTGTCCTAAAATATTATAAACGGTTACTTTCACTTCCGAAAGTTCAGGGATGGAGAGGAGAATTGTTGTCGTTGGATTGAATGGATTGGGATAGTTTTGGCTGACTGCAAATGCTCTGGGAACTTGCAAATCTTCTGGTACATCCGTTACTATGACCGAATCATTTGGTACAACTATTTCAAAGCTATAGGAAGAAACGCCGTTATTTGTCACCAATTCAATCAAACTATTGTTTAGCGGATTATAAACCGATTGTCCGGTGGCATTTCCATTGGCAAAACTGGAGTAAGAGGGTGTGCTGGCCGGGAGCACAGTAAAAGAAGTACAGAGGCTGTCCCCTGGTTCACCAAAAAGTTCAACCACCTTAGTTCCCAGACCAGTATGCCAGGCATTGGTGACTGAGATAAAGCGTCGAGTGCTATCCGTAGTCGTTAAAACTTCAAAATAATTAATAGAGGTTCCTGAGACAGCACCAGTGTCAAAAACAAAGACTTCTGTTCCATCACGCTTGATATACCGTGGTGCGGTATAAGGTCCATTGACAAAGAAGTAATCAGAAGTACCCACTCGACTGATGCCAAAACGAGCCACGTCAGGAGTAGCCAGAGGTATAGTATCATTTATCGAAAATGTATTCCCATCGGACGTGTTGAAGGAATAAATTCTGGTTCCTCCATTTCCAGAAGTATATACCTCTACGTTCAATCCCGTTCCACTCACTGCCAGCACATCACCATTACGATCGGAGAGTGGAGCACTGAATACCAGCTGGGAGGGGGCCCATTCATCACTCCAGCGATAGAGATTGAAATTTCCACCAGGCGAGGAGAGATTTGAGGCAAAAATTTGCCCATCCTCAGTAGCCGCGATGGCATTAATTTTAATAAAACCACCAGGGATGACAGCAGAAATATCCATATCCATTATAAAGGAACCAGTCTCGGCATCGAAAACTTTTACATAATCTCCGAAACCCTGGGGGTGAGCAACAAAATAAAGATGATTAGTGGCTTTACTATAAGCTATGGTTCGTGGCGCATTCGCTGATGTTCCCATCCAGGCAGCGGTATCGGCGGTAATTCGCCATTCCAGCGGCCACAATTCATAGCTTGATCCATTTAGCGCAATATAGAGATTACCAGCGTTAGAAGCAATCCACAGGGTATCGATGAGGGTATCGGGAAGAAGCGGAGTGAAACTTATGGAAAGTGTACGAATTGAGTCTGGTTCTAAAATAAATCCTGGACTTAATGTTGTGCTGATATACGGATTTTGATAGGAGACTGCGGCAACATAGAAATCGGCCGTTCCCTGGTTTTCGATGCTGAAATTCAATGTTTTCGTTGAATTCACCGCCACTTTACCAAAATTCAGATAAGTGGTTGATAAAATCGGTTGAGGTGTTCCTGGCTGTTTCCAATCGGGGACCACCACATCAAAGCTGTAAGCTGATACTCCATTATTTGTTATTAATTCAATCAGTTTATTTTCCAGTGGATTATAGAGTGATTGACCAGTAGCGTTTGCATTGGTGTAGGTAGAATAAGTAGGAGTGCTCACCGGCAAAATACTGATTGCCGAACAAAGATCATTCCCCGGCGGACCAAGTAACTCGACCACTTGGGTACCAGGTGCGGTGTGCCAACCATTGGTCACCGATATAAATCGTCGAATAAGTCCAGAAATAGTCTCCACTTCAAAATAATTGATAGACGTACCGCTTACTTCTGCTGTATCAAATACATAAAGCTCTGTTCCATCACGGTGGATATAACGTGGAGCAGTGGACGGTCCATTCACAAAAAAATAATCGCTTAATCCAACGCGACTGATTCCATAACGGGCAATATCAGCCAGGGGCAAATTAATTGTGTCAGTGAGGGTGAAGGTCATTCCATCCGTGGTACCCAGGACAAATATTTTATCGCTACCGCTTCCAGATGTATAGACTTCCACATTGTTCCCCGTCCCACTCACCGATAGCACATCACCATTACGAGAACCGAGCGGTCCACTAAAAACCAAATGCATGCTATCTTCTTCGGTGGTCCATTTGTATAAATTAAAATTTCCAGCCGGTGAAGCTAAATTGGAAGCAAAAATTTGTCCATCTTCAGTTGCCGCAATCGCACTAATTGAAATGAATCCACCGGGAATCAATGCACTTACATCCAGATCCCTGATAAATTCCCCATCAGTAGCATTAAACACTTTGACAAAATCTCCGACCCCCTGGGGATGAGCCACAAAGTAGAGATGGTTCGAAAATTTACTATATGCCATCGTTCGGGGGGCATTCGCCGTCGAACCCATCCAGGCAGCGGTATCCGCTTGAATACGCCAGGTAAGCGGCCATAATTCATAACCGGACCCCTCCAGAGTTACCTGATGAACACCGGCATTAGAATAAACCGTCATGACATCTTGAACTGGTCCTTCGACAAGCGGGGTAAATGTAACCGACACGTTAAATGTGGAATCGGGTTCAATGATGGTACCTCCAGCTAAGTTAGTGACGAAATAACTTGTTTGAAAAGTCACACTATCTACTTGATAGTTTCCACTTCCAATGTTCTGAATGAAAAAATCAGAAGAAAATGAAGCTCCAATGGCCACATTACCAAAATTTAAGATACTAGTAGAGAACCACGGAATAGGTATACCAGGTTGTGGAAACTCAACTTGCCAAGCGGCGATTCCATTATTGGTAACCAATTGATATACGTTTATTGTACCATCACCATTGTCCCGGGTTAACAGATCAGCACAGGCATTTGCATTAGCATTCCAAATATTTGACAACTGGGCTCTGGAGTAGAAAGTCGGGTTTATTTCATCACTGGTAATATCCCAAATTTGAACCTGTTTACCAAGGTCCGAACCGGCATTTCCCACGACTCCCACATATTTATTGCCGGCTGAAGTTTGAATATATTTTACATTGAACCAGCTTCCCGAAACCACGCCGGTATTAATTTGAGCAATGATTGATCCGGCCGCATCAATATGACTGACCGGCGTTCCCGATCCATTCACCCACAAATCGGAATTGGTCCCGCTACTCACCGGCGATATTCCACCCCGCGCCAATCCTGCCGCCGTTAAAGGTATCGTTCCATCCAGCGTAAAACTACTCCCATCCACCGTCACAAATCGATAGATCACACTGCTCCCACTCCCACTGGAATACAACACCGTCGATGTCCCACTGCCCGACAAACCAAATGAATCGCCCGTCCGGCTGGTTACCGTCCCTTCAAAGGCCAGCGTCGGAGCCGAGGTCTCATCCTGCCAACGGTATATCCGGAACGTCTGATTCGCTAACGCCAGGTTATTCACGTAAATCACCCCGCTGGCATCCACCCGAACGATATTGATTGCAAAAGTCGCTCCCGTTCCCGTTACGCCCGTCATATCCAATCGACCCAGGGAATCCCCGTTAGCCGCATTCAAAATGTACACATTTGCCCCTCCCGTACGACTGGCCACCAGTAAATGATCCGTGGCCGGATTATATCCCATCCCGCGAGTGTTGTTATCAGCAGCTAGAAAATCGAAAGCACCTGCACTCTTTTCCCAGATGGGTGTAAAATATGAAGGTTCAACATACCAGGCAGCAATCCCATTATTGGTTACTAATTGATACACAGTTAGAGAACCATTGACATTTTCTTTAAAATACAGATCAGCCGCGGCATTGGCGTTGGTATTATATTCATTGGTTAAAGATAACCGGGCAAAAAAAGTGGGATTGACTTCATCGGAACTAACATCCCATATTTGCAGTTGCCTACCCAAATCTACGCTGTTGTTCCCGACAACTCCTACAAACTTTCTTCCACTGGTTGTTTCGATATAGCCGACATTGAACCAGCTACCGGAAACCACACCGGTATTAATTTGAGCAATGATTGATCCGGCCGCATCAATATGACTGACCGGCG
>CAYMXZ010000003.1:0-16278 GCA_964394475.1 uncultured Caldithrix sp. | reverse complement strand
CCACCAGTAAATGATCCGTGGCCGGATTATATCCCATCCCGCGAGTGTTGTTATCCACTACTAACCAGCGAAAAGTACTATCACTCTTTTCCCAGATTTTGTTCACAAACGACTGGGAAAAACCGCTGGAAATTACAAATAACAGTAAAAAACTTAAGGACACCAAAAAGACACTTTTCATACATCTCCTCCTTACATTAATTATTAAATCACTTAAAAAATTAAATTATGAAGATGAATTCTTTCTACGATGTTATTCCTTTGCGCAATAATGACCAATTTTTCTATTATGTATATAACTGTTTCTGGAGTTGATACTGAGACAGATATGGACTTCTTCGCAGTGGGGGCTCAAAAATAATATTTAAAGCTAAAGATACTGCTCCCTTTAGAAAACCCTCTTCACCCAGTTTACCAATCACAATCGAACTGCTTTGGAACGGTATCTTCATCATTTGTTGTTTCACGATTTGCCTTACTTTTTTTAAAAGATAGGTAGAGTTTTCAATAATCGTCCCACTGAGGATGACAAGATTCGGATTAATGGTTTTAAATAAATCGTTACAGAGAACGGCTAAAAGATAAGCGTATTCATCTAAAATATTTTGAACCCTGGTATTTCCTTCATCGCCCAATTGAACGATTTTCGCCAGTGTGCTCTTCACTTTCTCATATCCTCGAGCATTTTTCGACCAGTTCGAATTTGCGTTTAAGACTTCCAGAAAATGTTCTTCGGAGAGAATTTCTCCAAAAAAATGCTGATTTGAATATAGATATTTTAATGACTGCGGATTGGCTATTTTATGCCCCAGTTCTAAATATCCAATTTCACCTGCATTCCCGGTTTGTCCGCGTATCAAATGATTATCCACAATTATTCCTGCCCCAATTCCTGCTCCTATCCAAATACAAATTAGATTAGCCTCATCTTTTCCGGCGCCTATAAGGTTCTCGGCCAATGCCAGAGTATTAACGTCATTTTCCATAACTACGGGAACTTTGTAACGGCGTAAAAATTCAGGAACGATAGGAGTGTTGCCCCAATTCGGTAAGGTATCGGCAAAGCGTAATTCACCTTTTTCATAGTTCACCAAACCAGGTATGGCGATACCAATTCCAATTAATTTATCTAAAAAGACATCATGTTTAGTCAACAATAAGTCAATTTTATCAAAGGTCTGAGATGTCCATTGATCAACTGAAATTCCAACTTCATATTCAAAATATTCCTGCTCCAGAATACTGGATTCAATATTAGCAATTCCTACTTTTGTAAAATGGCGTTTTACATCTATTCCAATTACATATCGATTATTGGGGTTCAATTTTAAAAGAGTAGGTCGTTTACCACCGCGTCTTGTCGACTCTCCTTTACCAATTTCAATCACATAACCAGACTTCACCAGACGGTTGACAATTTCCGACACCGCTACTTTGGACATTCGTGAGCGCTTGGCCAGATCAATGCGAGAAACTTGCCCCTCATCGCGGATGTAATTCAAAATCCGTATTTCATTGAGCTGCTTAATGAGCTGAGAATTTGCTCTTTTTTCCATCATTCATAGATAATTTTTTGATTACTACCTTGTTTAATAAAATATCATTTTAACAAAATCATTTTTTGTGCCTGATGGCAGGTGTTGCTTTCGAGAACATAGAAATAAATACCGCTCGGTAATTCCCGGTCCTCAAAGAAATAGCGATGTTCTCCTGCCTTCAGAAAGGTGTCCCACAACACCGCGATCTGTTTACCACATACATCATAGATCTTTAATCGAATATGATCAGCCTGAAATAATTGAAAAGTAATGTTGGTTGCTGAATTAAAGGGATTGGGATAATTTGGCCCCAACTCGAAGTTACGGATCACCTTCCCGTGATTAGTGGGAGTGGAGATCATTGAAACCTGAAGGGGACGATTGGCATTGAGCAGCATAATCGCGTCGGTAAACAAAATTTGAGAACCTATTCCATTATTCGTTAAGCGGAGAACTTTTTGATTATTCCCCTCTAAAAATTGATAATCTCCCAATTTATACCATCGGGCATGTCCACTCAGGTTCTGATTAACCCAAACCGTATCAATTCCGTTCTGATGATATAGCTGATATTCGGCTCTGGTAGTAGCATTCCAATGATTGATAATAAAAGCATACACTTCGTACCACCCATTTTGCGGAATATCCACATAATATTCAATCCATTCCTCTCCTTGTCCAACTGCATACAAACATCCATTTTCAAATCCGGGTATGGTGGTATATACTGTCCATCCAGTACTCCGATGAATGTTGGGATCATTTTCATTGAGAATGATAGAAGGTAACCGCCAGTTACCTGGTCGATTGGGGATCGGCACGACTTGTTGATAAACGCTATCCCGCAAAACCGGCAAATCGTCTGCCAGTGTATTATAATACCAGATTACATGCCCTTGTAAATTTCGGCTGCGGGTAGTTTGGATCATATCAATAATTTCATTAGTGGGAATTAGATATGTATCGTAGATAGAGGTTATTCCAGGATAAAATTTAGATTGATCATTCACATAAGCCAGTTGCAGATTGAGTTCATAGGTATAGGTAGAGTTGCTTGAGCGGTAGATCTGCGGCGTCACAAAATCGAGAAAACCGTTGTTAATCCAGGGTATCCAGTTCTGGCAGAAATTATCATAACCATAGGGATAGACTATCGGTGCATTGCTAATTTCAATATCGGGTCGAACTGCTTTTAAGGAGTCATAAAAGATGGACATAAATTGAGTCAATTTATCGGCTCGCCAGGCTTTCCAGCCGGGATCAGAAATCGTATTGGGTGGTGGATTTCCATTGTGTTCCGATTTATATAATTCCACCGTGAAAGAATCATAGCCACAATCCAATTCTGGATAACGGACTCGGTCTAATTCAATGCCATCGATATCATAGTTAGTAGCGACCTCCTGGCATAGATCAATCAAAAATTGTTGGGCATTTGGATGACAATGGCTTAGCCATTTATAATTATACGAGCCGTTAAACAGAACGGAGCCATCTCGACGTCTGGCAAACCAGTCCGGATGCATGGTATAAAAGATATCATTATTCCCCTGGCAAGCGACAAATCCATATTCAAACCAGGCTTCTACCTGCAAACCCACTCGATGACCTTCGGCGATCATGTCCATTAATACATCTCTACCCGCTGCCAGGGACGGATCGGTATAGAGCCCAGTATGTTGGTAAAAAGTCTCACTGCGAAAATAAGGATATCCATATCTCCATACATCAACATACACCACATTAAGATTGTGAGCCGCTATATCCTCCATCATGGCAGCAATCGTCTCTTTGCTGGGGACATTTGCCCCTGCCCAGGCAATCCACACCCCGCGCAATTCAGGCTGTTGAGCATAGATGGAAAAGACTATACTACAAATCAAAATTATTGATGACGTTATTTTCATAATATGACCAGAGGCCAGAGACCTCAATTTTTTTCTTTATATATCATCCTCAAAAAGTAAAGTATCTTCTATTTCAATAGAATCATTTTACGAGTAGCCAGCGGTTTTTGATCGACAACCAGTTTAAAGAAATAAACACCGCTCGCCTGCTGGTGTGCTTGCCAGGTTACCTGCTTTTTTCCGGCCGGCTGATGTTTGTTCACAATCACATCTACTTGACTTCCGGAAATATCATAAATAACCAGTTGGACATCCGCCGCTTGGGGTAAATAATACTCAATAGTGGTTTGAGGATTAAATGGATTGGGATAATTCTGAGAAATTGAAAAATTATCCGGTAGTATCTCTTTTTTATTTTCAATTGCGGTAATCTGACTTTTAATATGGACATAATTCGTATCCGTGGGGTACATTCCCTCTCCTAGCACATCGGCATAATAATAATAATTGAAGGAAACTCCATTGCCCAGCGGATTGTCATCTGGAAAAGCACACAGAACAGCCCCATTCGATCCTCCTTCTGCCAGATAAACCATTAGACTGATATCCGTGTAATTCAATCCTATGCCAGCGGTATTCCGAACAGCGGCTATTTCAGCTAATTTACGAGGACCTTCATCGGCGAAGGCTAACGCACCCTGAGAAGCAAGATTGCCGTCAAACAGAAATTCATCCCAGCTTGCTCCATTCCACTTGAAAATAGATCCGATCATATAATCAGGTTGATTATAGGGCTCCACGCGGTAGACAACATCTGCTTTGAACGGCAGAGCATTGACTCCTCCATCAGAAGTCGGAGGAAGGTTGGTACCCAAATTGCCGGTCGGATCCAGATCGAATGCTACGTAAAGATAGTTGGTAAGAGTTGGATCAATCAAGGTATGACCGGTAATTCCCACAAATACTTTACCTTCTGACCACGTGAGATACATTTCTCTCTCATTGCTTTCACCAACGTGATCGGTGGGAAAAAAGTCGTTTTCCCCGTCAACATTTATTTCCAGATTACCAGATCGAGGAGTACTGGCTTTCAATAAAGAATCCATCGTACTGGAGGCAATGCTATTATACCCAAAGAGAGAGAGAATGGCATGACGCTTTGAATCATAGGCTAATACCGAAGTAGCATTAGTATTATTATTGTTCACTGATCCATTGTAAATAAGTGGCAACGAATCGCTATCCATACCAAAATAATCAAAGGTAACTGTTCCTAATTCATCTACAAAATACTGACAAGATTTAAAGGTAATTGGATAAGCATTGGTGGTAGTTAGAACATTATATTTTCCAAGAATCATATGGAGGATGGTAGAAGTACCTCCTGCCGAAAAAATGCTATCCGGAACAGTCGTAATAACCGTACCGGTATTCGTAATTAAACGCGGAGGAGGATAGCCATCATCCGCTCCATTAATCCACAGTTGTCCTCCTGGTGAAACGGGAGAAATACCATGGCGGGCATTTCCTGGTTGCGGCAAAGTAATGTAAGAATCCACATATAAGCTTGATAACCCTTCATCACGCAGAACCAAGATTTTATCATTCCCTTTCCCTGATGAATAAATATATTTATTAATTCCTGATCCAATCGCCGCTAAAGCGTCCCCATATCTGTCTCCGCCGGAGGCATCATCATATACCAATTCGGGACCGGCAGTTTCGTTGACATAGCGATAGATCTTAAAAGTTGATCCTGGAGTAAACTGTGGAGCAGATAGATTACACACATAAATCGTTCCATCATCTGCTGCGCTCACCAAGTTGAGAGCATAAGTACCGCCACTGATGATGCTGGTATTCAGCTTGCCGATAGAATCACCAGTAGCCGCCTCCAAAATAAATACATCATTTCCCCACTTTCGGGTAGCGACCAAGACATGATCCGTTTTTTTGTTATAGCATAATCCCCGTGTCACATCACTTCCCGGATCCATATATTTGTACTTCACCCAATTCACGGGATATTGATTCTGAGCCACAAGAGTTGACACAAGAAAAATAAAAATCAAGATCAGTATCATCAAAATTTTCATGAGACAAACTCCTCTTTTTTTATTTGAAATAGTAACGAATGGCGGTGCGATAATTCAAGGTTTGAAATCCAGAAACCCCCTCCAGCTCAACGCCAGGTTGCAAGGTTGGCCAGAGATCACCGAAAATTAAGCGATAATTGATTTGTAAATCGATTCCGAGAGTGGGAATGAATTTTATTTCCATTCCCATTCCAGAGCAAAATCCCCAATTGGTCTCTTCCAGTTTTCGCTCATCTATTGATGGTATGAAAGGAAAGACAGTCGAATCGGCAGCTATCGCTCCTCTCACACCAATCCAATGATATACACCAGCGGCCAGGTTGAAATATGGTTGAACTATTTTATTCTCTATGAACTTATATCGTCCACCCACCAGAATGCCAATATGTTCCAGAGAAAGATCTAATTTCCCACGGATATATCCATTGAGATTCTCTTTATCAAAGTGGTCATATTCCAGCATACCCTCAATAAACCAATTCTCATTATACTGCTTTCCGATGGTGAGTCTCGAGGAGAAGTGGGGTTTAAACCAGTTTGTTAATCCACCGATAGGTTGAGAATAGGCACTGGAAATAGAGACTCCCCATGTTCCGCTCTCTTGAGCAGACAACCCCGTTATTAACGTAACCATCAGCATCGTAGTGAACCTATAAACCATTACCTGATGGTTAAATATTGCCAGATAACCACTCTTCATCATTTACTTTTACTCCTACCCTCTGCTTAAAATTTGAATGCGAATCCAAAAATGAATTTACTTTTTGAGTGTAGCGGAAACCAGCGGTCTCCCGTTTCAGAAATTTTAAAGATTTCTGCCAGCAATTTTATTTCATCGCGGTCGAAATATTGAACAAAGTGGTAGGAAAAATCCAGATCAAGGCCAGAACTAAGAACCAGGCGAGTGCCAATAACAGGTTCTACAAAGAATTTTTTACCTTCACGAGTGGGGGCAAAATGAGTAAGATCGAATTTATACTCATAATCAAATCGAGAAGTGGACAACGTATCGATTTTAAACCGCTTAATCCAGTGCTCTGTCATTTTCAATTCACGATAAAATAAACTGAGACCAAAATTCATACCTAAATACGGTTGAATTTTTTTAAAGCTGGGCAGGCGATATTCCGCACCAGCGGAGAACTTTAATTCTTTCAAACCCTGAGTGGGAACAAAAACCGCTGAATAGATGCTGTCGCTACTGGTATACCGCAGCGTCGCATTTAATTCCTGGGCGGTAATTCCTGGAAGAAAATCGACATAGGTTTTTTCCCAGTAATCCCATTCCCATTCGAAAAGCACATCCCTTTGTGTCAATTTCATCTGATCATAATCAACACGAACATTAAGGTCAAATATTTCAAGCGGTCGATAAACAAATTGACCTGTCAGCCCAAATCCTACAGCTTCACTTGCTTTGTATTCTGTATTCTGCTGCTCGAAAGCACCTAATAATTTGATCTCTATTCTTTCTGGCTGTGAATAAGCATTCTCAGTAAAAGCAATAAATAGTGAAAAGAATAGGATCAGAACGAATGTCATAGCAATGTTTGGCTTCATTTCTATAGTTCCGCAGAAAAGGTAAATCGAAGGTTTGAATCAAGATAGCGATGATTCATATAAGAAATATCAAATCTGATAAGTTTTTCTTGATAATTCAGATGCATTCCAGCGCCCGCGCAAAAATTTTCATCCCGATAATTCAATTTATATCCACCGCGCAAAATGAAAAACTCCACAAAACGGGCCTCTACACCTAAGTGTACCCGCTCATTGGCATCATTAGGATGAACGGCTTCTGCCAGAACTGTAATCTGATATGGAGATTCAAGATTACCGATAAAATCGTATCCGATGCCAAATTTCAACTGCTGTGGCATTTTGAATTTTTCATTCACATATTTTGCCTCAAGTCCGAAATCCTTTAAAAAAGCTCCAATACGAAGGGAACGGAAACCAGTATCATAAAAAAAACCAATATCCATAATCACATTTTCTGCTGATTCAACATCGATAGTTTCTCGAATATATTTTAATGCCGTTCCAAAGGAGAATTTTTCGGTGAGTTGTCTGGCGAAACTTAACCCCGTTGCCATAGATCCAGCTGAAAATTTTCCCAGACTGATGTAGGATCCATATTCATTTTTGCTGGAATAGGGATTTCGTGTTTTTTCTATTTCACCGAAATCAAAATAAATGATATGCCATCCAAATGTTCCTACCAAAGGCCAATGATAAGTAAAACCCAGCGCCTGATGAGTGGTCTCAACATACCATTTCGAGTAAGAAATATTCAGAGAAAAACGGCCTTTTGAAAAGGCGGTCAAAGCAGGATTAATAAATATTCCCTCTGCACCCACATCTTTTAAGGTTAGCCCTGTTTCGCCCAATGAAGAGTAGCGGGCAGTCACCGGTATTTCTAAAAATACAAACCCTGTCGTACCCGTTTTTTCAAATTCCTGCCCATAACTGACCATTATCAGAAGGGCAAAAAGTAAAATATACTGAACACTAATTTTAGAAGTCATTTTATTCTATTTTAATTTATAATGGCCAATTTACCTTTTTGGGTTTCACCTTTGGCATTGGTTACCACATAAAAATACATGCCGCTTTTGACATATTGTCCGTTGTCACTGATTTGATTCCAAAAGGTGACACCAGATTGAGGATTATTATGATAAATCGTTTTAACCAGATCACCTCTCAGAGTATAGATGCGGATAGTACACTCCGATTCCAGGTTGACAAACTGAATCAACTTGGCGTCTCCGGCAAATTCAAAACCGGAATTCACATAGAAAGGATTGGGGACAACTTTAACCTCCGCTAAACTTTTTTGCGGTTGTAATGTAGTATAAAATGGTGTTTCCATTCGATTAGCGAAAATTGAAGATTCTAATGGAGGAACCACATAAGTTGGATCGACGGCCCAACTGGAGTGGCCATTATCATAACTGGTCACACTATAATAGTAGGCATATCCCAAAGCAACCAGCGTGTCAATAAAAACATATTCATGGGAATCAGGCTGGAAAAATCTCGGATCAGCTACAGGAATATCCGCAATTTTTTCCCACGGTCCGAAGGGCAAGTATCCCGAACGATAGATGCGATAGCCAGCAATATCTGGAAATCCTTGATGAGGATCAGGAATCGATTCCACTGAATTCTGGATATGGACTACATTACCTACTTTACCTTTATTTGCCGAAATTGAAAATTGTGGTGCTGGAGGTGGCATGGGAACTGTGTAATGATGCTCAAAATTGAATTTTATGCGCTCATTTAAATATTCAACGGCAGAATCACCCATAGCCTTGATGTCCTGCTGAGTAACATTTTCTGCGATGGCTTTCTCATAGGAAGCTCCACCCACAAACTCGGCCATTACGACTTTAATTGAATCACCTTCTCGTCTGAGTAAATTAAATGGTCCCACAGAAAAATTCGCATAGAGTCGATTTTGACCCATACGTGGATCCTGGGGATTCTGGAAAGCTTCCGATAAAAGCAAGGGATTAGCCATTGCTTCGTACTTACTATCCAGGCCGACCACCCCCAGATATGGACCGGAATGATCCTGGCTGGGAGAGGCGGCCGACCAGGCAAATCCATTTATTTTATTTTCAACCCCATTTGAGTCAGGGGAAATATAAAGAAATTTAATTCCAAGAAAACCGGGGGCTAAAAATTCCGGTCTCTGTCGAGTTTGCTTGAGCACCGGATCATAATAATCATGTAAAAAATAATCAAACGACTCATCGATGATGGGGGTGGCGGTAAAATCACCTGCCCAGCTCACTAAAAGTTTTTCTGAACTATCATAATAGCTCTGGGTATTACGAGCGCCAGGTGGAAGATTGGGCATGGTTAAATTCCACCCGCGATGATTGGGAGATAGAGCAAAAGTAAACAAAAGATAAATACCCTTTAAATCGTCACGGCGTAAAGTATTTTTTAAAGTATATTCAGTGATGATGTAATTTTCGTCAGCCATTGAACCTGACCATTGTCGCACCACCCGTTTTATTTTCACCGGTACAACTTGATTATCCCAGGGCTGATACCATTCTCCATTTATTTCCCACTGGGTAATAATGACTTCTTCTGCTTCATGGGGGTCAGTCATCAACCAGTAATTTTCGCCATATTTCCATTTCTTATAATGAATTGATCTTCCAGATTGATCTTTAGAAATAAGAAAACGGTACTCGGCGCCTGCCAGACCGACCGTAGTGGCATGAGTAGCAAAATTATCCCATCCCCACACTGTCCCACTATCGGTAAGAGCGGTGAGCGCAAATCCACCCGCTGTCAAATAACTGTAGCTGCCACCGATATCTTGTTTTATTTGATCAGTGCGATATCCGGGCCAATCTAAACCATACGTTTTGCGAGCCCAATCCTGCATGGGTTCACATTCCTGCGCCAGATAGTAAGAGTGCCATAACTTTCCGCGTGTAAGACTGATAGTTAGATTGTTATCCTGCCCAAAGAGAGAAACAATGGAAGAAAAAATAAGCCCTGCGTATATCATCTTCAATTGATCATGTGTCATCATGTAACTATCAATGATTTATTGGTATATGCTTTATTAAAATAAAACTCCCAGCGTAAAAAATATCTGCCGGGGAATATTACGCCAGACTTGAAAATAATTATATAGCCGCACATCCCGGTTTGGATCCAGATCGGCGTCAGCCATGGTTGCGCTTCGGAGAACCCAACGGTCCAGTTCCTCCGGATCGGTAATAGGAGTAAAATGTTTATTGTTAAACAAATTATAAACCCGCACGCCGGCTTTTAATTTCAATGATTTAAAAGGAATCGTTTTATCGAAACGCAGATCGGTTTGCGATTCCATGGGATATCGGCGGTTGGATTCAATTCGATAGGAATACTGATATTCCGGCGACCAAAAATATGCCAATCCACTTTTTATATCAATAATCAAGGAGAGGGAAGAATTTTCCAAGGGATGGATACCGAGAACCTTAATTCCTCTGGCTTCAGAAATAACGTAGGTAATAGACGCATTAAACCGATGGGTGCGGTCTTCTGGTGACAAATAATCGGCAGCGGCATAAGTATACTTCTGGGCTAAATCCTGGGTGAGATCAGGGCGATCCAGATATACGCCATAATTACCATAGTTTGTTTGACTCAATGTATAAGCAAAGCGATAGCGCCAATTCGAAATTCCTCTATTCATGAGGCTAATTTCAATACCTCGCGAATTTCCATATCCTGAATTATCATAACTAATATAGGTTCCTTTTAAATCATCTGATTTACTCTGGCTTCCAGTAGAGCTTTTAATATAAACCAGACTAATCTGGTCTTTTAAATCGTTATAATATGTGACGATATCGATCTGATGGGTTCCCCACAAACTTTTTTGAATACCCACTTCATAATTTATGCTCAGTTTTGGTTTTAAATTGGGATTGCCGTAACTGCCCCAGCCATTATAGGTTTGATTATCCAGTGCCTGATTAATGGTCGGCATGGAACGAAAATGTCCATATTGAATTCGAAAGGCAGTAGTCGCCCCGATTGGGAAGGAAATACCCAGGCGGGGTGATAAGGAGGAAAAAGTTTTTGAGGGTTCCCACCTGGGAATGCCAACATTTGGACTGCCGAGTGCTGGATAAAATACATTATACTTGTCTACCGGCACATCAACCCCAAAATTATAGGCATCGAACCTTATACCCAAATTGGCGACCATGCCAGCAAATTCCAATTTGTCTTGCATAAATCCTGCGACAAACCATGTTTTTGCTTTATAATTGGTTGCAAAACCAGTCCGCCAAATAAAAGCTGAAACGCATAAGGATGAGGATGCATTATAGTTCTGATCCATTAGGGATGCTTCCAGGCCCGCTTTAAATAAATTCGTTTTAGTGAATTGCGATGAAAAACTGATTCGGCCTTCATAAAATTTCGTAATAGACGCTTGATTATACAGACTTGACCAGGTGTAATATTCTCGATATTTTTCATTCCATGGTCCACGGTCTTCCAATTGGCGAGTATACGGATCTGGGTGAAGTTGCACATCTTTATCCCAGGCGGGTGTGGGAGTCTGATAGGCATAAAGGATTTCATTTTGATAAGTGAGAATCGTTTCCAGATAGGACTTGGGAGAAAAAATTAATTTATAATTTACACTGGAAGCAAAAACCGTTTCGTCCCGTGGCGAGTCGTAAATCAGAGTGTATTTCCGTTTTGCTCCATAAGTGCCCCAAAGACCCGCCCAACGAATATCATCTGAGCCGGAACCCATTCCAGAATAAAACTTCTGATAAAGTCCTGTTATTTTAAAGTTATGAGTGGGGTTTGGTTTATAGGCTAAAACCAGAGAATAATTTTGTTTTTTCTGCACTTTTTCTCTGGTCGGTAGACGAGTTGGCTTAAATAATAATTCTCCTGACAAGAAAAAAGTGATATTCTGTTCCCTCTTTCCCAAAGGACCACCTAAACTGAACAAATAACGGGAATACATATTTTTTCGATAATCATAAACCCCCAATATATTGTCATCAGCAGGTGTATGATTTTTTACCCATAAATTATAATTTCTCAAAGCTTCGGCGGTATCCACTGATAAGACACCACCGGTAGTATCCCGAAACTGTGGCTGTTGTAACCAGGTATCAAAATTTCCCCACTTCTGCCATTCAAATTGATTTTTCGAATAAAGATAATCTCCATAATGATATTGCCCTGGCGATCGATATTCAACGGTTAAACCACCAAAAAATTTAGATTCACCTTCTTTCATCACCACATTAACCACCCCCGATTGGGCGTTGCCATACTCCGCATTAAAACCACCAGTGATAACCTCCATCTGAGAGACGGCTAAAGGATTGATATCATATTTCCAGCTATTTTCAGATTTTGAGCCAGTTCCATAAGCAGGAACACCCGAATTGGTAGTCATACTTCGAATTCCATTCACCGTATAATTGATCTCGTAGGCGCCACCTCCTCGAATGCTCATGGTTCCATCTGGATTTTTGCTTACTCCCGGCGTAAGCTCCAGTAGATTTCGCAAGTTTTCTACTGGTAAATTGGCAACCTCCCTTGATTCGAAATGGACAGAGGAAGAAGTTTTGTCGACTTCTACCAATGGCCGATCAGCTGTTACTGTCACAGTTTCTCCGAACTCAATGGCAGCAGCCTCCATATTCACATTAATCGTAGTAGTACGATCAATTTTTGTATCAACATTTAGAACCGTTACCGACTTATATCCCAAATAGGTAAACTGTAAATTGTGTGTACCGGGTGGTACATTTAAGATAACATACCATCCATCAGAATCAGTAGCGGCGCCAAGTAGAGTTCCTTCGACCTGAACATTAACACCAATGAGTGCTTCATTGGTTGTTTTATCTTTTACTACACCCACTATTTTCGTAGAGGTTTGGGCAAAGGTAATCAGAGGGAAAAAAATAAAAATGGTGAAATAATAAATGAACTTTAACAAGGCAGGTCTCATTAGTTTGTTCACTTAACTTAATAACTAAATATATATATTTTTTTTAAAAGTCAATAATATTTTTTTTCATCTCATCCTCAAGAACTTTCCGGCGCTTCCAAAATTTTCATGTAAAAAAATTACTCACCCGATGGATGAATTTTAAATGGCAATTGGGCTGGTTGTTTATAAAAAGTGGCTAATAATATTTCTGCTAATTTGTTATCAGCTTTCCTTAATCCCTCGTAGAAAAATAAAACCTCTCCCTTATACCCACGTCGTCGATTATAATCGATTGATTTCAATAAAAATTCCGGAGATATAACATAGTCTCCCACATTCATCAACATACCCGGAAAAATCAAACAGTGAGAATCTAAAATCCCAAGTGAATCCGCATGCTGTGAATCAAGCGCCTTTTTATATTCCACCCAACTGGAGCGATAAACCTGCGGAATCACTACATCGGCATATCCATGTTTAATCCAGCTCGGCCAATCTTGCAAGTATTCGTCATATGACCAGGGATAAATACTCGGAGCCCAGGTGACCTGGACATCCGGTTTTGTCTTTTTCACCCGTTGATAAATTCTCTTTGCAAATTCTGTAAGCTTAGCTGCTCGCCATCTTTTCCATTCATTTTCGTAAAAATTTTTCGGAACATTTTCACTTCCTGTCTCACTTTTATATAAACTTTGAGTGAGAGTTGAATACCCACCCTCGATGGGTTGGGCAGGGAGGCGATCGTCTCCTTGCACACCATCTACCGCATAATTCTGAACGACCTCCATTATGAGTTCAAGCATAAAATTCTGCACCTCTGGATGATAGGCGTTCATCCATTCAAATCCATTTTTTGTCAGCAGCTTACCTTCATTGTCCGCGGCCGCCCAATGGGGTTTTTTTTCTAAGATAAGTCCTCCTTTTTTCTCATGAGAAGCGGCAAAGCCATATTCAAACCAGGGAATAACAGCGATATTTTTGGAATGAGCTTCGTTGATGATCTCATAGAGTGGGTCTCTTCCCTCGTAGCGCGGATCAATTAGTACATCAAACTCCCTTTTCATTAGCTGACTGGGATACACCGTTTTCGCATCATTCCAAACTACTGGAAAAACCGCATTAAAATGATGTTCATATAAAAATTGTATAGCCTCCTTAATTGATTCCTGACTATTTAATACCTCACTGTCTACATTGGTAATCCATACCCCGCGCAATTCGGTGGGTGTTTGCTGAGTGGCGATCATTTTATTCTTGCAGCTACAGACGAGTAAGATGAACATGATAGATATCCGAACAAGAGCATTCATATTTCTTTCCTGTGTGTTACGTTCACAACTATCTTAAAATACTAAGAGGTCTTTGCTGAAAAGGTTGAAATATTTTATCAATAAAAAAAGCCATGAATTTCCGGCTGATAGTTTTATTTGGTTCCATTGTTTCTTCTTTAGCCACGCCCTGACTTATTCCTTCTTTTAGTAAATCAGGAATTGACCATGATGTCGAAATGGATCCAACCATCTCCACTTTTCCATTCTTGAGCAATCGTACTATCCAATCTATTATTTGGAAAAATTTTCCGAAGGCTACATTTTTTTGCCTTCGGATCGTCGCCCATTCCGCCCAACTACTTATCTCAGGACAAGCCCCCACCATTGCCTCATAAAAATCTTCGCCAGAGATTTCCTGTTCAGGGTAAAAACGGGTTTCATTCGCCCACGCTTTGGCGATCCCTTCTCCTCGCATCACCCCGCTTAATCCGCAGTGCTGAACGGCCTGAAAAAATTTGCTTTCTGGAGAAACATCAAGATAAGGCAAACACCAACAACCAGAATCCAACAAAATTTGTTGGAGCTGGCGAATGTTTATCTCAGCAGGAGCAATCTGATGAATCACACACAGGGCAGCGGCTGCTCCAGCTGCCTGACCAATGAGCATGACGCAGGGCTGTAATCGTGTACAACCATTGACAATATGAGATACAGAAATACTTTTTTCAGCCACTATCAACCCATCTGTTGTAGAAGGAATTAAACAGCCATAAGGAATCGAAAAAGATGGTATTGGGGGAAATTTTTCATGAACAGGTACTGGAGATTTTGCATGATGATGATCCAAAGGATAATCCCCTACCGCAATAGCCATTTTATAAAATGGTCGTTGTGCATTGGCATAGGGATCGACGATATCGTTCACCGTTAATTTTACTAATCCCTCCACTCTTCGACTCTCCCGATGATAAGGTATAAAAGGTAAAAAGTCTGCGGTGGGAAACTCATCATCTGCCAGTCCAAGGTTATTGAATCCACCCTGAGTTTGAATAAAATAAATCCACCCTAAAGTAAAATTTTTTGCTTTACGATAAGCTTTCAATCTTTGATCATGCGTCATTTCGAGGGCATTTAAATAATAATCATTTCCATTGATTGGCCAATTGATCATAAACTTATTGTTAGGAAGCCGACCATAATCTAACATTTTTCGGGCATCAACCACTTCAAAGGATGGATCGTCACATAGCTCGCGACAGGTACACCGATAATTTTTCGGATTATAACCCGGAGGGCGGGAAATGGTTTTATCCTGTCCAAACCCATAGTCCTTCAAGATGGCCACATAGGTAAGGTCCTGGATAATATTATCGGCCATTTGGGGAGCCTCCCGTTCACCCGTACTATCCCTACTATCCCGACCTACTGAATAAGGAATTTTTGCCAGAGCAATCACATCTCCACATTCAGTTGCTTCAATAGTAACATTAGCGTGAATCTGTAATTTTTCGCCAACTTCATTCACAAAAGTCACCCCGCAAACCTTATTTTTTTCCTTGTGCACTGTAATCGGCCAGAATCCATAAAATATGCGCACGTCGGGATAAACCGATACCATTTTGGTCAGGATAGCATTACCAACTTTCGGCTCAAACAGGGTATGGCTGACCCAGCCGGTTTTAACTTTTTCAGGGCCTCCATAAAACTCATAGAGTTGCTGTCGGAATTCTCCCCACAAACCGGACGGCAGGTGATGGTTGCCATCTATAGCACTCACTCCTGCGGCAGTAAGCATTCCACCTAACCAGGGGGTTTCTTCAACCAGGATGACTTTTCTTCCCAGGCGAGCGGCCTGGATCGCGGCGCACACCCCGCTGGCTCCTCCTCCCACCACTAAAATTTCAGTTGAATATGATTTTTTCATGTACCTCTTTCATATCAATAGTAAAAAGTGGTGTGAGACTTGTATTAATTATAAATATGCAAAGGATCATTTTATTGAAACCACGAAAAAAGAAATATCTCAACTGA
>CAYMXZ010000002.1:0-43119 GCA_964394475.1 uncultured Caldithrix sp. | reverse complement strand
GTATTATCATCGTCAAAATGATGCAAAATCTTTGTATGGCAATCATGTTCGGTATGTATATGAAGACAAGCGAGGAGCCATTTGGGTAGCAACATTTAGCGGTTTAAGTTTATACATTAAAAAAGAAGATAGATTTATATCCTTTCAGAATAGTCCTTCAAATCCCAACAGTCTTTCAAATAATCGCGTGCTTTGTATGTATGAGGATCACGCCGGTAGGTTTTGGATTGGTACCTATGGTGGAGGATTGGAGTTGCTGGATCGCGACGAATTTATTTTTACCCATTATTCAAAAGAAGCTGGTATCTCCCATGATGCTATTTATGGTATTTTAGAGGATCAAGAAGGTAATTTGTGGATGAGCACCAATCAGGGACTTCTGAAATTTAATCCGGATACGAAAGAAGTAAGAATTTTTGAAATGAGCGATGGAATTCAGGGAAATGAGTTTAATGGCAATGCCTTTTTTAAAAATAGACAGGGTGAAATGTTTTTTGGCGGAATTAACGGTTTTACCCTGTTTTCTCCACAGGAAGTAAAACAAAATACTCATGTACCAGAAATCGTTCTCACTTCTATTAAAAAGTATAACCAGGAAATACCTTTACATCAGGCGGTTTACAAAACTAATCAAATTAGACTCACCTATCGGGATAACTTTCTTTCCTTTGAATTTGCTGCTCTGGATTTTTCAACTCCCGGTAAAAACAAATATGCTTATAAATTGGAAGGTTTTGATCAGGATTGGATATACTGTGATACTCGCCGATTTGCCAATTATACCAATTTAAATGGAGGACAGTATACTTTCCGTGTCAAAGGCACCAATAATGACGGCATATGGAATGAAAAAGGCCTGTCTGTCAATATATATATTGAACCTCCGTTTTGGCAGACCTGGTGGTTTAAATTTATAATGGTCATGTTCTTACTAGCTTCAATCTATATCATTATCTATTTACGAATTCGCAGTATCAACCTCCAAAAGCGCAGGTTGGAATTGGAAGTTTCGCAAAGGACAAGGGAGTTGAATCAGAGCAATTATGAACTGCTACGTGCGAAAAAGGATACGGATGATATTCTGAATCATGTCGAAGAAGGTTTGTTTCTTTTGAATTCTGATTATGTGATTGGATCACAGTATTCTTTAGCTTTAGAAAAGATGTTGAAGGAAACCAATTTAGCCAATTCGAACTTTTTAAATCTATTAGAAAATAAAATATCCAAAGAAATTATACACAATACCCAGGACTTTTTGCGATTAATGTTTGCGGTGGATGTTGACGAAGAAACTTTAAGAGAGTTAAATCCTTTGCAGGAAGTTGAGGTAAATTTTACTGATGAAAGCGGATCATGGATTTGTTCGAAATTTTTAAATTTTAATTTTAAGCGTATTTACGAAGGTTCTAAGATTTTAAATCTGATTACTACTGTTGTTGATGTAACTGAGCAGGTCATGCTGTCTAAAAAATTAAAGATATCAGAGGAGCGAACCCAAAATCAGATGGAATGGTTGGTAAATATCCTCCATATTGAACCTGCCTTATTAAATGAATTTTTAGCAGGTGTTGAAAGTGAATTAAACTACGTCGATTCACTCCTAAAACACGCAGAAGAAAATGGAAATCTTCAACATGTCCTGGAAGAATTATATCGTTCGATGCATTTGATCAAAGGGAATGCCACTTTATTAGACTTAAAATTTTTTGCTGATCAGGCCCATCAATTTGAAGAAGATATCAGTCGGATGAAAAAAAATCCCGAAATACAGGTGAATGACTTTATTCCGTTAGTCATCAAGTTAAGTGAACTGAAACAGAATCTTTACGAAGTGAAAAAACTTATTGAGCGAATGGTTTCTTTTCACAAACATTTTCAATTAAAGAAAAATGATGAAAGCGACTTATTGATTCGGTCTATTAAGAATTTGATTCATAATTTAGCGAGAGATCTGGGAAAAGAAGTAGAATTCAATTATACCAGTTTTCAGTCAACCTCTTTACCTTATCAATACCGATTGCTTGTCAAAGAAATTTTAATTCAATTAGTAAGAAACGCTCTCTATCATGGAATTGAAAGTCCCCAGGAGAGGATAGAGCATAAAAAGCGACCTCTGGCCACCATTTCGCTTTCCACTGAGTTAAAGAATGACATGTATAGTTTTACCTTCCGGGATGATGGAAGGGGAATTCAGGTTGAGAAATTGCGTCAAATAGCTTTGCAAAGTGGTAAGGTGGATCCGAAGATACTTAAAAAATGGAGCGACCATCAGATTGCCCAATTGATATTTGAGCCGGATTTTTCGACGGCGGAAAAAGCTAACATCTTTGCCGGTCGCGGAATTGGCTTGGATCTGATCAAACGCAAAATTTTAAAACATAAAGGAAGTATTCAGGTTGCTTTTGAAAAGGGAAGCTATTGTGAATTTAAAATAACTATTCCGATTAAAAAAAGGCAGAAAAAATTAAAAGTCAATCTGAAGAATAAACGCAGGGTTACAGCTGAAAAAGCATAAAATAAACGATATATAAAAAGATCACAAAAATTAGTGAGGCAGGAATGAAAGAGAAATTCAAAATCTTAATTATTGATGATTCAATGACTATTCGTCAAGCCATCGAGAAAAATTTAAGTGATTTTCCGCTGGAAGTGGTTGGTATGGCAGGGGATGGCAAAACAGCATTGGAATTATTCAAAACCACCAATCCCGATGTGGTGACTCTGGATATCACCATGCCCGAACTGGATGGAATTAGTGTGCTTAAAGAGATGATGAGAATGAATAAAGATGTAAAGGTGATGGTGATTACCGCCTTGAAAGACAAAGCCACTGGCTTGAAGGCTATTCAAATTGGAGCAAAAAGTTATCTCGTGAAGCCATTTACTTCTGAAAAGCTTAAAAGTGCTTTCAGCAGAATGATGGGTCTAAATTAAAGATAGGAGAACCAGGAATGAACGAAACCGATCTTCATTTTTTTATAGATAGTACGGTTAATTATTTCCAGGAAGTTACTGGAGAACAGGCCATAACCGGTATTCCTTATTTAAAAGGAAAAGAACCAGTTGTATTAGATTATTCTGGTATAATTGGAATTTCTGGAAAAAGAAAAGGTTGTGTATATATTACCACTACGAGTGAAATGTTAAGAAGCCTCGCTCATATCATCTTGGATGATCCTAAGGCCACTGTGGAAACAGTCAAAGATTTGACCGGAGAGATAGCGAACACCATTTCAGGGAATGTTCGTGAAGCTTACGGAAGTAGTTTTATGATCTCGGTGCCTGTCGTGGTAGAAGGGAAGGCAAAAGATATTCGATTACCCGAACATGTTCAAGCTTTTGTTATCCCAATTACCTGGAAGGAATATCGATGCTATTTAGTGGTATGTTTAGAATAACAATAAAAATTTTCAAGAGAATCATTGTAAAGAATTATGAGTGGAGATGAGCAAAATTTGATTCCCTCTTCCTCGGAACCAGTTGCTGATTCTAACCAGCGCCAGAGTGAATGGCATCAACTGAACCAGATGATGCAGCAGATTCTGCAACATGCCATGGAAGGGATTTTCTTTTTGGATAGAAATTTTATTATTCAAAAATACTATTCCGTTGTATTGCATGATATTTTAGGAGTAAATAATCTGGAGGGTAAAAATTTAATTCATTTACTGGAAAATCGAATTCCTACCCAAATTATTGAGAATACAAAAGAATTTATCCAATTAATGTTTAGATCAGATTTGGATGAGGAAGTGATCACTGAACTCAATCCGCTGGTCGATACCGAATTCTTTTATGAAGATGAATGGGGGATTTGGACCTCATCAAAGTATCTCACTTTTTCCTTCAAAAGAGTAGTGGAAGATAATGAAATCAAATTATTAGTAATTACCAGCAAAGATGTGACTGAAAAAATTGTATTGACTAAAAAAATTCAGCAGACGGAAGATCGCACTCAGAAACAGATGGAGTGGTTGGTAAATATTTTGCATGTTGAACCAGAAATGTTAAAAGAATTTTTTGTGGGAGTAGAACAAGAACTGGCGAATATCGAGGAGATATTAAAAAATGCCAAGGATACGAAAAGTCCACGGGAACTAATCGAAAATATTTACCGGTCGTTGTTTATTATCAAAGGCAATGCCTCGATGTTAGATCTGAGATTTTTCACGGACAGAACTAATCAGTTTATTAACAAAGTAGTCAAATTGCGTAATAAGCCCGATATCATCGGGAATGATTTTGTACCTATCGTCGTATCCTTAGGTGATATGCGAGAAATTCTAAAAGAAGTGCAGACTATTTTTAAACGCATCAGTCACTTCCATAATCATTTTAGAACCAAGCGAACGTATGAAAGTGAATTGCTCGTACATTCTTTAAAACAGCTTATTATCAGTTTGAGCAAACAACTTGGGAAAACGGTTAAGTTTGATTACAAGGATTTTGATGCTTTATCGATTCCATATTCTTATCGGAACATTGTGAGGGATATTCTTTTTCTTCTGGTAAGAAATGCCATTTTGTATGGAATCGAAGATTTCGATCAAAGAAAGTCATCCAATAAAGATCCCAGTGCCATCATAAAAATTTCTTCAATGATTAATGATGGGTTTTTAGGATTGGTAATGAAACACGATGGAAGAATAGATCGGATTGAACGCATGATTCAGCGATTGGTCACTTATGAAATTGATGAAGAATTGCCTGAAACCAGCATAGAAGGGATGCAGGTGACTCAGTTATTGTTTACACCCAGTATTCAAATGGATGATGAACGTCAATTAGAAGCCAGTTATTCGATGGATATGGAGTTGCTTAAACGAAAATTAAAGGAAAAAGGAGGGCGCTTAAAGATCACCTTTACCAGTGAAGATTGTTGTGAATTTAAGATTCTTTTACCTCTGCGGAGAGTATAGCAATTATAAGTGAAGATGAATCAATGAATTAATAATGAAAATTTTTTATATGATCGAGTTCAGGGTTTTTATCTCGATTTAAATTAGTGGCTTGAATTTTTAGCTCAGCGAACGACCTCCATCGACGTTTATCACTGTTCCAGTGATAAAATCGCTGCCTTCGATCAAAAATACGGCTGTATTGGCAATATCCTGGGGATCTCCGACTCGTTTAAGGGGTGTTCTTTCAATCAAATAATTTTCTTCAGCCTCATCATAGTTTTCTGCCAATAATACAGTTCCAGGGGCAATGGCATTAACAGTGACGTAAGGGGCCAATGCCTTTGCCAGTCCTTTGGTTAGGGTAATGACTCCTGCTTTAGAAATGCAATAGGGTAAATAAGCTGGCCAGGCTGTTTCTGCGGAGACATCGGTTATATTAATTATTTTTCCTGAGCGTTGTTTTACCATGAGCTCCCCCATGATTTGGCAGCCATAGAAAGTGCCCTTCAGATTAATATCTAAAAAATCATACCATTCTTTATCACTGACTTCAAAAAATGGGGTGCGGTAGAAAATGGCGGCATTGTTAATCAGGACATCAATTTTGTTCCATTTTTCAATAATTTTGTCACGCATTCTTATCCAGTCCGCTCTTACACTGATATCGCCTTGTACTAAAAGACAGTCTTTTCCCTTAGCGCGTATGAGGTCAGCTGTTTCTTCGGCCGTTATTTTCTGGGAACGATAGTGGATGACAACTTTTGCTCCTTTTTCAGATAGGGTTAGGGCAATAGTTTTACCCACTCTAACATTACTGCCGGTGACGAGACAGACACGGTTTTGTAAATTCATATTTATTCCTCAAATTTGTATTTATTGCAATTTGCTACATTTAGTAGTATCTTTACTAAAACTTTAGTTCGTTGAAAATCATAAAAATATATTCTTTGTGGCATTTAGTATGATTGCCAGAATAAATAACTATATTCAGAGGCGATTGCAAGAAGAAAATTTAGATTCAATTCCTCTGAAAAGTGCAGCGAGGTGGTTAGCGAGAGAAGGGATTTTACGCGATACAAAGTCAAGTCCGGGTTTTCCGCTGCGACGGCATATATATAGGGGGAATATATTAGGAGCAGTTAAACATAAAGGATGGAGAATTTGTCGTTTACCCTATTATGAAGAAATATTAGACCCGGATGACTTACGAGATATTTTTGGATTAAGGTCAAGGACCAGCATTTATCGAAAAATACAGGAAGAGCAGATACCATATATTCGGAATCGAAGGAAGGGAATATATTTTAAAATAACGGATTTATTGAAGTGGGCGATTGAAAAAAGGGATAGTGAAAGTTACGAGAAGATTCAGAAAAAATATCAAGAGGTAAAGAGTAGCTTAAATTTTTTAGAAAGAGAGGTAAACAGAACAAATAATTCATAATAAAAAAACCAACTCCAAATAATTAAAGGAGAGAGAAATGCGCCGTTTCACACCATTCATTGTCGTGGGTCTTATTTTATTGTTTTTTATGATTATTGGTTTAATCTTTGATGAGCCCAGTGGCTCATATTCAATTTGGAACCAGATACAACCACCATCTAAAAGTAGTATTTCTGGTATAATTACAAGGCCACAACCAAGACCTAATCCAGGCGGAGGAACTCCAACAATAAATTTAATTTGACAATGTTTTAAATTTATAAAATATAAAGTTGTTTTATTAAAAGTCTCTCTCTGAGATTTTATCTTGTAAAATTATTTTAGTTCTGAAAAAAATATAGGGGACAATTAATTTTAATGTGTCCCCTATTTTATTTATTTTATATTTTAAAATTTTAAAAAAATTGACGATGATAATTTAATAATATCTGATATAAGTTATGTTGATTAAATTTTTAAAACTAAATTCATATTATTTGCTATTTATTATTCTATTTTCTTTAATTTTATTGTACAAAAAAGTCTATCTTTTAAGCCCGATTCCTTATTTGAATAACATATTATATTTTATTACTTTTTTAATTATTAAAAATTTATTAAATGTTACAAAATTAAATAAAGAGATAACTATAATTTTTTTTGTATTTTATGGATATGTAGCATTTTTTTCTCCAATTCTAAATTTTATTCCAGTTTTAAATAAAAATGAATTTTTTGAATATTTTTTAATTATCTTTTTTCTAAGGTTGATAATTCTTTGGATAGTATTTTATCTAGTTTTTTATTCATATCAAGTATTGAGAAATCGTGAATTGATTCGGACAGTTTTTGCTTTATTTTTAGCATCATTATTTGTTACCATTTTAAATCAAAAATTCTTGTTGTCTATTAATGCACTTCAAAATGAGATTACATGGGAAGAATGGATCAAAATTAATAATTTATTGATGATTATTTCTATTCTTCTTTTGGGTGTCTTCTGGTACAGATATTATTTTAAGCGAATAGTTATTAGTGAATATCTTAATTCAATTCTATTTGTATTTACCCTGATAAATATTATTGAACCCATTCATATCATTGCTCAAAGATGGAATTTTAATAATTACTTTAAAGGACAAATGGTCAGTTTAGTTCTAAATGCTTCTATGCTAATTCTATGGTATGCACGTTGGGTTTATCTGAATAGCGAAGCCTCTATTGAAAATGAACGATATTTAATGAATTATCAGTATTTGAGTGGATTGGTGAGTAAACCTCATAAGGGTTTTCTCTCGAATATCGCCGCAAAATCGACTACCAATGTGATCTTAATTTCATTCCTGGGAATTATTGTCATATCAGTATTTTTATTTGTCCTAAAAAAATTGACCTTTTTTCTGCTTCTGAATAGTCTTTTCATAACACTGATCGTTCTATTAGCACTATTTTTCAGTATCAGCAGTATTAAGCGAGACTGGCAAAATCAAATTAAGATTTTTATGAAAGATAAAAAATAATAAGCTATGTTTAATTTTTTTAAGATCAAAAAGTCAACTTCTCAGAAATCATTTCAACTAAGCGAGTTGATCGAAATCCTTCAAGATGGGGTATGCATAACTCGTGAGACTGGTGATCTAATTTATCTCAATAAAGCAGCTTATTTTTTCCTCCAAATACCCGCCAATAGTGATATTTCTCAGACGAATTTTTTTAACACTTTTATCAATGACCCACAACAAGCAATGAGTTTAAGAGAACAACTTGAAAAATACGGCCTAATCAGAAATCAGGAGCTTCAACTTCGCACGCAACAAAATGAACTTCTTGATGTAATATTGACCGCCAATGTTCTGGGTGATTATCGACAGGAGATCTTTGGTTACCTTTTTCTTTTCAAAGATGTTACAGAATTAAAAAGAATACAAAACCAACTACTTCAAACCCAAAAATTGGAAAGTGTCGGTTTAATGGCTTCTGGAATTGCCCATGATTTCAATAATATTTTGGCAGCAATCATACCCAATGCTGAATTAATTAAACTTTCTAGCAAAAAGGAGGATACAAACTATAAACGAGCAGAAATTATTGAAAAGTCAGCCCACCGGGCTTCTGAGATTGCTCAAAGATTACTCACTTTTACTCGCCAGGGTGATCATCGCAATTATGAGACACTCAATCTAAATAAAGTAATTAATGATAGTGTGGAATTACTGGTTCATGGAGTTCCAGACCATGTAAAGATCGAACAAAAATTACAACCAGATCTTCACCTTATTAATGGTGATGCCTCTCAACTTCAACAGGTGATCATGAACCTGGTCCTGAATGCGGTGGATGCCCTGCCAAGAGGGGGAATTATTGAAATCATAGCTGAAAACTACATCATCGAAAAGTATTATCAGGTAGGGTCGTTGGATCCCGGAAAATATGTGCGATTATCAGTGGTCGACAATGGTGTAGGTATACCTCTGGAAATTATTTCCAAAATCTTTGATCCTTTCTTTACCACCAAAGATATTGGCAAAGGGACCGGATTAGGCTTATCCGTAGTTTACGGTATTATTAAAAGTATGAATGGTCACATTGAAGTTTCCAGCCGAGTGAACAAAGGAACTCGTTTTGATCTGTATCTGCCGGCAGAGATAAAATCGGAGAGTGAAGAGACGGAAGAAAATTTAGAGATTAAACAATCAAAAAATATGACGATTCTAATTATAGATGATGAGGAATCTGTTCTAAATATCCTGGGTGATACTCTGGAATATCTGGGATATAAAGTTGCTAAATTCACTAGTGGTAGAGATGCAGTAAATTTTGTGCATTCGAATATTGATAATTTTCAATTTGCCATCATTGATCTGAAAATGCCAGATATGGATGGCCGAGAAACTTCTCAAGCGCTTAGAAAAATGAAACCTGATCTTAAGATAATCTTTACCAGCGGATTTGATGATCAACCGATTACAAATGAGGATATGGTTGGCGTGGTAGGATTTTTAAAAAAACCATATACCATTACTCAAATAAAAAAGTCTTTGAAAGAAATCTTGACTGATGAATAGAGATGTTTTGAATTTCGTATGATTTGTGTAATTCATAATTTTTTAAAAATAGATGAGAATAATGTTGATGATTACTTTTTGGGAGGTTGGAATAAAAATTGTAGGGTTATCAGTTTTTAATATTTTATGGTTCGTATCTTTAAATTAAAGAGGATGAAGATTCCATCGACTGTTAAATTTACATCGGAAATTATAAAGCAAATTGACTCGATAAATCGGTGTACAATTAGATAGATGTAAAAATAAAGAGCAATAAATTGTTATTAAAACTATCCATCTCTAAAAAACTCTGGCTTTTCTCATTTTTCATACTGTTGGTGTTTATTTGCACCTTTTTTTTCTTCTTTAATTTTACTATCGAACAAAACTTACGGGAAGGATTTCTAAGAAAAGGTATTAGCTTAGTTCAAACTGCCGCTATAAATATAGGACCTGCACTTTATACAAATGATGCTGGTTCGCTGAGTAGTATTTTAAAAGGATTAGAAACTGACCCGGATATTACTCTTGCTGTAATTATCAATAGTCAAAATCAACTGCAGTATGAATATGGCTCATTTCCAGATTCTCAGACTATTGAAAAATTCCGCAAATCTAATGCACTCTCTGAATATGCGAATAGCTACCTTTTAGTAAGACAAAGTGTATTCTATAAAGATAACTATCAGGCTGATTTGATTGTTGGATTTCAACTGAATTGGATGAAGGAAAAGATAAATGAACAAAGAAAGTTTTTAATAATTTTAACTATTGGTTTATCTGTTTTACAGTTTATTCTGATGAGTTTAATGGCGAAGGCTATTACTACTCCCCTTAAAGAAACGGCAGCAGCCATTAGAGAATATTCAAATAAAAACGGTGCCTTAGCTTTGCATCTGCCGGTAAAAGGTAACGACGAAATATCACAGCTGTCTAAAGCGTTAAATGATCTCTCGGACAATCTGAATACTCACATTTTAGCTTTGAATCAATCGAAAAGATATTTGGAAACGATTTTTCAGCTGAATCCAATTCCCATCATAATTGCTGATACTTTAGGTCAGATCGAAACCGCCAATGAAAGTGCCTGCAGTTTCTTTGGAATTCAACGCGACCTCTTTACTCAAATGAAGCTGGAAAATTTTATTCAGAAGGAAGATCTCCATGCCATCTTTAATAAGATTATTGAAGATCGTCAGGATGTTCGGAATTATGTTACTACCCTTGAAATGATCGATGGGCAAAAAAAGGTAGTTGAATTGAGCGTGGCCAGTCATATGGATGAAGGTGATATTATAAAAAATATTATCATCACTGCCATTGATATAACTGAAAAAATTCAAATACAGCGTGAAATTTTACAGAATCAGAGTAAACTACAGCGCATCAATAAAGAACTCACTCAGAAAACCGAAGAATTAGAACGATTGAGTGAGCTCAATCAAAAAAATGCCAGTAACCTCGCGAAGTTGATTGAAACCACCCAACAAATGATGCGTTCTCTGGATACGAATGAGATTTTGAAAACTATGTTAGACAATGGTTGTCAGTTGCTGGAAGCGGAAATTGGTTTGATATATATTTATGATAAGAACAAAAATGAATTTTATCCCTCCCATACCTTCCCAAAACAGTATATTGCAAATCTTGCTGAAAAAGTTACTGTAGGAAATCACTTTTTATGGAAAACATATTCCGACAATGAACCTATCATGTTGGACTCTGCGCAGATAAGCCGGGAAGAAATGAAAATAGCTGGTATAACTGATAAAAAATCGTATTCTCTTATAAGTGTTCCCATAAGTGAAAAAGATTATCATCTTGGTGTATTGGTGTTTTTCCGGAATAAAAAACAACCCTTTCGGGTAGAAGAAGTTCATCTGCTCAGTACGCTGGTCACTGAAACAGCTATTCTATTAGACAATAAAAATCTGGTTAAGGCTCTGGAAGAAAAAGCGCAGAGCCTAGAGAATGCCTATAGTGAACTGCAACGGTCTCAACAACAAGTTATTCAATTGCAGAAAATGGAGAGTTTGGGAACACTTGTCGGTGGCATTGCTCACGATTTTAATAATATTCTTGGTATAATTCTTCCCAATACCGACTTAATAAAGAGCGAAGCAAACGGTCATCCTACACTTTTACGACGAGCAACTGTTATTGCTGAAGCGACTCAACGGGCTGCTGAGTTGACCCGTCAACTCTTGATGTTTTCAAGAAATCAAGACATTCAATTGCAAATTATTTCTCCCAATCAACTGGTCACTCGATTATCAGGGATGCTCCAACGAACTCTGGGAAAAGAATATGATATCTTATTAGATCTGGATCCTAAAATTGAAGATATTGAAGGTGACGAGAATCGTCTGAGTCAGGTATTGATCAATTTAGCCCTTAATTCCAGGGATTCCATGCCAAATGGCGGCGAGATCACTATACGGACTCGGATGTGTAAATATAAACCCCACTCTGATCCTCAATCGGTTGCCAGAGATTATGTTTGTATAAGTGTTACTGATTCGGGATGTGGAATTAAACCATCTGATCTCGATAAGATTTTCGATCCCTTTTTTACAACTAAATCTGTTGGAAAAGGTACAGGTTTAGGACTTTCGGTTGTTTATGGAATTATGCAGAGCCATCGGGGTTTTGTAGAAGTGGAAAGCGAAGTGAATGAAGGTACGACTTTTTATCTTTACCTGCCACCGGCTCGCCGAAAACTATCATTCGAAACCGAAGATTCCAGTCAAAATATTCCTGAGGGTTCCGAGTCAATTCTAATCGTAGACGATGAAGAATTAATTAGGGATTCGGTGAAGGATATTCTGCAATCTTTAGGCTATGCCGTATTTCAAGCTTCCAGTGGACCCGAAGCTATTCGATTATTGGAACAGAAAAAATATAAGATCCATCTGGTTATCATCGATATGTCGATGCCGCGAATGAATGGTGTTGAAACTATTCGAAAAATTAGAGAAATCGATAAACGAATAAAAGTCTTACTTTCCAGTGGGCACCCCGAAAAAGAAAAATCTATCCCCGATGATTTACTGATAAATGGATTGCTGCCCAAACCATACCGCATGAGAGAATTAGCATTGAAGATCAGGCAAGTTTTAAATCAGAAAGCATGAGGTTAGAAGAAACCTGGCCTTTCCTTTCATTTAATTGGCTTGCCTTACTCTATTGCCCTTTCTATATTTTCAGCATAAAATAATCATTGATTTTATTTGTTTTTTTACTGAGTCAGAGAAGAATATATGAAATCGTCCTATCAAATACGTGAAGACTTTATCAGTTTTTTTAGGAATAAAGGTCATACTGTTGTTCCGAGTTCTCCTGTGATCCCACAGAATGATCCTACCTTGTTGTTTACCAACGCCGGAATGAATCAATTCAAAGATGTTTTTTTAGGACTTGGAAGCCGACCTTATAAAAGAGCTGTAAATTCGCAGAAATGCATTCGAGTCAGCGGAAAGCATAATGATTTAGAAGAAGTAGGTCATGATACCTATCATCATACTTTTTTTGAGATGTTGGGGAATTGGTCGTTCGGTGATTACTACAAAAGAGAAGCTATAGAATGGGCCTGGGAATTAATGACAACGGTGTGGCATTTACCAAAAAGCAGATTATGGGCGACCGTTTATCTTGATGATGATGAGGCTGAAAAATGCTGGTTGAACCATACTGATATTGACCCAAAGCATGTATTGCGCTTCGGGGAGAAAGATAATTTTTGGGAAATGGGAGAATCTGGTCCATGTGGTCCCTGTTCAGAAATTCATATTGACTTAGGTGAAGCATATTGTGATAAGCAACAGATTAAAGAACATGTCTGCCAGGTGAATGGAGGATGTAGTCGATTCATCGAATTGTGGAATCTGGTATTTATTCAATTCAACCGCGATATAAATGGAAATCTGCATCCCTTGCCCCATAAACATGTGGATACCGGCATGGGCTTTGAGCGAATTGTGGCGGTTATCCAAAAGGTACGTTCCAATTATGAGACCGATTTATTTCTTCCAATTATCCATAGGGTGGAAAATATTGCAGGAATAAAATATACGAATTGTGATGATGAAAAACAGATCGCCTTTCGTGTATTAGCCGATCATATCCGCATGCTTACCTTTTCAATTGCGGATGGCGCTATGCCTTCCAATGAAGGAAGAGGATACGTGTTGCGGCGTA
The DNA here is from genome assembly GCA_964394475.1 of uncultured Caldithrix sp. Taxonomy (GTDB): domain Bacteria; phylum Calditrichota; class Calditrichia; order RBG-13-44-9; family RBG-13-44-9; genus RQOF01. Next base: position 29,554 of record CAYMXZ010000002.1, on the reverse strand, counting down.
TTCTGCGCAGAGCCGCGCGTTATGCCCGCAAATTGGATTTGCATAAACCTTTCATCTATTCACTGGTACCGGTGGTGGGAGAAATGATGGGGAAGGCATTTCCGGAAATTATTGAAAAACAAACGCATGTGATGAATGTTATTCAATCCGAAGAAGAGAATTTTAGCCGAACTCTCGATCGCGGTATTGACATATTTGAAAATCTCGTCTCACGCATTAAATCGCAGGGAGAAAATATTATTTCTGGAAAAGATGCCTTCCGGCTTTATGATACCTATGGCTTTCCGCTCGATTTAACCCGGATCATGGCTGCCGAGAAAAATTTACAGATAGATGAAGAAGGATTTGATCGTGAGATGGAACTGCAGCGCGAGCGCGCTCGACAGACTGGAAAATTCACCATGCAATTTGACCATGTTGACCAATGGAATGTCCTGCGACACTGCCCCACGAATTCGCATTTTATCGGTTATGATACTTTAACTGCCGAGACTGAAATTTGTAAGTATTCTATAAAAAATAATAAATATCAAATTGTGCTCACGGAGACCCCTTTCTATGCGGAGAGCGGAGGTCAAGTGGCCGACATTGGCACATTGATTTTAGATGATATTCAATTAAAAGTGGTCGATGTGCAAAAAGAGGGGTCAGAAATAATTCATGTATGTGAAGCCCCGGAAAAAATTGATATCATTCACTCCAAAGTTCTCGCTAAGGTCGATGAAAATCACCGCTTTCCAACCATGTATAACCATACAGCTACTCACCTTTTGCATGAGGCTCTTCGGAGGGTATTAGGAAAGCACGTTCAGCAAGCCGGATCATTAGTCACTCCCGACCGGTTACGTTTCGATTTTACTCATTACAAAAAAATTGAACATGAGGAGTTACTTCAAATCGAGAGCATAGTTAATGAGCAGATTCGCCATGATTGGCCTCTGCAAATTTTTTATACCGATTTTAATAAAGCCAAAGAACTGGGAGCAATGGCCCTGTTTGGAGAAAAATACGGTGAACAGGTACGAGTGATCATCATAGATGATTTCAGCCGGGAATTATGTGGCGGCACTCACGTTCGTCACACTGGCCAAATTGGCGCATTTCTTATTCTGCAAGAAACTAGTATCGCCAGCGGTATACGACGCATTGAAGCTATTACCGGTCCACGGGCAATAGAGTATACTCAAAAAGCCCGGGATGTTTTGCAAGAAGTGGGACAAATTCTGAATAGTACACCAGAGCAGATTATTTCCCGGTTGAAAGCTCTCAATGAGATGGTGAGAGAAAATGAAAAACGAATGCAGAAATTATTAGCTGAACAGACCATTCAATCCATTGAAAATATAATTGATCAGGCGGAAAAAATCGGAAACATCCGTCTGGTGGTCAAAATATTCTCTGGGATTGATATCGAATTGCTTAAACAGGCCGCCGACCGTTTTAGACAAAAAAATCACAACGGGATATTGTTGTTGGTTTCTCGAAATGAATCCCGCCTAAATTTTGTTTGTGCAGTGACAGATGATTTGATCGCTTCTGGAATAAAGGCCGGCGAGTTAGTGAAAGTCTTGGCTCAAGTTACCGAAGGTGGAGGTGGTGGACGGCCTCATCTGGCGACTGCCGGCGGTAAAAATCCAGCTAAACTTGATGAAGCAATAAGGTCATTGAAAAATTTATTACAGCAGAAACAAAAGTAATTTGACGACAAAGCGAATGCTGTTTGTCGCTCGACTTCTTGTCTTGCGCTCCTGACGCACCGCTTCAATTGATATTATATTTTTTTAGTTTAGACATAAAGGTACTGCGATGAATTCCCAGTTTCTCGGCCGTTCGGAGTTTGTTAAAATTGTTTTCACGCAGTGCTTTTAAAATAATTTGCTTTTCGTAATTATCGACAATTTCAGTCAAAGCGCCCTCCGTTGTTAATTCCACCTCAAAATTGCTCTCCTGAGCGCTTAAGATAAGTGGGAAATCCTTGAGGGTAAGTTTGCCCGTTTTATTCAAAACCACTGCTCGTTCTAACAAATTCTCAAGTTCTCTGATATTTCCAGGCCAGGAATAATTCTGCAAATATTTCATGACCTCATCTTCAATGAAATCAATCTTCTTATTAAATTGTTTATTGAATTTTTCTAAAAAGTGCGAAATCAATAAGGGAATATCATCTTTCCTTTCCTGCAGAGGAGGAACTTCTAAAGGAATGACATTGAGACGGTAATATAGATCTTGTCTGAATTGACCTTTCATCATCATCTCATTCAAATTGCGATTGGTGGCTGCAATAATCCGTACATCAACCTTAATTGTTTCAGTTCCACCCACTCTCTCAAACTCTCCTTCCTGCAGAACTCTTAATAATTTTAGCTGCATGTTGGGAGTTACATCTCCTATTTCATCCAGGAAAATGGTACCCCCATTGGCCAGTTCGAAGCGACCAAGTTTATCCCTTATGGCACCGGTGAATGAACCTTTAACATGTCCGAATAATTCGCTTTCCAATAGATTTTCCGCCAGTACCCCACAATTGACTTTCACAAAAGGCTTTTTTATTCGATCACTATTAAAATGGATGGCATTGGCGATTAATTCTTTGCCGGTTCCGCTTTCTCCGGTTATCAATACCGTAGAGTTTGTTTTCGCAATGTCTTTAATCAGATCAAAGAGTTCCAGCATCTGGCTATTTTTGCCAATAATATTATTAAAATTATATTTTTGCGAAAGCTTCTCACGCAGATACTGGTTTTCTTTCATCAGCGATTTCAGCTGTGAGATAGTTTCTACTTTTGCCAGAATTTCATCCAACCGCAAAGGTTTCAAAATATAATCCTTTGCTCCCTTTTTCATGGTCTCTACCGCCGTTTCGATAGTTCCGTGAGCGGTTATCATAATGACGGCAATATCTGGATATTTTTTGGTTACCAATTCTAAGAGCTTAATTCCATCCATTTCGGGCATGACCATATCTGAAATAAGTATGTCAGGCTCATGCTCGGCAATTATTGGCATGGCTTCCAGCCCGTTGCGGGCAGTAAATGTTTCGTAGCCATGCTTTAAAAATAGTTCTTCCATGAGGTCCAACGCATCCGTTTCATCATCGACAATTAAAATACTCGTTTTCAAGACGGTGCTCCTCACTTAATAAGTATTACTGTTTTATTAATTTAATGAATCATCTGTGTTGATAGATTTTCAAACAAGGGAAACCGAATTCGAATAAGCGTTTGAGAATTATTTTGAATCATTGTCTCGATTTTCGCACCATAATTATTGAAAATGGTCTGCATAATAACCATACCTAAACCCAGGAGTCCATTTAGTTGCATATCGATTGATTGATAGGGTTCAAATAATTTATCGGCACTAACTTTTTTTTCGGGAATAATGAAATGAAATTCATACCATTTGGTATCCTGGGCGTGCGCGGTAACTTTTCCGGTAATTTCAAGTTTTTTACCAGCCGGTGTGAGATCGTATAATGAGTCAAATAAATATCGGAATGCATCAGTAAATTGAATCTGATTACCCTCGACAGTGAAACCGTTTTTAAGCATCTGGCAGTCAATTTCGATTTTTTTCTCATTGAAAAGAGGTTTTCTTTCCAGAAGAACAGTTTCAAAAATTTTTGTGATGTTGCATTTTTCTGGAATAGAATCCTCTCGACTAAAATTAAATTTTTCTAATAATTCAGTGATATGTAAAATCCGCTCGATCTGCCGCTGAATACTTTCAAATGCGTTTTTAAAATGGGGATCGTTGAGTTCATTTTCTAACAACTGCAGCCGTCCAGACATGATATTAATTGGATTTCGTATCTCATGACTTAGTGAATTCGCCAGATGCACAATGGTAGATAATTTTTCTTTTCTTACCATGCGATTAAAAGCCTCATCGACGACTAATGGATTGGTCAGATTGATAATTAAACCTTCGCTATGGCCAGCCTTACTCATCAAGAGATCGGCATTCAAATGAGCATCAAATAATTTATTCGATTTTGATTTAATCGAAATGCGATAACCTGAAACCGGTTTGCCCTGCATCAACTGTTGATGAATGTGGGAAAGAATTTTATAACCATCTACGATAAATTCTTCCAGGGGGTGGTTTTCGGATGAATCCGGGGTGAGATTGAACAACATCTGAGCAGAATGATTAGCATACTGGATATGGTAATTTAAATCAAGTACCAGAATCGCTTCACTGGTTGAATTAAGTAGATTTTCATAAAACTGTCTATTGCGTTGAATTTCGTTAAACAGGGCTTGATTTTCTGATTTCAGACTTATTGTTTTCTCGGCCTGTTGCAAAGCGGTATGTAATTGTTCTTCTGAAAATGGTTTTACTAAATAGGCATTGACTCCTTCATTCAAAGCAATAACTGCATTTTCCAGAGTTGCATTGCCGGTTATGATGATGGTATAGATCTCGCTATTTTTTTGACGCAATTGGCGGAAGAGGTCAATGCCACTGCCGTCAGGAAGAGCGATATCCAGAATGGCAATATCAAACGAATAATGATCGATTAAGAACCGTCCTTCTGTGTAATTTTGAGCGGTATGTACCTGCAAACCGTATTTACCTAGTTGCTTTTCCAGGTTCGCAATAATCTCCGGCTGGTCATCGACCACGATTGTCTTAAAGGTATTCATTGTCCTCTCTTATCAATTCTCAAGAATTCATGGATGTGATACTTTTTATCTACGAATACCTCTATTCGTTTTAACACGGTTGCTTTACCAAGTAATTCCATTACCTCAAACAAACCGGGAGTAGCCGTGCGACCAGTCAAAACCAGACGCAGAGGATGAATTATTTTAGCAGCAGAAATCTTTTTTACTTCACTGAATTGTCTTATTGAGTTTTCAATAACAGTTGCCGAAAATGGTTGACAGGCTTTCAGTTCATTTGCCACTTCTTTTAGCAGTGTCCAGGACTCCGGATCCGTAAAGTACTTTTGTAATCCTTTCTCGTCAAATGTATTGGGTTCTTCAAAAAAGTAACGAGCCAGTTCGATAAAATCATTTAAATAAGTGGTGCGAGGTTTTAACAATTGAATTAGTGAGAGAAACCATTTTTTATGACTCTGATCAGGATGATCATTAACCCATCTCTGTTGGTTCCATAATTTATGAATAAAGGGATACAAAGTCTCTGGCTCGGACTGGAGAATATGTTGTTGATTAATCCAGGCTAATTTCTTTTCGTCAAAAACCGCACTTTTTCGAGAGATATCATGCAGGTCGAATAGTTGAATAATTTCCTGACGGGACAGTATTTCACGATTGTCGGGTGGAGCCCAACCCAAGATCGCCAAAAAATTAAATAGAGCCGCTGGTAAAATCCCCATCTGCTGATATTCTTCAACAGAGGTTGCGCCATGCCGTTTGCTCAAACGCTTTTTATCCGATCCTAAGATAAGTGGTACATGAGAAAAGGTCGGAATATCCCATTCCATGGCCTGATAGAGCAAGATCTGTTTGGGAGTGTTGGAGATATGATCATCACCGCGAATAACCCAATTAATACTCATATCATGATCATCCACCACGACTGCCAGCTGGTAAGTAGGGTAGCGATCAGAGCGCAGGACAACAAAATCTTCGATTTCATTATTCTGAACGGAAATCGTGCCATGAATGGTATCTTCCCAGGAAGTTATTCCGGAAGGGACTTTAAAACGGATGGAAAACGGTTTACCTTTTTCTAGGTTTTCTTGAATCACTTTTGGGGTAAGGTGACGGCAATGTTGATTGTAGCGGAAATCCTGACGGTGGTTTTCCAATTCCTGCTTTGTACAAAAACAGCGATAGGCACAATCTCTTTCCAGTAGCATATGCGCCACCTCTTGATGACGCTTCAAATTTGCACTCTGAAAAACAACAGGTTCTTCCCACTCGATTCCCAACCATTTCAAACCGTCCAGAATTTTTTGAGTCAATTCTGGACTCGAACGCTTCACATCAGTATCTTCAATCCGCAATCGAAAAATGCCTTCCCGCTTTTTCGCGTGAAGATAATTGAACAACGCAGTGCGTACACTACCTACATGAAGTAGCCCGGTGGGACTGGGAGCAAAGCGAGTAATCACTTTTTCGTTCATCTGATTCTGTTTTTCTCTTTGTAAATCAAAAACAACCAAAATTCCAATTGTCTATTTTTCCGACAATATATACAATATCGACACTTTTTAAAAAAACTTTTGCAGAATTTTAAAATATTTTTTTGAATTTTTCTAATGAAGTGACAAAAAGAAAAATAAATTATAGTGTTGTATTATTTGAAATTATGCGGTGAGGATATTTATGAGTGTTTAGATGTATCAAATTGAAAAAAATATCTTCCCGAACAAAACCAGATTTTTCTGTTCTGTCTGATATATAATCAATTAAACAGTTGTCGATGACAGGAACGTAGACATTCTGTTGAAAAAATCGACTCTGGACTGTAGATGGATATCTTTTTCGATGATATTATTTCTTTTTACTATACAGCGATCCCAAAATCCAGCCGAATACAATGCCCAGCAGGAAAGGAAACAGAATTATTAAAAGTAGCGATACCTGAATCGACCAAAAAAGTAAATCAATCCCGATGATGTCCAGATTCTGGATGATTAAAAGTAAAATAATCAGGGCAATAATCAAGATAGCAATTGTTTTCGTTGACATACACCCTCCATTTTAAATTGTAACTCACCCGTATTATATAAGATTTCAGATATTATGCTTTATTACCTGATTCAGCTTTGGTATAATATACTATGAAAAAATAAAATAGTGAGCAGCAATTTTGAAACGGGAATGATATTTTTGAACTGCTTGCTTTTCAGATAGTCCTTTTACTAATTATGGGGGGAGGAAAATAATGATGGAATTTACCTTGCATAAAAATTATATCTATGTCATTGGAATCCTGCTGGCACTATTGTGGGGTTGTAATAAAAGGATTAATTCTCCTTCAGACCAAAAGGTTGCTGATTCTCTGCGGATTGATCTTCCTCGCTTTGGATCGGACGTTTCCTTCGAGGCGATCACCTGGAATATTCAAAATTTTCCACGTTTAGGTGATCAGACCATTTTAGACATAATAGAAATTATAAATGATCTGGATGCCGATCTATTTGCACTTCAGGAAATTGAAGATACCGTAAGTTTTCGCCGCCTGCTTTCATTGCTTCCGGGATATAGTGGACTGTATTCCGATGATGTTTATTCGGGTGGAGAATATCAGAAGACCGCCGTTATTTACAAAACAGATATGATACATATTTCGGGTAAACAGATGTTGTTTGCAGATGACAGCTACAGTTTTCCGCGTCCACCTCTGCGGGTATATGTTCAAGCATTCCATCGTGAAAAGTGGTTTGATTTTACTTTAATTGTGCTGCATCTTAAAGCTTCGGGAGGGGCGGAGAATGAAGCCCGTCGGCGATCAGCCTGCAATAAATTAAAAAATTATTTAGACAATGAAATTGCCATTTCCAGTGATAAAGACTTTATGGTCATGGGGGATTGGAATGATGAACTAAATGATCCGCCTGCCGAGAATGTTTTCCAAGTTTTTCTGAACGATCCTTTAAACTATATTTTCCTGACGCAGGTTCTGCTGAATGATCCGACCCAGAATGCGACCTATATCGGATCGTTCAATAGTATTATTGATCAGGTGCTAATTTCAAAAGATGTGATCGACGAGTATGCCAATGGTTACACACAGGTCATAAAAATAGATGAGTTTTTTTCTGCATATACCTATGAGGTCTCTGACCATCGACCGGTAGGTGTTAAATTTTTTGTATTTTGATAGTGTAATTTCAATAAATCTGAAAAAAATAAAATTACAAAAACGAAAAGTTCAATTTGAATAAAAAAACGAGAAGGAGTGATTGAAATGGTGGATTTACAAAAAAGTTTAGAAGCGTTGAATCTGGCCTTAAAAACCGAAGAAGAAGGCTATGAATTATATAAAGCTGGTGCAGAGCAATCGAAAAATGAATTTGTGAAGTCCATCTTCCAGCAATTATTTAAAGATGAACGCATGCACATTTCGCTGATTAAACGATTTTATGCGGAATTGAATCAGTCAAAAACCTGGATGCAACTTTCGCCTGAGGAGAAAAATTATCATGGCATAAAAGAGAAAATGCCTACTATTTTTAGTCAAACTCTGGAAAAAGTGAAAACAGGCAAGGAAACGCTGTCTGATACTGATCTCAAAGTGTATCAAAAAGCGATAGAATTTGAAAAAAATGGGGTGAAGATGTACTCTCAATTCTATCAAGAAACCACAGATGAAAAAGCGAAAAAATTTTATGCGTTCCTGCGTGATATGGAGCAGGAACATGCCGATGTTTTGGATAATACCTATCAGTATCTCAAAGATCCCAATGCCTGGTATATGCAAAAAGAAGGCTGGACGTTAGAGGATTAAGGTTTTGTTCGATGGTGTGGTTGACTCAGCTGAATCCAGTTGCCCAAGATCTGCTGCATGAACCAGGATTATTCTGATTTATCTCTATGTCTGTCCGTCCATTGTATTAAGCCGGATTCCAATAGAGCAGCTACAATCAACAAGGTTAAAACATATTTCATATAAAGTGGCACCAGCTGGTGAAACATATCGACAGCTAGGGAAAAATTTTTGGTGGTTAATAGCACGACAGAGAGTCGGATGCCCATTCCGAAACTGATCCAGGTCGCCGGAAATTCTAACCAGGCAACCGGATTCACCAATAAATGCCAGATTCCCTGCCAGCCCATTAAATCATAGCCGATAATGGCTACATGTAAACCAGTGAGGAAAACCGCTAAAAATGGCAGGAAGATCAGAAACCCAGAAAGAAAACCGGTAAAAAGTGAAATATTGTTTAAAATTAGAATCAGGAAAAAAATAAGGAGGAATCCCCAGCGAACAGAAAAGTACTTCTCCATTAATCTGGCCATCCAGCGAGGATAAATCAGCAACCAGCGGATGTTTTTTTCCACAATGGTTGGCGCTACATAGATGCCAGCAATAAAAAGCATGGCCGCACAAAATATATAGGCGAAATGTAATTGTTCAAACAAATCGGTGAACATGGTATCCACAACTTATGAATTGTGAAATTATAATGAACGGTTCTGCGCTTTGCAAATAACCTTTTAAATATTTCACTGATTAAATCATTAGAAGTGTAATTGTAAATTTGGGTATTTTCGGATAGTCATTGGATGTTTTTGAGGCAAAGCAGTGAAAAGAAGATTTAGTAGTCAATTCCTGGGAATGAACTCAGTGGTTGTTTATGAGGGAGCGGCTGCTTATTTGATAGACCCGGGTGTATTTCCTCCCGAATTGCAGCGAATTCGTGATTTTATTGATAAGGAAGGCTTTACGACCGTCAATATACTATTGACGCATACTCATGGGGATCATATATCCGGTTGGAAGACTTTTGGTGAGTATTCTGTTTTTATTCATCGTTGCCAGGAGCAGAAAACTGCCCAGATGAGAGCTAATGATCTGCGATATGTGCAGGGGATGTACCGTAAACAGGGATATGAAAATTTCGAATGGCTGGCATTCCCTGATCACGCCACATTCGTCGATGATGGAAAGTTCATTTCTCTACCGCCTTTTTCTTTTGCGTTCTTTCATGTACCGGGACATTCCACAGATATGACCGCCATTATAGTCCCAGAGGAAAAGCTAATGCTGTCCGGCGATATGTTGATTCAAACCCCGATCCCATTTATTCTTCATTCGATAGGTCAATATTGGAAAAGTTTACAGCGTTTGCAGAAGTTAGTCCTGGAATATGAGATTACCTGCTTGATCCCTGGTCATGGGAAGCCCGCTTCCCCCCAAACTGAGATTATAGAACGAATCGTGAATGAAAAGAAATATGTTCAGGAGTTAATAAAAACCGGAACAAAGCTCGTGCAGCAGGGATTAGATGATATACTATTGAAAGAGGAATTGGAATTACATTTTCCCCAATGGGCGCATTTTCATGCCCATCAGGTTAATGTGCAAACTTTTTTGCGGGAGTATCCAAATTTAATTGATGATGAGTTTCTTGATTTCAATCAATAAAATTTCGTTGAATTTGATCAAACTTTTCGTATTATCTTTTAAAAATTCAGGAGCAATTTCGATGAAAATAATTATCCTCATCAGCCTAATTTTCTTCTCTCAGGTTATTGGACAGGATATTACTCCCGAGCGAATAGAATTATTGGCGCAAACCCGACAAGAAATATATAAAATTGAAGCAGAGAGTTTTGCCCGATCATTTTTTGCGAAGTCAGCTCTTCCCGATTCCTCTGATTATGATCAGTTATATTATGATCTCAATTTCATTATCACGTATAACCCGCAAAATTTTGAGGCCACTGTCACTGGTTTATATCGCAGTAATGTCGATGGATTAAATCAGATTAAACTCAATTTTGACTCACGCGAAGATAATCCCCCCTACTGGTCAAATTTTTCGGTGAGCGGAAATGTAAGCGGCTATACCCATTCAAATTGGGTTTTACGAATCCAGTTGGATCGGGTTTATAATATGGGAGAAACATTTTCAGTGACGGTGCAATATTCCGGAGTTCCCCGTTCTACCGGGCTGGCAGGATTTATGTTTTCGGGCGGCGTCTATACCCTGAGCGAACCATACGCCGCTCAATCCTGGTGGCCCTGCAAGGATGATCCTGCCGACAAAATGGACTCCGTGCGAATCTCTGTTACGGTACCCACCAATATGATAGTTGCCTCCAATGGAGTACTTGTCGAGCAAACCATGAATCCCAACAATACCAAAACTTTCGTCTGGAAGGAACGCTATCCGATCACTACTTACCTGGTTTCTTTAGCCGTAGATTCCTATAGTACTTTTAGTGATTCTTTTGAATACTCGCCGGGTAATTTTATGCCTATTGAGTATTATGTATACGCTTCGCAATTAGCCACGGCTCAGACTGCTTTTAGTAAAATTCCAGATATGCTCGCTTCTTACAGTCGCTTGTATGGGTTATATCCATTCATTGAGGAGAAATATGGGCAGGCCGTTTTTCCCTGGGGTGGAGCGATGGAGCATCAGACCTGCACCAGTATCGGAGGGGTCAGCACAAACTGGGAAACGATTTATGCTCACGAATTATCTCATCAGTGGTATGGGGATTTAGTGACGTGCCGCGATTGGCATCATATCTGGTTGAATGAAGGTTTTGCCACCTACAGTGAAGCGCTCTGGATGGAGGATTATTATGGCACAGCTGCTTTTCACAGCTATGTAAATAACTCGTTGTCAAATTCGAATTTCACAGGAGCATTTGTACCGGCTATCTACCGCTATGATATAAATGATCCCTGGTCGATTTTCTCCTGGACGGTTTATATAAAAGGAATGTGGGTGCTGCATATGTTGAGGCATGTGGTGGGGGATGTGACCTTTTTTCAAATCATGCATGATTATCCAAATGACATCGAATTTGCTTATAAGACGGCGACCACGGAACAATTTCGTGATTTCTGTGAGCAAGCCAGCGGAATGGATTTGGATTGGTTCTTTCAACAATGGATTTATGAACCATATTACCCGATCTATAACTGGGGCTATTCTCATTATCATCAAGGAGGACAGGATTATTTATATCTGGTGATCCAACAAAGCCAATATCTTTCCGGTTATCAACACCTCTATAAAATGCCGATTGACATAGTGGTGCAGTATTCAAATTCAACGCCAGATACTCTGGTGATCTGGGATTCATTATTGACTCAGACTTTTGAGATCCCATTAAAAGCTGCGCCACAGACAGTTGCGTTTGATCCTGAAAATTGGATATTAAAGAGAGCTACCTATGTTCCGGTGACCAGTCTGCATCCATCGATAAATTTGACGCAGGATTTTTATTTATACCAGAATTATCCCAATCCGTTTAATGGAGCGACTCACATTCCTTTCAGCCTCGACACCAGCGGTCAGGTGACGTTGGAAATTTTTGATGTGGCCGGTCGAAAAGTGCGCACCCTCTTTGACGGTTTCAGCGAGTATGGAAAAATTATTACCTGGGATGGCACGGATGATCATAATGAAGCAGTAGCCAGCGGCATCTATATTTATCAGATTCAATATCAGGATAAACGGATTTCCAGAAAAATGATGCTGATCCAATGAGGAAAATCTGTTGGTGAGTGACAGATCGTCTCACGTTTACTATTAAAACGACAACCAATAGAGTCTTTACTTTTACCGATTGCTTTCTTCAATTCGTAATTTTTGTGAAAAAAGAACTTGCCACTCACTTTAAGTTGATTCAGGAATACTTTTCGTTCTCTAAAAATCTCCATTATATTTTATAGTGCTTATTAAGGATTAGTCTTTTTTTCCCTATTCAAAATTTAATTGTGATGTAACCTCAGCTGAAGATCGATCGTAGAAGAGGTTATTATTCAGAATGGGATTTGTATGAAAGTAGTGATAGTCTCTGCGGTGATCATATTTATTTCCGTAGTATCGGCCCAGGATACGCTTTTGGTGAAGAGAACCTACTGGGTGAAAAAGGCAAATCCTCAGGTTCCGGAAATTGATGGAAAGGCCAATGAGACGGTCTGGAAAAATGTTTATAGTGGAAATGATTTCATTCAATTTGAACCACAACCGGGTACAAATCCCGGTCAGAAAACAGACTTTAAGATTTGTTATGATGACAAAAATCTTTATGTTTTAATCAAAGCCTATGATGCTGAACCCGAGAAAATTATTTCCCTCGTTGCCCGACGAGATGAGATCGAACAATCAGATGCCGTTGGTATTATACTGGATACGTACTTTGACCGCCGCACTGCTTTCGAATTCGCGGTGAACGTTGCCGGTGTAAAATTTGATGGGATCTTCTCAAACGACAGCCGTTTTGAAGTAGATGAAAGTTGGGATCCCGTATGGGAAGTTGCAACGGCGATCGATGATGACGGCTGGGTTGCGGAAATGAAAATTCCTTTCAATCAACTTCGTTTTTCAGATAAAAAAGAACAGGTATGGGGATTGGAGATTTTTCGCTACATTCACCGCTTACAGGAATATTCAGTCTGGCAATATATGCCAAAAGATGCTTCAGGTTTTGTATCGAATTTTGGTTATTTGAAAGGTTTAAATATTGCCATTCCCAAAAGAGTTGAAATTTTGCCATATGCTGTTTCCCAATATCATACTTACGAGTCGGAAAGCGGAAATCCTTTTTCCACAGGTCGTGAAAGCAGAGTCACAGGGGGCATGGATGGTAAAATTGGATTGTCGGGTAATATCACGGCAGATTTTACAATGAATCCAGATTTTGGGCAGGTAGAAGCCGATCCCTCGGAAGTAAACCTGACGGCTTTTGAAACTTTTTTCGAGGAAAAACGACCATTTTTTATCGAAGGGAAAAATATATTTCAATTCCCTTTAGGAATAGGAGATGGAGATTTTGCTCGGGAGACATTGTTCTATTCTCGCCGAATCGGTCGCGTTCCACAGCATGAGCCTGACCTGAGCGATGACGAATATCTTGATTCTCCGGCACAGACTTCTATCCTGGGGGCGGCAAAAATCAGCGGAAAAACGGCTCATGGTTGGTCGCTGGGAATTCTGGATGCAGTAACTGCTCAGGAAAATGGCCAGATAGATTCGCTGGGTATGCGAAGAAAAGAAGTCGTTGAACCCCTCACGAACTATTTTGTCAGCCGCTTACAAAGAGATTTTAAGGAAGGTAATACTTTTGTAGGGGGGATATTGACGGCAACCAATCGAAATATTAACCAGAATTATTTGAATAACATTAATCGCTCGGCTTATACAGCTGGATTTGATTTTACCCATCAGTGGGAGGAGAAAACCTATTTTGTCGATTTGAAATTAGCGGCCAGCCATGTCAGAGGGCATCCGGATGCTATTTATGAAGTTCAAACTGCTTCTGCTCGTTATTTTCAACGTCCAGACGCAAATTATCTAAACCTTGATCCCCATCGTACCAGTCTGAGTGGGCACGGGGGATCATTCGATATTGGTAAACAAGGTAACGGTAGACTTCGTTATGTGGTGGGTGGAGTATGGCGTTCTCCCGGGTTTGAATTGAATGATGTTGGCTATTTACAACGAGCCGATCAAATATTGCAGTTTACCTGGATTGGCTACCGGATGGTGAATCCAACCTGGATATTCCGCCAATTTGAATTCAACGCCAATCAATGGAATGGATGGAATTTTGGACTTGAAAAACTTTATACGGGTGGAAATATTAATGGAGGTGGCCAGTTTAAAAATTACTGGGGATTTTTTACAGGTATCGGTCGAGAAGAAGATGGCTTATCGATCTATTTTTTAAGAGGCGGCCCCGCCTCCCGCCAGGAAGGTGGCTGGAATAATTGGTATCAGATCTATAGTGACTCTCGTAAACCATGGCAATTTCGAATTAGAGGAAATAATTTTATCGATGATGATAAAATTTCTCGTTTTCATCGGCTTAGTCTCAATCTCTTTCTTAAACCCTCACACCGGTTCAATATTTCTTTGAGTCCATTCTACATGTTCAATAAGGATAATTTACAATATGTGGATACCGTGGATAAAAATGGGGAAGACCGCTATATTCTGGCCAAATTAATTCAGCATACCGTCGGAATGGAGTTACGTCTAAACTATAGCCTTTCTCCAGAGCTCAGTATCCAGTATTATGGACAACCATTTATTTCTGCTGGATCTTACAACAACTATAAGCGGGTGACGAATCCCCGAGCCTTCCGTTATGAGGATAGATTTCATCTTTTTACTTCCGATGAGATAAGCGCTGATTCTGAAAATAGAATATATCTCATTGATGAAGATGGGAATGGCGATCCCGATTATTCCTTTGAATATCCCGATTTTAACTTCAAACAATTCCGTTCCAACCTGGTTGTCCGTTGGGAATATCGACCCGGTTCAATTCTCTACCTGGTATGGTCACAAGGACTTACGGTGGAAGATGAATTTGGGGATTTCTCCCTTCAACGTGATACCAGAGATTTATTCAAAGCACACCCCAACAATATTTATTTGATAAAGTTGAATTATTGGTTTTCTTTATAAACTAAATTGTATCGTATAGCGGAGCAGACCGAGGCTGTCAGAGAGTTGGGAAATTCATAAAGATTATTCTCAGATCCTACCCGAAATAATAAAGCCTGGTTCATCGAAAAATCTTTTTTATCTCAGTCATCATTGATGGCCAGAAAAAATTGTAAGTGATTAATCTGGTAATCATTTTGACAGATAAAAGGTGAAATCATTTCAATGGGAAAAGAAGTAAGGAGCTAATTTTCTATTGATTAAAATCGATCACCGTTATGCGAATTTAAACGAAAGTGCACTCAAATGATATTTTTATGTATACAGATTTTGGGGAAGTGCGCTTTTTTTATAACTATTCACTCATTTGTCGCAGATGAACAAGATTTTTATTATGAAAAACCGCTTGAATTTCGGCGGCAATGCTTAGCGCGATCTCACTTTCTGTTGATCCTCCAAGATCCAGGCCAATCGGGGTGTATAAATTTACCGGATTAAACGTTTGCCCCATTTCGCTGAGCAGTTGCTTTTTTAGTTGTTTGGCCTTGGAAATTGATGCGATGACTCCCACATAGTTTACATGAAGCTGTCGTGAATAAATAATCTTCACAATCTCATAGTCGAATTGATGGCCATGAGTAACGACCACCACGAATGATTGGGGAGGTGGTTGAAATTCCTGACAAAACTTAAGATAATCCTCCAGAACAATCTGGTGGGCGTAAGGATTTCTCTCAGAATTGGCGAATTCTGGACGATTGTCGATCAGGATGATCCGAAAATTTAATTTTGCCAGAAAATAGGAAAGCGCTTGACCTACATGACCCCCACCGAATATATAAACAGTCGGACTCGTTTGATACACCTCATAGTAGATCCAGACCCGACCCTGACACATCATCGGAATAACCGTAACATCTTCAGTCTTTTTACCAGCTGAGGGTTTGTCAGTCAAGAGATACTCTTTGGTGCCGGAAATGTTCTTCATCAATCGCTTTTCACATTCCGTAATGACCTCCTTCTCCAATGCTCCGCCTCCCACTGTGCCGGTAATTTTTCCAGAGGAGTGATAAAGCAGTTTAAAACCAATCTTTCCCGGAACCGACCCCTCTGTTTTGACGATGGTAGCAAGAACAAACGGTTGATTTTCCTTTACCAGATTTGCCATCTGATTACAAATTTCCATACCAAACTATTCTCCTGATTGATAATCTGACGGTGAATCAAAATCCTGTAAAACTTGTGGATACTGGCATTCCCACAGCTTTTTCTTCACCAGGGGATGTTGGGATATTGCCTGGAGTGAAGAAGTATTTCTCTCCTGCAGGATAAGAGGAAACAGCGATCGATGTAAAAGCAACGGGTGAGCTTTTTTATGTTGATAGCAGGGTTGAATCCAGTTATAGTCGGGTGAGATTTGATGCAGAAATAAACCGTAAAAGGAGCGAGGAATATGGGGCTGATCGACAAAGTGATACAGAACCCAATTGTTATCGTGACAATGGGACAACCCTTTTTGTAGCGAAGAGAACATTCCTTGATCATATTCGGCATTATAAACACAATGGACGTGATCTTTCAATGAGTTCCATTCGCTTTCCAGAAGGTGGTGGGCTTGTAGAAATGTTGGTTCTGGCTGACGATTTAACCATTGGTGAAGTGTCTCTTCGATATCTTCCCTTCGATAACCGGTGACAATATAAATTTTTTTCAGATGAGAATATAATTTAAAAATAATAGAAATAATGAAAGGTACCCCCTCGTAGGTCAGAAGGGGTTTGAAACTTTGCATTCGTCTGGAAAATCCGGCGCTGATGATTAAAGCAGCTATTTCCATTTGATTTTAAGCTTCTCTTATTTCGCCAAATCTATTTGAATGATGTTGCTAAATTAAACTAACGAAAAATGGTGAAAGTGTCAACAGGATATTATGATTGATGATAAAATCTCTCTATGAATCAGGGATTTTTTTTCCTATTTTTCAGTGGGGGCGAACGATGAAGAATTTATATAAAAACACGCAGATTTTCCGTTGCATCCATGAATCCCATCAGAATTTTAAAAATAAAATTTCAGTATATCATATTCTGAAGGAAAAAGCCTGTTATCCTGATGGTTGCATTTATTTTCGCTGGCGCTGCAAACAATTGAATAAAAAGAAAACCTGTTATCGCGGATATTCCCATGTCGGTAGAAAGTGTTTTGGTTGTCGCGATTTTTATGAGGAAAAGATTCATAATTATCCTCAACTGCAGATTAGTCAGGAAGAATATCGCCAATTCCGCCATGAGCTGGATGATTTTGAGGATTGGCTGCAGGAACATCAATTTAAGGCTCTGGAATTTTCTGGTAAAATCGAAAATATAAAACCTCATTTTGTCAAGAAGGTCTATCCCCAGACCCAATTTCTTTCCTTCAAAGGGTTTATTCTGGTTTTTAAGGAAATTTTTCTGGATCGCCTGCATTTTGAAGATCCAATCTATGGATTAATTTCAGCCAATCATTTAAAGCAGCTGGATTTAGGCAGTGGTACCTTCCTGGAAGGCGTGGCTGATTTAAAGGTTGATCACGGACGATTGATCCTGTCGCGGATTAGAAGAACGGAGGTTTTGCAGAAGGGTATTCCGCTCGATTGGAATGATTCCTTCACTCAATTGGCCCGTGAGACTGCCACTGAGTTTACCGTTCAACCGGAAGGTTGCCTGCAATGTCCTTATGGATCGTTAGTGGATGTGGAGTATCATAAGGATCATCATACCTATTCGAATCGCCGCCTGATTTGCCTGAAAGGCATAGCCGATTATCGGAGTTGTTATGTGAGGGCAGATTATTGCGGGCTGGATCGAGAAGCCGACGATCTTCCGCAGGAAGAGTGTAAATCGAGCTCCGCTCTTAAAGTTTGAATAAAATCCTGAATCGTTTTTTCCTGATACTCTCCCTTAGAACTGCTGATCCTCTTGCAGACTTCCCGGTGTTTTAGTGACTAATCTCTCCCAGTTGGGTTGTTGAAGTTCGCGGCTAAAAGTAGAGTGCAGAAGATCAAATTCTCCGAACCCTGAAATGTCAGCAAAAACGAAAATCACTCCTCCTTCTAACTGCTGATAATGCCAGATTTCATGAGGTTTCTTATCCATTTCCATATAATATCTTTCGATTTCACTGGGCATACCATAGGTTAATAGAACCCGACCTCGATCGGTCTTCCACCCCTCTTTTCGCATGGCACCATAATTCTGGTTGGCATAATTAACTAATTCCAGATACTGTTTTCTGAATTCGTTGACTTCGGTTTGAGGATTACTATCATGTTTCTTCCAGAATTTCGCCAGAAATATTCGCTTTCCTTCCAGATTCAGGTTTTTATAGGTTTGTCGTTCCTCCCTGGTGGAGATGTATTCGGCCTGAGCAAATTCTTTGTCAAGTTCTTTTTCGCTATAACTGAGATACTCATTTTCACCGAGTGGTGTACGGCTCGATGCAAATGCGGAATCGGTTGTCTGTAAATCGCGTTCGGTGGGTTTATAAAATGAGAATTTTTTTGAACCTCGAATCGTGGCTTGGGTCTGCTCATCTTTGATTTCCATATTCAGGTAATAATTGGCCGGCGACAATGTAACGATATTATACCCACCGACCACCACGGCTGATGATCCCGGTTTTTTATAACTTTTTACCGGGTAATCTTTCACAATATTTCCCTGCAGATCCGTAATCGTGGTGTGGATTAAGTAGGTGCCTGGCTGAGCAGTATCATATTGTAAATTATATAACTCGGCATAATAATAGAGCACTGGTTGTGAAATACTAAACAGATTTTCCGGATTCGGAACAGTGATGAACGAATTTTTTTCGAATTCATTCTCACCGCTGGCAGGATTTATTTTACTGCACAACTGGATGCTGCTCATTGTCAGATGATCAGAGCCGAAGGGTGGAACAGTTAAATCGAAAAGATATTCACCACTTCCACTGGAATGTTGATCCTGTACCCGGATACGAACGGCATACGATCCGGGTTCCAGATAAAATTTAAACAGATTTAAAAATTGCCGCATAGTCGTAGGGGCATTGGCGGTATCGATGGCGCTTATCCTTCGGTCGAATCTTCGATCGACCACACTATCGTTTTGTATCACTTCAGCGGTAGCGAGGTATTCAGCGATAAAGCGGTCATTCTGTTGGATATATTTCAGATTATTTTCATAAAATGACAGGTATACTTCCAGATAGCTTTGATTTTCAGAAGCTCGAAAAAGAGCGTATTCTACGGTCAGAGGTATGAATGATTGACCGATATTTTGTGATACGATCATAAAAGTGAGCAGAACGATTTTGGAAACGATTTTCATCTCAATGCCTCAACGAAAAAACTACCTTTTAATATAATTGTAAATTTAAATAAAAAAAAAATTTTAAAGGTTACTAAAAATTTTACTGGAAACAGAGAGAAATAAAACAGGGGACACTGAACGTGTCCCCTGCGGAGTTGGGAGGGAGGTTTTTGACCTTTTCAGGTCGCAACAAAAATAATATAATTTCTTAAACTTGTCAAGCACTTTTTTTTGAAATATTTTAAAAGCACATTTTTTAAAAGTATCAATCCAAAAGCACCGTGTAAATGAGCCCGCCTAAAAAAGTATAGGAGACGATAATGCTAATATCAGACCAGCGATCGTATTTCTGGGTATTGTCCCAATATTTCTGCATATGTTGAGGATTTCCGGTTTTTAGATAGCTATTGTAGTTTTCATCGGCCATATTTTTGAAATAAAATGCCAGCCAGTGTGAGGCAACTGTGCCACCTAAAAGTATAAATTTAGTTTTTAGACGGCTGCGGAAAAGTGAATTCACAAAGGAATGGTGTTCTTCACTGGATACAGCAAGCTCGAGGGGATCAAGGATATATACTTGAGATCGGGCAGAGGATAAAACAAAGTGAACACTTCTATAACCGGTTTTTTCCAGGAAGAATTCTTTCCCCTGAAATTGGTTGAAATCTAAAAATAATGGGGTGAGTCCGATGAAACGATTCTCCTGCAGTAGTCGGGCATGAAAAGGGATAGAATTAATCTTTACCAGAGAAGGAATCTGAAAATAGATGGTGGTATCCTGTCCAGCCCAAAGTTGGATTTCTTTAACTAAATTATGGTTATACCAAATTCCTGGTTCGGTCACAAGTGCTTCTATCTGATATCTTCCAGGCTCAACATGAATGTCTTGCAGAGGAGTTGTCCCCAATATAATTGAATTCAAACGAATGGTGATATTCTGGGGGGTAGAATAGACTGATAAGTGAGCATACTCTGACTGAGACCAGCAGACGGCCACCCATGATAACAGACAAATAAAAATAAAAGTTTTTATCATCTCTTTACTCCACCGGATGGTGAATCAACTGTTCCGATGCAATACAAATGATCATTGGCTATATGTAAAAAAAGTTTATTTTCATAAAGCAATGGAGATGATTTTACCGGTCTTTTGAATTCAATCTTTTGAATCAGTTCTCCAGAATATCGGGATAAGATGTAAAAATTTTTATCCCATGCTCCAAAATAAAGGAAATTTTTTCCCACTAATGGTGCCGAATTGATAATTCCTTTGGTTTGAAATTCCCAGAGTATTTGGCCATCCTGGGCATTAATGGCCAGCATTTTATTCGAGTTGTTGCCAACATAAAGCAGGTTTTCCTTCAGTGCAATATTCGAATAAATTGAGCCTCCGGTCGCTGTCTGCCATAGTATTTTGCCAGTAGTAGCCTCTAAGGCATTTAAAATCCCGGCCGTATTTCCTATAAATACTTGTTGAGTGCCCAATACTGGTCCTCCGTATATATTGGGAAGTAATTTTGTGCGCCATTGCAATTCACCGGTGAGGCCATCAATGCAATACACTGAACCTTTTACATCGCAGAAATAGATTTTACCGTCCTGTTCTGCAGGAGTACCAAAAAGAGAAGCGTTAGCGTGATATTGCCATCGAGTTTCACCACTCATTTTATCCACGGCAAAGAAACTCCTCTCTTTACTTCCAACATAAATATAATTTTTCCAGGTTAGAGGAGTCGTATAAATGTGAGGCAAATTAACAATCCAATTTTTTCGGAGTTCTAAGAGATTAAAGGAAACCAGGGTTTCTTTGCCCAAATTAGCAGCATAGAAAACGGTGTATTTGTCAATCACTGGAGCGTGTTCAAAAGCCGGGGCAATGCGATTTTCTGCAATCACTTTTCCCGTCTGGATATCCAGAAAACCGATGGTACCATTTTTTAAGGTATAAACCAGATACTGATCAAAGGCCAGAGGTTGATCGGACACCATTGATTTCACACCGGTTTCCCAGATAATTTTATAAGGGGGAGAAATATCGCTGTCCACTGAGTTTTGTCTGAGATTGGATAGAAAAGGTGTTGGACTGGCGGGAGCGGAGGTCTGTGCATATTCGCTGGAAAATTTTAATTTCGCCCATCCAGCGCAGAATACGGTGACGAATATCAGGCTAAAAAAGCTGTAGAGTATTAATTTATTTTTCATCTTCGTTTTTAGAAATCCCAGCCAAAGAAAAATTGAGTGAACCAATCTGAAGTAAACTTTTTAAAGTCCGTTTTTTTACCAATATCCAATCGGAGAACTAAAAATCCGCCCACATTCATGCGGAAACCAAAGCCGGTACTTCCTAAAAAACCTTCCCAGCGATCATTCCAGGCATTACCGGCATCTAAAAATAAAGCTCCCCGTATCGTGTGAAAACCTATTCCCATGAAAGGGAATTTGATACCCAGATAATCAATAAAGGGGAAGCGAATCTCGTTGGATATCAAGACTATTTTTTCCCCTCGAATTGACCATTGTCGGTAGCCGCGCAGATCCCAGCTGCCTCCCAGATAGTACCAACGTGCTTCCTGTCCTTCATTATATAATATAAGGAATCGAATGGCATGTGTTAAGCGTGGTGCCAGACGAATGTATTGACGTAAATCGGCTAAAAAGGTATAGTAATTTACATTTGACCACCGCAGGTCATAAGTATTGGCTATCGTTAAATTATAGCGATGTCCTTCCAGGGGTCCAGTATACCACCAGATGGAATTGTCTGAAACCAGAGAAATGGAGTTTCCGGTAATGATGGAGTGCCGGCGCCTTAATCCGTAGACATCTTTATCGGAATAACTCAAGTTCGTATTAAATTCCAGGCGCTGGAATTGTGAGAAAGGATAGCTGATGGTAAAAAAGCCACCGGCCCGATCTTCATAATAATATCCATCGCGATAATTAAAATAGCGTCCGGAAAATCGAAAAGCACCAAAGGCATAATTTGTTCTCTTCTCCAGAGAGACCTTCGTGATGGCTCCGTTGAAACTCCTGAAAAAATCACCACGACTTTGAGCATTATTATACAACATAAAATAATACTGATCATTTCCCAGCACATCGGTAAAAGCAAAGATAGCACCACCGGTTGTCCCCCAGAAGGGATCCTGGCTCACCTGAGCCTGCGCAATATCCAGTTGATATTTTTTCCGATAGCGCAATTTAGATTGTATTTTGCTTCCCGATAACCGACTGAACTGCCATTGGCGATGACCAAATAGTGGTATATTGGAAATAGTTGAATGAGTGGAATCGATTCGAGAAGATAATTGATCCATTTGCCGAATTTCAAAACGGTTGTTTTCATATACCGAAAATAACAAACGATTATCGTCTACCCATTCAGGATTAAAGGCTGCATTGGTAAATTTTGAAATTTGTTTTAGCTGGACTTTTAAATAGCTGTCGGCAGTCCATTCTGAAATGGAAGAAAGATCCGCTATCCAGATATTAAAGGAAGAATCTCTATCGGATGTAAAGGCTATATAGCGACCATCGGGAGACCATACAGGGGTATTATCTTGATAAGGCCCGGTGGTAAGATAGTAGATCAGATCAGTAGTCAGATCATAAATGAAAAGATTATAACACCAGTCAACTCCGAATTGCGTTCGGTCGGAAGAGAAGATAATTTTTTTTCCATCGGGAGAAAATGAAGCGGCTTGATCCAAATAAAAATCATCGGTCAATCGCAAGAGGCGCTGCTGGGGAAGATCGAAGAGATACAGATCTTGTTTACCGCCGAAATCGACCGCTGTAAAAACGATCTTGTCTCCTTCAGGTGAGAATGATGGTGAAGAAATACTCACCAGTTTATCCCAGTAATATTTTTTTATCACCCGCATTTCAGGAAGATTAAAGATATACAGCGCATCGTTCTCTTTGCTCTTGGACGAGAAAACCAGATTTCCTTTTTTATCCACATCTATTTTGCTGGTAAAAAGGTGAAAAGATTCGAAATCTGAGGTTCGTTCTCCTTTGACTATCGTTTTAGGTTTTTCCCGCTGGCGTAATTTCAATGGTTTTAATTCCTGCAAGTATATATTGGAATAACCGCCTCGATTTCCAATAAATACAACCTGTTCCGTGCCACTTTCATCCCGATAGAAGGCCGGATTGAAATTGTATCCCTTAGAGACAATAGTTGCGGTCACCATTTTTGAAAAATCATTATGCTGCAGAAGCGGATAATACTTTTTTTTCAAATAATACATCCACTCGACATCGAATTCTTCATAGGTTTTCCCCATAACATCTTTGAAGACATCGGAGAATTTACTGTACTTCCAGATCTCTTCCAGCATTTGTAGTATTTTCTCTTCGCCATAAGTCTCCGCAATGTATTTAAGGATGGCCTGTCCTTCTTTATACATCATGTACGTCCCCTGAATCTGGTAAATCTGGGAGAGGGGTACCACATAATTATTCAGGACGGCATCGCGCATGATCATCTCGGCTTGTGCATCCCATTCGGATGACCAATACTCTGCTAATCCTTCTATAAACCATAAGGGGGGATAGGTTCCTTCGAAACGAGAACGCTCTTTGTTCACATAATACACTTTACTGTGCATGAAGACATGGATCAGCTCGTGGAAAATGACTTTGCGAAACATATTGATGTTACCATCGCTAGGGATGACGACCCGGCCTTTCAGAAATTCAAAAAAGCCACCCACACCTTCCGGGATGAATGAAGGGGTAACATTGGTTTGCTGAAAGTGGAGATGAGAGCTATATAATATGAGGGGAATTCTTCGATTTATGGTGAAGTTGAATTTGTTTTCTAAATAATGATAGCCTTCTTCCGCAAAGTAGGCTCCATTTTCCGCTAATTCTTCCATCTCCGGATAATAATAAATATCAAAATGATCGGTCTGCAAAACATACCAGTCAAAGTCGGTATATTGGACTTTATTTCGACCGTAATAGAACCATTGCGAGGATACTTCTACCGGGAAGAAGAACCAAAATAAAAATAAGCCCCAAATGATTAAAAATGATAACTTCATAGATTATTTGATTAATAACTGTGCTAAATATATAAGAGTTACCATTAATAAAATAATTTTTTTTAAAAGAAATTTCTAAACTCACTTCACCGGTCGAAAACCTTCACTATGTCACTTTCTGTTCGAGTTAATCATTGATTGCCTTTGATGCCTGAATATCTATAAAAAACTTTTTTAATAAATAGGCTTTTCTAAACATATAATATATGCTTAATATTTTCAGAAAGTTCAATTTGACGAGAGTATGAGAAAGACACGAGTTGATACCATCCTTTTTATTTTGCTTTTGCTAGGCATTTTTTTTCTCTTTTTTGCCGGTCCCGATTATTATTATTCTCCCCGATCATATAAACGCCTCTGGGATCAGGGACATATTGTCCTGTATACATTGCTGACCGTGGTTTTGTTGCGACGATGGGATCTCTTGAAGAAGCAGACTCCTGTGGTTCAGTTGCTGGTACTGGTGGTTATTACGCTGTCCACTGGAATACTTCTGGAATTCGTCCAGCGAAAATTTTCCCGATTCTCTGAATTCGGAGATGTTTGGAGGGACTTTTTAGGTTGTATGGCAGGATGGGTCTTTTTTTCCATTAATATAAAGAACCGCCTCCGCCAGATTTTCATTATTCGCCTGCTGGTAATTTTACTCATTTTCGTCGAATTATTTGCTCCCTTTAAAGCAGTGGTAGATGAGATATGGAGTCGCTACCAGTTCCCTGTATTGTCAGGATTTGAAACACCCTTTGAAATTGAGCGCTGGGAACCGAAGGAAGCAAAAGCCAGGACGACTGCTTTGGCATTTGAAGGAAAGCACTCCTTACGGATCAGTCTGAGCACCGCTGAATATTCAGGAGTATTCTTAAAATATTTTCCACAAAACTGGGAAGGATGGGATAGTTTATTTTTTGCAGTATATAATCCGCTCCCTTCCTCCCTGAATCTTGCCTGTCGAATCCACGATGCCCAGCATGTCGAAACTGGACAATTATATGAGGACCGCTTTAACAGACGGCTGATCTTACACCCCGGCTGGAATCAGCTAAAAGTTTCTCTGGAAGATGTCAGAACGGCGCCCCACAATCGCCTGATGCAGTTAAACAAAATCACAAGTTTTGGTATTTTTGCTGTCAGGTTGAGCTCTCCCATGGACATTTATATCGATGATATTCGATTAGTACGTTCTACCGGTAAACAATCCCCTGTTACCAGCCTGAAAAAGAAAAATTGATCAGGCATTTTTTAGTTCAGTCGTCGGAAATATGGAGTTATATTGATTCGACTCGCCATTCTTGCAAGTGATGGCGATGAAGATGGTTATCGCTTGGTACCCTGGCCTTTTTTTGGTATACACATGAGTTATCAATTAATGTATAAAAAATATGGTTCTTCAACTGGTATATCTCAATTATTAAAGGAAATATGGAAAATCACAATAAGATAAAAAATACCAATAATTTTGCTGCTTCAGCGGGCGATGGGGCGGAAGGCTTCCCGGCAATTAATCGCCTACTAAAAATGATGAATGAGTGTAATCAGATTTTGGTAAGAGCGGAAAATGAAAGCGCCTTATTGGAAGAAATCTGTCATATCATCATTCGCGATGGGGGATATCGTTTTGTATGGATAGGTTTTTTCGATCACGCTCAGTCTAACCAGTTAATTCCGGTCGTTTATAAAGGTTTAGCTGGAGATCAGGAAGGCCAATTACTTGATTCTATTCATTCGCTGATCCAAAAGATGCCGATCATTTTACCTTCTATTCGCTCCGGCCAACCTTTCCTGGAAAATATTATTTCTTATCAGCCAGCCGGGATGGTTGCGCCCTCCGATGCCAGAAAATTAGGATATACTTCAGTAGTAATTTTGCCTTTATCACAGCAGTCGCAGCTCATTGGGGTTCTGGCAATTTACTCAGCAGAAGCAGGTGCTTTTGAGGAAAAGGAATTAAAATTTCTAATCGATTTAGCCGCCGATCTTTCTTTCGGATTGTCATCGGTTCGAACGAGAGTCAATCTGGAAAAAGCCCGGGAAGATTTGAAAGATTCTCAACAAATGTTGCAACTGGTCATGGACACTATCCCCACCCGATTATTCTGGAAGGATAAAAATTTTATTTATATGGGTTGCAATAAAGCCTTTGCCCAGGATGCCGGATTAGACTCACCAGAGGAGATAGTGGGTAAGAATGATTTTGAGCTTTCCTGGAAAAAAACCGCTCCGTTATATCGTTCGGATGATACAGAAATCATCGAAAAAAATATTTCTAAAATTAATTATGAAGAACCGCAGGTCCGTGAAGATGGATCTTTCCTTTGGTTAAGAACTACCAAAATTCCGCTGCAGAATAAACAGGGTGAGATTATTGGTTTATTTGGAAGCTATGAGGACATCACGGAGAAAAAAAGAGCCGAAGAGGCCTTAAGGGAGAGCGAACGCAGATATAAGATGGCAACCACTGCCGCCAAAATAGGAGTATGGGATTTAAATTTAGAAACAAAACAGATGTACATCGATCCAATTCTGAAAGCCATTTTAGGTTACACCGATGATGAAATTGCCAACCGATTGGAAGAGTGGATAAAACTAATTCATCCCGACGATGTCGAAAAATTTAAACAGGAATATGATTCAGTTTTACAGAGAAGATTGTCCGAGGTAGATTTGAGCTATCGGATGGTGCATCGAGAGGGTTCGACTAAATGGTTTATCACACGCGGCAGAGTGGTTCCAGATGAGTCGGGAAAAACAGGTCGAATGTTAGGTACTCACATGGACATTACTCAGCAAAAGGAAATTGAACAAGAACGGGAAAAAATGCATGCTCAGCTTTTGCAAGCCCAAAAAATGGAAGCGGTGGGAACCTTAGCCGGAGGAATGGCTCATGATTTCAATAATCTTTTAACAACTATAAGGGGGTTCACTGATTTAAGTTTGCAGATGGTGAAGGAGAAAGATCCTCTACAAAAAAACTTGAAACAGATTCAAAAAGCGGTACAACTTGCCAGCAACTTGACTCATCAGCTGCTTTTATTCAGTCGTAAACAAATTATGGAACCCATCTCGCTCAATATTAATGAGACTATTCGGAACATGTTGCTATTGTTAGAGCGGGTGATTGGTGAAGACATCCAGATTAAAACAAACTTTTTTCCAAATTTGTGGAGAGTTTATGCGGATGAGGGAAACTTAGAGCAGGTAATTATGAATCTGGCAGTTAATTCGCGCGATGCCATGCCCAAAGGAGGTACAATCTTTATTGCCACCAACAATGTGGTGATCGATAAAAGTCAGAGTGAAAAGATTCCCCGTTCCCGGCCTGGTCGATTTGTAAGATTAACCTTTTCAGATACAGGTACCGGAATGACTCAGGAGGTTTATCAACACTTGTTCGAACCATTTTTTACCACCAAAGAACAGGGGAAGGGAACAGGTCTGGGGCTTTCAGTTGTTTATGGAATTATCACCCAACATCATGGCTGGATAAATGTCACAACCGAGCTGGATAAAGGAACCACTTTCGAAATTTATCTGCCAGCTTCGTTTGTAAAATCGACCAAAGCAGACAAAGATCAATTATCTAAAATCACTTTCCAGAGTAAAGGCGAGGTAGTTCTGGTTATTGAAGATGAGGAGGGAATTCGAGATTTTATCGGTACTCTGTTAACAGAAAAGGGTTTTAAAGTGTTCCTGGCAGGCAACGCTCAGGAGGCATTGACATTATATTCTGAGCTTAAGGATGAAATAAAACTACTGATAACAGATGTCATTTTACCAGATGGAAGTGGTTTAGATATTGCAAAAACGATGACCGTTGATAAGCCGGATTTGACGGTTATCTTATGCAGTGGATATGCAGGTGACAAATGTGATCGAGCAGAAATTCAAAATCTGGGATATTTTTTTCTTCGTAAACCTTTTTCGATGAATGAACTCCTCAGCGTCGTTTACCATTCACTCCAGGAAAAAGCATCGTAAAAAGAAATCAAAAATACATCACTATTTTCTTGAAAAACCCCGTTATCTTTTATCTTGTTTACGAGAATAAATCTTATACTCCACAACCATCTTATTTAAAAAATGTATTACCCACTTAGCAATAGAACGCAATTGATAAAAGAAAAAAGCAGTAAACAAATATTCTTTTATTCCGTATAGCTGAAAAAAAATAAATTGAAAAAGAGGTTAACCAATCATGAATGCTTCAAAACATGAACCTTTTCAAATGACGGAGAGAAAGATGGAAAATCAGGCAACACCGTTTTTTTTAGCAAGCTCGAAATGGGAGGTAAAAAAATTAGTCCTATTCGTTTGGGTATTTTTATTTTTTTTATTTCAACAGCATTCCTCCTTTAGTCAGGCATTATCCTTCCCGACTTCTAAGGCTGGAATTAGTTTTGGAAACTCGAAGGAATTTTCCGGCGTGCGAATGAATCTTCGTGACCGTCAGGTTGAGCATATTCGTGGAATAAATATTACCCTGTGGAAAGCGAAAGAAAACGAACAAGCCCGGGTCACCGGCCTTTCTGTGGGATTATTACCGGAAGCCGGTTATCTGCGCGGAATACAGATAGGAATTTTAGGTGCAGCAGCCGATCAGGAACTTCGGGGTGTATCCATGGGATTACTGGGAGTTGGTTCCGGGAACAACGCTTGTGGTTTAGCTATTGGTGGTTTGGGTGTTGGAGCCGGAAGCGATATGAAGGGAATTTTTCTGGGTGGATTAGGAGCCGGAAGTGGCAGGAATATGAAAGGAATAATAGTTGGTGGATTAGGCGCTGGAGCAGGTGAGGACTTGACCGGTATCGTTTTTGGCGGATTAGGTGCAGGCGCAGGTAAAAACATGAAAGGAATAATAATTGGCGGATTAGGTGCTGGAGCTGGCGAAGACCTGGCGGGTATCATTATTGGTGGATTAGGTGCCGGGACAGGTAAAAACATGAAAGGAATTGCGATCGGAGGATTAGGAACGGGTGCTGGTGAAGATATGACAGGCCTCGCCATGGGTGGACTGGGTGCTGGTTGCGGTGGAGAATTTAAAGGAATGGCGGTAGCAGGCATTGGAGCTGGAGCACCTACGGTTAAAGGGATATTGCTTTCAAGTTTGTTTTCTG
>CAYMXZ010000001.1:0-68948 GCA_964394475.1 uncultured Caldithrix sp. | reverse complement strand
AAATAGCTCATAACGAAGAATCCCTCCGGGCTTCTGCGCGCCTGGGATTAGCCGAATTACTGTTGAGCGGAACTACCTGCATTTTAGATATGGGGAATCCCACCTATCAGGAAATCATTTTTGAAGAATTGGCCAGTAGCGGTATACGGGGAGCGAGTGGGATGGTAATGATGGATACTGGTACTCAATCATTTAAACAAGAGACCGAGCAGGTGATCGCCTCCACGAAAGAATTAATCGATAAATGGCATCATTATGATGAGGGACGAATCCAGTATGCCTTAGCACCCCGATTTGTTCTTTCCTGCAGTACGAAATTATGGGAGGAAGTTAAAGAACTATCAAAGGCTTACGATTTGATTATTCACAGCCATTGTGCAGAGAATAAGAGAGAATGGCAGATGGTTAAAGATTTTACTGGATATTCAAATCTGGAATATTTTGTGAAATATAATCTGGCCTCGTCTCATCTCTGCCTGGCACACTGCATCTGGGTATCAAAGAGAGAAATTCAATGGATTTCCGACTATGATATAAATGTCTTACATTGTCCCACCGCGAATCTTAAATTAGGTTCTGGTATTGCACCAATCCCTGAATTCCTGGACAAAGGAATAAATGTAAGTCTGGGTTCGGATGGTGCCGCCTGTAACAATAATCTGGATATTTTTAATGAGATGCGTCTGGCTGCGTTAATCCAAAAACCTCGAACTGGGGTAAATTCAATTTCAGCAAAAATGGTATTTGATATGGCCACCCGTGGAGGGGCAAAAACCTTAGGTCTGAGCGACAAAATTGGCAGTCTGGAAGTGGGCAAAAAAGCCGATCTGGTCGTGCTGGAGTTGAATAAAGTCCATAGTATCCCTGCCGATGATATTTATTCACAAATAGTTTATTCTGGCAATACCTCAAATGTATGGCATGTCATGATAGATGGAAAATGGATGGTGTTTAATAAAAAAATAAACAATTACTCAGAAGAACAAATTATCGATAATGCCTGGAGACAACTTCAACTTTTATTGGCAAGACAAAAATCATCATCTGAATTGCTGAAGGAGGTCTAATATGAAAAAATGCATAATTCTGCTCCTCATTATTTTTATCTGGTTAGCGGGCTGCGGAAAAAAACAAACATCTATTCAATCAATGGAAGGAATGCAACCGATAGAATTACTCAATAAAGGAAATCGTGCTTACCTGGAAGGCAATATGGAAGAAGCCCTGCAGGCTTATGGAGTCATTTATAACCGCTATCCCACCAGTCGAGAGTATATCGATGCGGTATTAGGCATGGCTCGAGCCTACAACAATATGGGCGATTTTGAACAGGGATTTAATTTGTTGTACAATTTGATTCGTGAAAATTTAGTTCCCAGTCGTGTTCCTGAAATTTACAACGAAATGGCAAAATACTACGAGGTCTCGGCTTTGTATGGACGGCAATCCGGTGTTTCTAAAGAGGAAGAAGATTATCTGAAAGCGCTAAGCTATTATCAGAAAGCCGTGGATTACCCGAACAGTGACGATATGAAAGCAAAATCATATTCGCAATTTCAGATCGGTGAATTGTATAGCAAGCTGGGAAAATATCAGGAAGCAGGTTTAGCTTATCAGACCACCATAATCAAATACCAGGGAACGGAATGGTCCAGATTGGCGCAGCAACGATTTGATCAACTCCGACAAGCGGGTCTCATTACCTTGAGTCCGATTAAACCAGAGGAAAAACCGGCCATGCCCATCCCGGCTGCCCCCGATTCTGTTCAATCGGTGAAATGAAAGCAGGATCGTAGTTTGTGCATTACCGGCAGGGAATCTTTCAATGGAAATACCGCGAGAATTACTTAAAGAATTACCGAAAACTGATTTGCATGTCCATCTGGATGGTTCTCTGCGGTTAGATACACTGATTGATTTAGCCAGGAAACAACACATTTCTTTGCCTACCTCTAATCCGACCGAGCTGGCCAAATTGGTGAAAAGTGGCAGTCATTGCAAAAGTCTGAGCGAATATTTGCAGGGTTTCGAAATCACCTTATCCGTCATGCAAGAACCCGAAGCTTTATACCGTATTGCCTATGAGCTGGCCGAGGATGCCGCCGAGGAAAATATCTGGTATATGGAGGTTCGTTTTTCTCCCATTCTGCATATCCAGAGGGGACTAAAACTGACGACGATTGTCGATGCCGTTCTGAGTGGATTGCAGGAAGCTGAGAAAAAATTTAATATTAAAACCGGCATTATCATCTGCGGTATGCGCAACATCAATCCCGAAACCTCGCTAAAACTGGCGGAATTGGCGGTATTTTATAAAAATAAAGGGGTAGTCGGTTTTGACCTGGCCGGTCAGGAAGAAAATTACCCCGCCAAAGATCACAAAGAAGCATTTTTTCTTATTCGGAAAAATAATATCAACACCACCGCTCATGCCGGAGAAGCATTTGGACCGGAGAGCATTCATCAGGCCATACACGATTGTGGTGCTCACCGCATTGGTCATGGTACCCGACTCTATGAAGATGGTGATTTGCTCAATTACATCAATGATCACCGCATTCCGTTAGAAATATGCCTGACCAGCAATGTACAGACTGGCGCAGCGAAGTCTTTTGATTCTCACCCCTTTCGATTCTATTACGACTATGGTCTGCGAGTAACTATCAATACCGATAATCGACTGGTCTCTGATACTAATCTGACCAATGAACTCTATCTAATAGCCAAATACCACAACTTAAATATGGATGATTTAAAGTCGATCATTTTGGATGGTTTTAAAAGTGCCTTCCTTCCTAATCGGGCAAAATCAATCATGCTCAACCTCGTGAATGACAAATTAAAAAAATATTGAGAGGCTGTCGTTTTAATTTGCATTACTCTCAAGCATTTATTAAAATTTAGTCCCTCATTATTTGGTCATTAGTCATAGTCCTATGTATATCAATTTTAATGCCGTACCGAATTATAGTATTGGAATTGAGCTGGAAGTTCAAACGATTAGCCAGCGCACGGCGGATTTAGTTCCTGGTGCTGAGATTATTTTATCGCAACTGCCCGGTGAAATTTATTTCAAACCGGAACTGTTTAATTCAACGATTGAGATTAATACGCCGATTTGTCAAACGATTACCGAGTTAGAAGGCGTACTAAAAAAAAACTTGCAGATCATTCAGGAAATTGCCCATGAGCATGAAATAAATATTCTCATCTCGGGGTGTCATCCTTTTTCAAACTGGCAGGAGCAACAAATCACTGAACAAGAACGCTACCAGAATCTCCTCCGAAAAATCCAATGGCCAGTGCGGCAGTTTTTGATTTTTGGACTGCATGTGCATATCGGTATAAATAATGCCGATAAAGCGATTTATGTAATGAATCGGCTCACCAAATATTTACCGCATTTAATCTCTCTTTCCGCCAGTTCTCCTTTCTGGAATGGATTTGATACTGGCCTGGCCACCACCCGCATTAAAATCTTTGAAGAGCTCCCTAACGCTGGTATCCCCTACTATTTTAAAAATTGGAAAATGTACAGCCAGCTGGTGGAAAAACTCATTGAATCCAATTCAATTGATACGGTGCGCGATCTGTGGTGGGATATACGCCCTCACCCTATTTTTGGCACCATCGAGGTGCGTGTATGCGATGCCATGCCCACTCTGAAAGAAAATCTGGCTTTAACGGCTTTGATTTATCTTTTAGTGAGGAAATTTGCTGATGAGTTTGAATTAAATGGGAAGATGCCAAAACTGGAGCGCTGGATTTTAAAAGAGAATAAATGGCGGGCCGCGCGCTATGGAATCCAGGGTGAAATCATCTTGAACAAAAAAGGTATCACCAAAAAATTGAAGGATTCTTTGCTTGAATTATATCAGGAAATCTGGGATTATTCCGAGCAAAAAAATTTACAAGAAACACAACCTTATCTGGCTGTTATAAAGGAAATTATCCAGAAAGGTCCCAGTTACTTGCGCCAACGCGAATGGAGTAAACACCGCCCTGCTGATTATCGATATGTGGTGGAAAATCTATTGAGAGAAACCCGCGAAAATATTTTTTTGGAATAAGAATTTCTCACCAGCAGCCTTTGCCCGTATTTTAAAATTGGACCTTTGGTGCTTGTTCAGCCTCGGCGGTAGCCTCAAAATAAGACTTTGTTTTAAATCCAAAAATGCTTGCCACCAGGGCTTGCGGAAAACGGCGTATATAACTATTATATGCCTGAACCTGTTCATTAAATCTTCTTCGTTCTACAGCGATTCGATTCTCAGTGCCTTCCAGCTGGGCTTGTAAGGTTAAGAAATTCTGATTCGACTTCAAATCCGGATATCGTTCGACCACCACTAACAGACGTTGCAAGGCGCTGCTTAATCCAGCTTGCGCTTCCTGGAAACGGGCAAAGGCCTGAGGATCATTTAAGAGTTCGGGCGACATATTCATTACTCCACCCGCTTTCGCCCGCGCTTCAGTCACCCCCAGCAGCACTTCTCTCTCCTGTGCGGCATAACCTTTAACAGTTTCCACTAAATTGGGAATTAAATCATATCTTCGTTGATACTGATTTTGCACCTGTGCCCAACTCGAATTGACGCTTTCTTCAAGAGTCACCATTTGGTTTCGTATACTGAATAACCAGCCGATGACGATAACGGCGACTATAACGATCAATACCAGAATTCCAATCAGTATTTTAGCGGTAGTTCCCATCTTCTTCCCTTTCAACCAATTCGTTCAGACAAATCTTCATTTAGCAAAAGTAATTTGAAGCTCTACTTGACGTCCTTCTCATTAAAAATTTCGGCAGAAAAGATATAAATATCACTGGACGGATCTTTCCAGGCCTCCGGCGGTAGTCCGGCTTTATGACAGGTTTGCTGCAAAAATTCTTCACGGTTCCATCCCCACTCGGTAGCGACCTGTGGCAGTAAAAGACCGCGATGAAAACCTTGCTGAATGATGATGCCATGCTTACCGACCTGAATTTCCTTCACATCTTTTATTTTCTTTAAAGGCGATAGAACCGATATTTCAATCTCCAATTCCGGAACTTCATTCTTCTGAACCGGAGGAAAGCGTGGATCATTAAAAGCGGCTGATTTAGCCATTTCCATAACCGCCTGATAAAGGGGACTAATACCTTCCACATATCCAATACATCCCCGCAATTGACCATGCTTGTGAAGAGTTACAAATACACCAAATTTTTCTTTCAGTTTCTCACTAACCGGAGTCGTTGTTGGTAATTTTTTTGTTTCCAGATAATGTGAAATAGTATTTCGTGCCAGAGAAAGCAGATACACCTTTTCATCATGATTTAATCCTACGATCGGTTGGGTATCGCCGGCATTCATGATAAATCCTTTCCACAATATGACTGATAAAATCAGCAGAAATATTCTGCCACGCATCTAATTACCCCTGTTATTTGATCACCTTTCCGCTTGCTTCATCATTTCCCGGGCTGCTATAAATCTAAAATTCTCTTCACAATCATCAACTCCTTCATTACCAGATTACAGCAGAGAGGTAACCTTCTACTTCACGGGTATTTCCCGATATATCTCCCGAATGGCGATGGATTAAAACCTTGGCATCTTTTGCACCCATTGCTTTGGCTATTTTCATGGAAGCGATAACCGCACTATGACCCGATAACTCAGTTTGTTGTTCTTGGATTTCTCGCCAGAGCCTCTTTTCGTCGAATTGGTTGATGAGATCAATGGCTACCTGGTCTAATACCCGTGCTTTTTGATCCGGATGGCCATGGGAAAGATCACTGCTGGCTACAATCAGGGTATTCTCAGCCGGGATATTTTTAGTAATCGCTTCTACCAGGCTGTTGATCAAATTTAAATTTTGCTCACCCATCATGATGGGAATAAGGTCAAACTTTCCCAGGCATAATTGCAAAAAAGGAAGCTGAACTTCAATGGTATGTTCCTTCGTGGAATGCCCACTTTCGGATAATTGGATTAAGTTTGAATAGGAACATAACTTTTTGGTGTAAAGTTGGTCAATCGGAACTTCACCGAAGGGAGTTTCATAGCCTAAACCAGGATAAATACTGCAGAAAGGGTATTGCTCTTCGGTGCTGACGGCAATAACAATGACCCGTCGGTACCGGGAATTTAATATCTGAGCATAGGCGCGCGCTGCCACGCCGCCGGAATAAAGATAACCGGCATGGGGGACTATAATGCTGCGAATAGGACGCGACAGCTCGAGAGTAGGAGCAGATTCTAAGAACATGCTTAATTCGCGTTCGAGGATTAATTTATCGCGGGAATAGAAAGATCCTGCGCTGCCGGCTTTACGATACTTTCTTAGTGGTTCCATCGCCTCGCTATCAAACAATCCTTTTGTGATAATGAATATAATAAAAAAAAATATAGATTTGTAAACAATTTTTCTCGCCTACTTTTCTCCTGAAAAATAGCCTCTGCTTTCAGTCAGTAGGCATGGTCCTGATCAGATAATCTATGAAAGGAACATGTTTTAGAAAGTGGGAACGGAACCCCGATGGTCTATCACGCTAAATATTGTTGATACTCTTCCTGTAAATTCTGAATATGTAAATCTTCTTGATCCATTAACCATTTGAAAATGTTTTTTACTTCCTTGTTCCTGGCCCTTTTGAATTGGTAATCGTAAAAGTCCCGATTCATTTGTTCACTTTGCAGGGCGATATTTATTAATTCCGAGACCGAGCAGTTTTCCAATTCCATTTCAAAAATCTGCTCACGATTGGGAAAGCCAATCTCAATCGTCACATCAAGGGGGGCTATTCTTCCTCCTGCGAGTAGAATCTTTTCTTTTATCCTGGCTTGATGCTGATGTTCGTCAATAATTAAACGATGAATCAATTCTCTCCCTTTTGAATCCCGGACATGGTTGAGCATATGCTCATAAATCTGGATTGTATCTTTTTCATTCTGCATGGCGATTTGCAGAGCATGGATCGAATCAAGAGAGAAATTTGTCATAATGCTACCCGATCGATTTTCATTAATTTTCAGTCACCACAGGTTCCGATTTCTTCCCATTTTGTCCAGGTAAAAATTCGTCAGTGAAACTGTTGGCAATCGTTTGACGAATAACAGTGACTTTTATCTGGCCGGGATATTCCATGGTCTCTTTAATTTTTCGAGCAATATCAGAAGCCAGCAGCTTTGCCTCATTATCAGAAATTTTTTCCGGTATAATCATTACCCGAATTTCGCGACCGGCTGATAAGGCATAAGTTTTCCCCACACCCTCAAAGGAATTCGCCAATTCTTCTAACTTAGTAATTCGCTCTGCATAAGCTTCCAGGGATTCCCGCCGGGCACCCGGGCGAGCCCCACTGATGCGATCGGCCGCTGTGACTAACACGGAAATTGGTGAAATAGGTTCTGCTTCCTCATGATGAGCTAAAATAGAATTAATAACAACCGGATGTTCATTACAGCGGGTTGCCAATTCGACTCCAATTGACACATGGCTTCCTTCGGAGTCCCCACTAACGGCCTTTCCGATATCGTGGAATAAACCTGCCCGTTTGGCTAAATGAACATCTAATCCCAATTCTGCCGCCATTCCTGCTGCCAGCCAGGCTACTTCCTTCGAGTGCTGGAGAATATTTTGTCCGTAGCTGGTTCGATATTTTAGTCTCCCCAGATATTCCCGCATATCAGGATGCACATTTTTAATCTTCAATTCCTGCAAGGTTTCTTCAGCGGCTTTTTTAACGCTGGCTTCTACCTCGCGGGAAGCTTTTTCAACTTCGCTTTCAATGGTTTTGGGATTAATATTTTTTATCTTAATCAACCGCTCCATGGCAATTCGAGCGATTTCGCGCTTGACCGGATCAAAACTGGACATAACGACTGTTTCTGGTGTATCATCCACAATCACTTTTACACCGGTAGCCGCTTCAAACGCTTTAATATTGCGACCATCCCTCCCGATCACAATACCTTTCCATTCATCATTGGGAAGCTCAACCGATATCAAGGTCGATTCCATCGTGTATTCGGTCGCCATCCGTTCAATGGCAAATGCCATAATTTCTTTGGCTTCTATGCGGGCTCGTTCTTCGGCTTCACGCTTGATATCGATAATGCTTTGTGCCGCTTCAGCTCGCGCCTGAGTAATCATAGAATCAATTAATAATTTTTTTGCTTCCTCGCGGGTCAGCGCACTGATTTCCTCCAGATTTTTCATCTGTTGTTCGCGAAGTAGATTGATTTCTTTTTCTTTCTCACGAATACTTCTTTCCCATTTATTCAGTTCCTGCTCCCGCTTATTTATCTGCCATTCTTTTTCCTGATATTTGCTGGCTTGTTTTTTAATCTCCTTCTCCTTTTGCCGCAGACGCTCTTCCATATTGTTAAATTCACTCTCCCGCTGCTTCATCTGCTTCACAAATTGATTCTTTTCATGATACAGTTTTTCCTTGGCGGCCAGGTAGGCCTCCCGTTCCATTTTTTCCTGCTTCTTCTGAGCTTCATGCATCATCTCTTTGACTCGTTGCTCAGCCTGGTTTATTTTCCGTTTTCGAAGGAAATGATAAACTATCGCTCCAAAAAATAACCCGCTAATAAAAGCCACTGTTATTATGATAATATTCATTGTATACTCCATGGTAAAAAATTACTTATTTAAATCTTCGAATCAATAATATATAACCTTAATGATAGTAAAAAAATATAAATTTTGGATTATGCTGGTCACGCCGATGGACTTATGATTTCAAAAGAAAATAGAGGAATATTGCCTCCTCACACTACTGAATTATCATTAAACATATTTCTGCATGAATTCAGTATGACATTTCAGCGGTTCGTCGAACATTCATTCTAAGCAGTTTTTGAAGAAATCGTTTATTCAGAAGAGAGAACAACACAAGCGCGAGAGGAAACAATGTAAAGAATGCGGTTTCTTTCCGCGCCCGGATTCCAGAGTGCAATATCCAGGGGATTGATCGCCAAAATCTTCACATCCAGAATATCGTCAAGCAGGTGATGATGATTAAAAAAATAGATGGTTTGACCTTTGGGATCAGCCACCAGCAATTCTCCCTGTGCTGTCGTAAAAATTCCTTTTGGTTCAATAAAATCAGGATGGATGATATTCCCAATATAATTTCCCAAGAAATCATAAATTTGAATTGAGCCACTCAGTGGATCAGAAACATAAAGCATATTTCGACTGCCCAGAGTAACTTGATAAGGTCCCAGCAATTGACCTAAATTCTCAGAAGTCGCTCCAAAGACCGTCAGCGGCTGATTAAAGCGACCAATTTTAACAATGCGCTTATTTAAATCTTCCAGGATAAATACATCATATTGGTTATTCACCGCCACGCTTAAAGGCATTTCAAAATAAAACGAACTATTAAAGACCGGATTAAAATCATTCAGGTAATTTAGGTTCGAATCAAACCGCACAATTCGATTGTTGTTAAAATCAGCCACAAAGATATTTAGCGTGAGATGAGCATCCACATCGCGTGGATCGTTAAATTGCTCGGGTCCCCTTCCAAATCCTCCTATTTCTTTCATAAATGTTCCGGCAGCTGAATATTTGAGCAAACGATTCCGTCCACTATCTATAATGTAGAGATTACCTTCGGTATCCAGATCGATTGCAGTGACATTTTGCAATATCCCGGTGGGAGTTTCCTGAGCATCGATTATGGCGCGGACCGACCAATTGACACCTGCCGTGGATGTAATTTCCTGAGAAAATAAAACATGAGAGAATCCGACCCACAAACCGATAAGAATGGTCTTATGGAAATGTAAATTTTGGAAAATCATCTTTCACTCTTCGTATCGTGTAAGTTAGCTTTTTTTATAAAATCGGAAATGTGTTTCAGAGGTTTGAGGTTGAGGTTCGATGAAGAGGGAACTTTTAATTTTTCCCAGGCAGGAATAAAAATGGAGTGAAAACCCAGTCGCATGGCTTCCTCCACTCTTTTATCAAGCTGGGAAACACTTCGCACCTGTCCATTTAAACCAATCTCGCCGATATATACTGACTGATGATCTAAGGGTTGATTCACATAGCTGGAGTATAGCGACGCCGAAATCCCCAGATCGATAGCTGGATCGTCAATACGAAGTCCACCGGCAATTTTGACAAATACATCGTAGAACGAAAAATTTAATCCGCAATGTTTCTCAAGGATGGCCAGCAGCAGCGCTAATTTGCGGTGGTCAAATCCACTGACGGTGCGCTGGGGTACTCCATAATTGGAGCGAGCCACCAGAGACTGAACTTCGGCTAATATTGGCCGTGATCCCTGGAAACTGCACACCACGCTCGACCCCACCCGATTGGACGATTGTTCATCAATAAACAGGTGAGATGGATTAGTTACTTCTTTTAATCCATCTTTTTCCATACAAAACAGACCGATTTCCTGGGAGGGACCAAAACGATTTTTCAAGGATCGTAAAATCCGGTATTGATTAAATGAGTCTCCTTCAAAATAGATAACCACATCTACCGTATGTTCCAGTAACTTAGGACCAGCAATACCGCCTTCTTTGGTAATATGTCCCACCAGAAAAAGAGACCAACCTTTTTCTTTAGCGTCCCGGAAAAGCTGGGCGGAGCATTCCCGAATCTGGCTCACATTCCCCGGTGCGCCAACCGCATTCTGAGTATAAACGGCCTGGATAGAATCAATCACCACCACTTGCGGCTGGACCTGATTGATATGATAAAGGATATTTTCTAATTCAGTTTCTACTAAAATTGGAATGGGGAGTTTATCTAATCCCAGGCGTTGGGCACGATTTTGAATTTGCCAGAATGATTCCTCGGCGCTCACAAAAATTATCGTAATTCCTTTTTGAGCCAGAGCGCCAGCGACCTGCAGCAATAAAGTTGATTTTCCAATTCCCGGATCACCGGCAATGAGATTGACCGATGAATGAAAAATCCCTCCTCCCAGGACCCGATCAAACTCGCGGATTCCAGAAATCAGGCGCGTTTGCGGTTGCAGGTCAGTGGTGGAAAGTAATAAAGGAACTCGGGTAGAAGACTTCTGGATTTTGGTTGTTTTGGGTTGAGGTTTGCTCTCTTCCAGGCTATTCCATTTTCCGCACTCAGGACATTTTCCGGTCCATTTTGGGCTCTCATACCCACACTGGTTACAGATGTATATGGACTTCGACTTAACCATGCTATGCCACTTATTTCATCATAAATACCAATCATGTATCCGGGCGGGCGAATCAATCCACATGAGTGATAGTTTCAGATTTCAATCCGCGCCACTCCGAAATCAGCAAACGGAACCCGGCACCATTTCTAAATTCTTTACCGTTAGTTAATGACGAATCGCCTGCAATAGATTAGAAATTTAAACCCAACGAAATATAATGAATCGGTCTTGAGCTTCTATCAAAATCATACGGCCAGGCGATATCATATCGCACCATAAAGCCGAAGAAATAAATTCGAGCGCCAATTCCATAACCACTAATCAGGTCGCGAAATTTGCCATTGGCCATGCCCTGAAAATTATCAAGGCTCCACCAGCGGGAATCCTCCTGATCCCAGGCCGCTCCGATATCATAAAAGACCACGCCACTGATATTAAAGAAACTGACAGGTGGAAAACCTAATTGCATATACTTTATCAGTGGAAAACGAAACTCAGCATTGACTAAAAAGAAGCGGTTACCCGTTCTTTCATAATAATAGGCACCACGTAATGGGGTAATGAATTCAGAGAAAAAAACATCCTTAATGTTGCTTATTCTTTTCCCCATACGGTATTTCTGGTTGATCCAGTTATCCATTCCACCCACGAAAAATTGTTGAGCATCGGTTCCGAAACTGGCACCAAAAGTTGTTCGAAAAGCCAGTTGGTACTGAGGGCTGAGCATAAAGTAGCGCCGATAATCTGCACTGAATGTTCTGAAATCCAGATTCGTGTCACTAAACTTGGGACTGAGGCGCATGGAAACATAATAACGGGATCCGCTGACCGGGGAATATACTCCCCAGCGAACACCCCATAATACATTATCGTGCACATATTGAATTTCAGGTAAGATGGCACTGATTTTTGTGGTCGGAATAATAAAATCCAGATATTCTAAATTGACGTTATACCAGATGAAAAATAAATCGAAGCGGTTGAATCTGGTGAGGGGATAGGAAGCTAAAAAATTTACCCCATAATTTCGATAACGAAAAATATAAAAGCCGTCAGAAAGCAAATAGACCAGATGA
The DNA here is from genome assembly GCA_964394475.1 of uncultured Caldithrix sp. Taxonomy (GTDB): domain Bacteria; phylum Calditrichota; class Calditrichia; order RBG-13-44-9; family RBG-13-44-9; genus RQOF01. The sequence goes on along the minus strand of CAYMXZ010000001.1, from coordinate 56,714 downwards.
AATCCGCCGAATCCTAAATTCAATCGTCGCTTCAGGAAATAATACATCAACGCAAAATTACTGTTTCGCAGATCGGCCCATAAGGCCGCATTAACAAAAATCTGATGATCTCCCAATAGATCACTGAAGGCAAAAGAAGTATATCCTTCAAAGCCAAAAAAAGTGTTGTAACCGGCAGTCCCGGTCACAATATCTGGAGAAAATTTTATCTTATATTTTCGGGAACGATAGTTGCCGAATTCATCCTTCACCTTAAAATCAGGCATTTCGATTTCTTTTGGATCTTTTCTTTCCGGTCGGGGACGGTAGCTTCCAAAAACGTAACGGCTGTAATCGGCTGGTTGTTCACCCTTCATTTCTTGAGGTCTTTTATCTTCTTCTGCTGTTTCTTTTATCTCCGGTTCCCATTTTCGAGAATAGATAGGGGGTTTATCACTTCGCATATCCCGCGCAAATTGAGTAAGTTCCAGTTTCTGTGGTGCTAATTTTAATGGATTATTAATAAGATAAATATCAAAACCGCCCTGGAAAAAAGTGGTGTAAACTAATTTATTGGCCTCTTTGTCCCAATTGATCTGCAGAACGCCAGATTGAATATTAGTCACCGGATAATACTCACCGGTTTGTAAATCCTGCAGATAAATATTAAAGATGCCACTTTCATCAGAGGTATATGCCAGTTTTTTCCCATCTGGAGAGAAAATAGGATACGCCTCCTCCCAGGGAGTATTGGTGCAACGAATGATTTCTCCACTATTCACATCAATCAAGTACACATCACGAAATTCATAATCATATTCATGCATGCGAAAGTCGGAAGGTAAATCCTTATCTGAGAGATACGCTCCTCGGTCAGAAACAAAAGCGATATAACGACCATCCGGAGACCAGGAGGGTTGGTCATCAGTGAAAACATCATTGGTCAGCTGGCTATACTGTCTGGTTTTTAAATTGAAAATGAAGATATCACTCTTTTCATTCAAATTTCCCACAAAGGCAATTTTATCTCCATCCGGTGACCAGGAGGCTGTGAAAGCACCATCTAATTTTATAACATGTTTTTCGGTCTTACCACTTTTCACATCCACTATATAAATCGCATCCCATGGGCCTGACTTTGCCGTGAAGGCTAACTTTTTTCCGTCAGGAGAAAAACTCATACCCGGCCGCAAAAAATGGAGTTCCTCAAAACTTTCTGACCTCTCCCCTTTCACCAGTACTTTTATTTCTTTCCCATCAATGGCGGACATCAGATAAATGTTTTGAAAGCCAGATCGATCGGAAATATAGGCGATCTTATCTCCCTGTGGAGCTATGGCCGGACTGAGATTTAAAAAATTGTTTAATTTCTTATGATTGGTTAATTGCTCACTGAACTCCTTCGGAATCTGGCGGTTGGTAATCTCCGGGGCATAATTTTTTTGCAAATATCGATGCCATTTTTCTGTCAAACCCTCATAGTCCAAACCAATGCTCGAGACTAAAATCTGCTGAAAACCAATATTTCCACGGGCTTTCAATAATATTTCACCAATTTTTTCCCGCCCGTATGTTTCTGCAATATATCGAAAAACTGAATTCCCTCCCTGGTAAACCAGAAAATATTCTAAATATTGAATGGAAGGGATATAATTAGATAATACCGCATCACGAACAATCATATCCGTATTGGTATTCCAGCCGGTCGATTGAAATTCTGATAATCCTTCAGCGACCCATGAAGGGACCGGTACCACTTCTCCCATCACTAAAGATTGAACCGATCCGCCATACAGTAAATCATTCATTACCCCATGGACTAATTCGTGATGAATCACATGGCGGAACTGGGCATAGGAACCTTCGAAGGGAACGACAATTCGATTTTTATATAACTCAGTTACTCCACCGATGCCTTCTTCCAGGTAACTCAAAACCACATTGGTTTGCTGCCAATCATTATGAGATCTATAAACGATAAAAACCAGGCGCTCTTTCACCTCATATGAAAAATCTCGCTTGAGTTGTTCATAGGCATCTTCGGCCACTTCTGCCGTAAACTCAGCCAGTTTTTCAGCCCCTGGATAATAATAAACATCAAAATGCTTACTTTGAATATAATACCATTCAAAATTTTTATATTGAATCTTATTCTTCCCAAACTGTGAGTAGGCACTGTTAGTTAATAGCATTATGGTCAAGATGATGAGCAAAAATTTTATTAATTTCATTAAAGATTCACCCTTGCAATTATTTTTGATGTAAAATTTACATAAAAATTTGAGAGGAAATCCATCAATTAATCCGTAATATTCTTAAAATACCGAATTATTAACCTTTCACTTTTCAGGAATGTTCCGTACCTTTCAATTTTACACTTGAGAAGAACAAAATAGATTTTTTATAACTACAGCTTTAAAGCCCCCAGGCATCTTTTTATGAGCGGAATGTTATCGCTGATAATCCCGAAAACGGCAGGGTGAAGAATTTCTTTCAGTGTTTCTTCCTGATTGACCGTCCAGAAGCATAGTGGTTTTGAAAAGCGGAGCAGGTCAGGCAGCCGCGGTATCAAAGCAACTGACGGGTGTAAAATCTGTGGATATGGTTGAGAACAGTGCCGACGGATGAACCAATTCCATTTCGAAAATAATAATGCACAGGGAACGGGGCTATTGGTTGCAATCCATTCCCGTAAAAAACGGGCATCAAAGCTGGATAACCAAACCCGGGAAGCCAGATCATATTCCTGTAAAAGTGCTTGCAAGCGCTGGACTAACTTCCGATATGAGCCTGTCTGGTGTTTGATTTCGATATTATAATATAATTTTCCCCCAAATCTGGCAAAAACTTCGTGCAACATGGGAATTTTAATTTCAGGATTAGCTTCATATCCAGTAAATCGCAATTGCTGCAGCTGGTGGGAACTGCAGTGATCGATCTGTTGATGAGAACCAATGAGTCGGTCTAAGTTTCGATCATGGAACACGGCTAATTCTCCATCGCTGGTTAACCAGATATCCAACTCAATTCCATGGGCTTCCACCTGTAAAGCTTCCTCAAACGCCGGTAAAGTATTTTCGGGATAGTGGTTCACCACCTGCGAACCGCGGTGAGCGATGAGTACCGGCGGTTTAAGTCCCTCTAAAAATTTCAGATGGGTACTCATTACTCTGTTTCAGAGATAACTTTTTTATAGAGATTTAAATATTGAGGAATAATTTTATTGGCATGAAAATTTTGAAAGGCATATTCCCGGCACTGGGCGGACATCTTTTCCCAGGTTTTCTGATCTTTCACGATTTGTAAAACCAGCTGAGCCATGCGGTCAATATCCCCAACCGGAGCGGTAAAGCCGGAAACGCCGTTTTTCACTAACTCTTTTAGTCCACCCGCATCACTGGTCACACATGGAACGCCGCAGGACATTGCTTCCAGAGCAGCCAGACCAAAGCTTTCAAGACGGCTGGGCATCAAGAATACATCTGAGGATGAGAGCAAGAGATAAATATTGTCTTGCTTGCCTAAAAAATGGACATGGTCTGAAATGTTCAATTCGCGTGCCCTTGCTTCCGCTTTGGAACGTTCCGGTCCATCTCCGATCATGATCAGCTTGGCCGGTCTGACCTGCATTACTCGATAAACAATTTCAATAACATCCTCCACCTGTTTCACTGGCCGAAAATTAGAAAGATGACTTAAGATGATCTCCCCCACTGGAGCAATTCTGCGCCGCAGATCCTGGCATTTCTTGGTCTGATCAGGTTGTTCCTCAATAAAATTATAAATCACTTCGATCGGTTTTTTGATACCAAAAATTTCAATCGTCTTTTCTCGCAAATAATTAGATACGGCGGTAATCCCATCGCTTTGTTCAATGCTGAAACGGGTTACCTCCATGAAAGAAGGATCTCGACCCACCAGAGTGATATCAGTACCATGCAGAGTGGTAACCACTTTTAGAGGATATTCATTTTTTAAGATTTCCCGGGCCAGATACGCCGAGGTAGCATGTGGGATAGCATAATGGGCATGAAGTAGATCTAATCTTTGATAGCGAACAATTTCTGCTAGTTTGCTGGCTAAGGCTAAAGAATAAGGTGGGTACTCGAATAGTGGATAATCCAAAACCTTCACTTCATGATAAAAAACGTTATCGAAGTATTCATTCAGACGGGAAGGAAGGGCATAAGCCACAAAATGAACTTCATGACCTAATTTAGCTAAATATTTACCCAACTCCGTGGCAACGATTCCGCTACCGCCGTAAGTGGGATAACACACAATTCCGATTTTCATGACTGATTGTTTTCAGGCTTTAGGTTATTGGAAAGACTTCCGATATGCTGAAATTCAACTACCCGGTTTCGGCCGCTGGCTTTCGCTCCGTATAAAGCACGATCGGCAGCAACAATAATATCTTCCATGGTAAGCGCATCCTCCGGGAAAATGGCCACGCCAATACTGATTGTTAGCACTCCACCTGGTTGAATTTCCTGGTTGGGGAAATGATGCTTTTCCACGGCTAATCGAATTCTTTCAGCCAGCTTTAAGGTACCTTCTCTATCGGCAGATGGTAGAATAATGGCAAATTCTTCTCCCCCATAGCGGGCCACAATATCATTATCGCGCACCGATTTTTTAAGCAAAGTACTTAACTGCCGCAAAACTTCATCACCAGCCGGATGGCCAAGAGTATCATTATAATTTTTAAAATAATCCACATCCAGAATTAACAATGACAGCAAAGAGTTATTCCTGTTGGCTCGGGCAATTTCTTCCCGTAATCGCATGGTAAAATAACGATAATTATGCAGACCGGTCATCTCATCAGTATAAGATTGCGCTTTAATCTGTTCGAAATTTTGGGCATTATGTAAAGCCACCGATAGCATATTGGTCATCGTCCCAAATATTTCCAATACATCCGGAGAATATTCTTTATTCGATACCGGCGGACCCAGACACAAAACGCCAAAAATTTCCCCTTCCTGAAAAAGTGGAGCCATAGCCTTTATTTCTAATTCCTGCAGTATTGGCATCATGTTCTGAAATTCATAGGTCATATCTTTGATTTGAAAGGGTTTTTTGATGAATTCCAGATAACGGATGAGGCGGTCTTCTCGACGAACACTGAATTGAGACACTTTATCACTTAAAAATCCCTTGGATTGCTTCACTACAAAATTATCATGATCATCGGGATCAACTTGCAGAAGCATCACACTTTTTGCGGTAAAAATTCCCAACGCGTTGAGTAAGGCTGTATTGATTAATTGTTCTTCTTCTGTTACTCCCATTACTTTAAAACTAATCTCGAACAGGTTATGCATGTCATATACTTTTTTCTTCAGCTCCCGATTCGCTTCCTCCAGGGTCAGATTCAGATGATTAATTTGCATATTCGCTTCATTCAACTCATTCGTTTTGGTCATGAGTGAATCATGCAAGGTTTTCAAACGTAACATGTTCATGATGCGGGCATACAACTCCACAAATTCGAAGGGTTTACTGATATAATCATCTGCCCCTGCTTCCAATGCTTCTACCAAATCCCGGGTCTCATTTCTGGCTGTCACCACAATGATGGGTAAATACGATTTCAAATTCAACTCTCGGATTAAGGGGATCAATGTCAGGCCATCTAATTTGGGCATCATAATATCCATCAGTACCAGATCGGGTAAGTGTACCTCAATGGCATGAATGGCTTCTTCACTATCCAAACAGGGAATGACTTCAAAATTCTTTTTTTCCAGCTGGGATTCCATCATTTTTTGAAAGGCAGGCTCATCATCGACAATAAGAATCTTCTGAGATACTAGGCGGGAAACTTTTTTATCCATATGAACCTTTTTTCCGATAAGTGAAGATCTGAGAATTTTCTTTAAATATACAATATAATTTTGTAAATTTTCAGTCAATTTTTTATCGGACTCTATTATCAGTCCGATTTTTGAAAAAAAATATACGCACGAAATAAATATGTCCAAAAATGTTTTCATTTTTTTATTCTTTTTGTTTGCTTGGGTGTTCATATTTCTGGGCATGAACTGCAACAAACAGGGCACTGAACCAGACCAGACTTTCTATCCGGATTCTAACCTGAGTTTCATTCAACATATTCATCCGATTTTCTTAAATAACTGCGCCTACAGTGGTTGTCATGAAAGCATCAGTCCAGCCAATGGCCTTGATCTGGAAACCATGATTCCTACCTTCAACAGCATTAATGGACCGGTGGTCATTCCCTTCGATGCTCAAAACAGTCGGCTTTATCGATTATTACTCGCGAATGATTTCGGTATTCCTCGTATGCCCAAAAACCGAGGTATGCTTCCGGAAGCGCAAATTAGAGCCATAAAGACCTGGATAGAAGAAGGGGCGATAATCAACAAATAAAGCGGAGTGTCAATTGACAAAAAAAACTGAACCTCGCATTTATAAAGGAACACGCGATTTTTTACCTGAGCAAATGATTAAACGCCAGTATGTGATTGGCCTGATAAGAGAGATCTTTGAAAAATACGGCTTTGAACCGCTGGAAACGCCAACTCTGGAATTGTGGGAAACCCTGGCTGGTAAATACGGCGAAGAGGGTGATCAACTTACCTACCGCTTTTTTGACCGGGGAAAACGCGAGGTGGGATTGCGATACGATCTGACGGTACCGCTCTCACGAGTGATTGCCATGTACCCGCACTTACCTAAACCTTTTAAAAGATATCAAATCCAGCCCGTGTGGCGAGCGGATAAACCTCAGAAAGGCAGATTCCGGGAATTTTATCAGTGCGACATTGATGTTATTGGTAGTTCATCCATGCTGGCCGAGGCAGAAATCCTAGCCGCCATCTATGAAGTGCTGATCAAACTTGGTTTTAATGATTTTAAAATACGCATCAACAACCGAAAAATTCTGAGCGGTATGGTCGAAGCAGCCGGAATTCCAAGTCAGCAGGAAGCGGCATTCGCCAGAGCCATTGACAAACTGGATAAAATAGGTGAAGAAGGAGTAAGCCAGGAATTGCAAAAAGCCGGAATTGATTCGCAGGAGATTGAAAAGATTTTCCATACTTTTCATTTTTCAGGGAATAATCAGGAAAAATTACAGCAGACCGCTCACGCTCTCCAGAAAAGCGAAATCGGAATCCGTGGAATTCATGAAGTAACAGAACTTTTTTATTATTTAGCCAATTACCAGATTCCTGAAAAATTTTTGCTATTCGATTTATTTTTAGCCCGTGGACTTGATTATTATACGGGTCCAATTTTCGAGACCGTGGTGGAAACAGCCAGGATCGGCAGTATTACCGGTGGAGGACGATATGATAAACTCATCGGATTATTTTCCGGCGTCGATCAACCAGCTACCGGCTGCAGTATTGGACTGGAAAGAATCGTGACGGTGATGGAGGAACTGAACATGTTTCCAGCAGAAATCAAGACACCCATTAAAGTCCTGGTATCGGTATTCGACTCACAAACCCTGCCATACTCCATTCAGGTGGCCCAACTTTTACGACAGGCTAATATAAATACCGAACTCTATACTGGTCATTCAAAATTAAGAGGTCAATTCGGCCTGGCTAATGATAAATCCATTCCCCTGGTCATTGTGGCCGGACCTGATGAAATGAAAGCCCAGCAAGTGTCTATTAAAAACATGCACACGGGTCAACAAAGAGTGGTTTCACTTAGTGAACTAGTATCTGAGATAAAAAAAGATTTATCTTAACCTGGCACTTTTCTTATTTCGAGAATGATTTCTCAATGAATGGGACGAAAATAATTCTAATTCGCAGACTATCAGTATTTTCTGCAGGGATTGTAATCAAAATTTTTTTTCACCACCCGTAATGGCGGTAAGAAAAATCTTTTAATACAACTGGTAAGGGATTATAATACGCCGAGTGTTCCCGATATTTTCAGAGCAGAACCATCCTGTAAAAGATGGTCATAATCATTTGAGAAAAGACACGGTGATTCAAAGCGATAGATATCCTGATTTGATGAACAGAACATGCGCCTGAATGTCAAAAACATTTATTTCGTTTTAGTAGAACCCAAAGTCCCGGGGAATATTGGAGCCGTGGCCAGGGCTTTAAAAACCATGGGCTTTCACCATCTCATTCTGGTAAATCCCGGCGATTATCTGGCTCCCGAAGCGCAATGGATGGCCCACGCTTCAGAAGATATTTTAAAAAAAGCAATGATCTATTCTTCGTTACCGGAGGCCATCAAAGATAAACACTTTGTGGTCGCTACCACCCAACGCCAGCGCAGTTTTCATCTGCCGTATTACCATCCCAAAGAATTGGCCGAAAAAATTATCCCTATTGCTACCGAACATCAAGTGGCTCTGGTTTTTGGAAGAGAGCAGAGTGGATTGACTAATGAAGAATTGAGTTTATGTCACGCCGTAACTACCATCCCCTCTCATACCCGTCACCCTTCTTTAAATCTGGCGCAGGCGGTTATGATTTATTGTTACGAGCTTTTTACTCATGCCTATGGTGAGCTAAAAAAATATAACTGGCGACTTGCTAACCATCAGGAATTGGAAGCTTTGTACTCTCATTTACAGAAGAGCCTGAGACGGGTCGGATTTGTTCCGATTGATAGCTGGGAAAATTTTATTCTGCGTTTCAGCCGCTTGTTGGGTAGAGCCAACACGGAAGTGCGCGATGTGCGAGTGTGGCATAAAATTCTCGATTCCTTCGATCAATATATTGATCAATTGGAGAAGAAGAAATTGGAAGAAAAATAATTTACTTTATGTAACTCTCAGACAAGGGAGATTGTTATTATTTAGCAGTATGCTCTGGATGAAACTATTCTACCGACTTTATCCGGCACCACCTTTAAGCCGACGCTTCCACAACTGAATTCCCGCCCGATCGCTGACATCGTTTAAGCGCTTTTAGTACAAAATTCACCAATTCGTTATCTTGCAGATACGATTTATCTGGTAAAATACTAATGTAGGCCATACTGACCGTAATGGGGTAATCGATGGTCTGATCCGCTATTTTAAATTTATAATTGGTGATGACATCTTTGATTTTTTCTGCTACCAATTTCGATTGCGGCAGACCGGTATAGGGCAATATCAATGCAAACTCATCAGCTCCAAAACGGGCAAAAAAATCTGACTGACGGATATTTTTTCTTACTATATCAGATATCTGCTTTAATATTTCATTACCTGAGTGGTATCCATTTTCTCGATTGAAAGCCTGAAAATTATCCAGGTCAAACAGGATAAGAGTCAACGGAAACTCATACCGGCAGGCTTCTTTAATTTTTTGATCTAAAAATTCCTGAAAGTATGAATGGTTGTAGAGACCAGTAGTGAAATCTCTGATATATTGACGATCAATCTGAGTTATCAATTGCTGGATTTCTTTGGTCTGCCTGGCAATTTTTCGCTGGGCTTTGAAGGCTTCATTGATCAGATCATGATAGGCAAGTAATTTTTGATCGAAAATATTCAAATGGTCCTGCAGAAGTTCCATGACTGTTAAGTCAGCTAATTCTGGAAAACCAGCATAGACAGCCTGTCTGGGCAGAAAACGAATGGTTTCTACCAGTAATTCCTGAAACTCCCGGGAGGTTTGGTTGAATAATAATTGAAATAAATTTTCGACTTCACTGTAATGAAGATGACGTTCGAAATTCAGAAAAAATTCAGCGATATACCGTGAAAAGAATATAATTTTTTCTAAAACCATCTCTGACTCTTCCGATGAGAATTTTTTCAGAGGCAGCGTAAACGATTCTGGAAATCCCCAGCGTTCCAGGACCCAGGCACTCAGATCACCCGGATAAGCCCCCAGAATTTTTTCCTGTTCTGCCGGTTTAAGGCGTTGCCGGACATCCATTTTCATCAAAGCCTCAAAAAGTTTTGGAAAAAAACGACAGAGCGGGAGCTGATAAACATCCTTGAGAAAGACCAGGGTAAAGACATCAACCTCATTTTTGAGTGAGAGTCTTTTCGCCAGACACTGAGAAAGGCTGGCGGAAATGTAGGCTTCTTTTTTCCATCGATCCAGGTTGAAATCACTCGGAGCATAGTTAATTTTTTCTTCCTGAAACCAGGAAAGCAGCAACAAATTTCTGAGAATTCCCAGATTTTCCGGTTGTAAAAGTTGATCAAGAGAAGAATATTTTTTTCCATACAGGTCGGGAGCTGCATCCAGTATCGAGAAAAATTGGTCAACTTTGCCAGATAAAGAGTGAACAAATCCATCATGGTCAAAGCTTTGACTTTCCGGCCGGAAATTTAATATGAGCGCCTGCCTAAGATAAGGAGGAGGCGTCAATAGCTCCGGGCTGTTCGCCCAGGTAGATAGTATCTGTTCTTCATTCATAGAGCTGATATCTTAAAATAAGAATGAGAGCGTTGCAAATTAGATGATTTGTGATCTAATTTTTTACAAACGCTCTCATTCGCGCCGTTTCACAATTTCTAATAACTACAAATTATGTGCCTGAAATGAGGAAAAAATAACTTATATTTGTAAGTTTATATTTTACAAAAGAATAGATTGATGAAATCGGAGAAGAGAAATCAACTCCCTGGTCTGAATGACTTGTTTTTCAACAGCTCAGTGTCGAAATATCGGTCAATCTGGAGCAAGGAAAGATTCACCGCCGATGATTAATCCGGATTATATTCGAAGGTAGTTCCTTCTGGCCGGTCTACCAGTATAATTCCTATTCGCGACAGGTCAGCCCGCAATTGATCAGCCAGCTGGTATTGTTTCTGGTCCCGCAGTTTTTTGCGAATATCGATTACCACCTGGATAATTTTTTCAATATCACCCTTTAAATGGGTATCCGATGGCGTTCCAAGATTCTCTGGCAAGAGTCCCAGAACTCCCGCGGCGGTATCCTGAAAAAGTTGATCAATATCCGCTAAAAAAGGCTGGTGCAAAGGACCTGGAGAATTGAGATAGGTATTTACTTCGCGGGAAAGGTCAAATAAAACCGCCATGGCACGAGGAGTATTAAAATCATCATCCATCATTTCTTCAAATTGGCGGCGATAAGCCTGGGGCTCAAAGGGCGAATGAAAATTTTTCAGATGAGCGGCCCGACTTAACTGGTTTTTAAGATTTTTCACGGTAAGCAGCAATTTCTCAATTCCGGTCTGAGCGGATTCCAGGGCCTCCTTACTAAAATCCAGCCGACTGCGATAATGACTGCTGAGGATAAAAAAGCGCAAGGTGGGTGTATCGTATTGCTGCAGAGCATCTTTTATAGTCACAAAATTACCGGTTGATTTGCTCATTTTACTTCCGTTAACAGTGACCATATTATTATGCATCCAGTAGCGAACAAAGGGTTTTCCGGTCGCCGCCTCAGATTGAGCAATTTCGCACTCATGATGCGGAAAAATGTTATCCAGTCCGCCACCGTGAATATCAAAAGTTTCTCCCAGATATTTCATTGACATGGCTGAACATTCGATATGCCAACCTGGATATCCTTCTCCCCAGGGGCTGGGCCAGCGCATTAGATGGGAAGGGTCAGCTTTTTTCCATAAAGCAAAATCAGCTGGGTGCCGCTTTTCCGGATTAATCTCCACCCGGGCACCTGCTTCCATTTCTTCCACTTTGCGACCACTCAGTTTCCCATAATCAGCAAATCGTGACACATCATAATACACATTCCCATTCACTTCATAAGCATATCCCCCGGCCAGCAATTTTTTTATTAATTCTATTTGTTCAATTATATGACCGGTAGCGCGGGGGTGAATATTTGCCCTCAGGATTCCTAACTTTTGCATATCATCGAAATAACTCCAGGCAAAATATTCAGCCACTTCCATCGGATCTAATTTTTCCTCACGAGCCTTTTTCAAAATCTTATCCTCCCCCGCATCCGCATCATCGGTCAGATGACCGACATCGGTGATATTCTGAACATATTTCACTTTATAACCGCGGTAACGAAGGTAACGAACGATGGCATCAAAACTGAGATAACTTTTGGCATGACCAATATGGGCGTGAGAATACACTGTTGGTCCGCAGACATAGATATGAACTCGCTGAGGAACCAGAGGAACAAATTCTTCCTTGCGACGCGTCAGGCTGTTATAAATCATCAAGCTCATTGTTCATACCCCTCATCGTAAAATTCTCATTATCCAGCTGTTTATCTTTATATATCTTTTGCTGAATTCGTATCAAACGGTATAAAGTTAACTAATTTTAGAAAAAATTGTGGTATAATTTTTATATTTCTAATTTCATTAAATATAAGTATTTTTAGGGTAATTTTCAGAATGGCATCAGCGGTGAGTTCAAATAAAAAAGTGTCTGGAAAATATAATCAAAAAAAATTTTAAAATTCGGGTTGATCCGTTGAGACTGAGAAAATATATCGCTTTCCAATCGCTGTTAAATGAAGGTATATCTAAAATAGAAATATTGTTCTCTTAGCATATAAATAAAAGTTCTTACTGAAGATTTAATGGGCACACAATAGTTATTCATCCCGGATAAAAAAATGAATATTAAAATTCGCCATTCTTTGTTAGGCAATGTCTCACAAATTCATCAAAGGATGAAAAAGCAACCACTCTTATTAATTATACTTGCAGGTATCTGTTTGCAGGGATTGATCGGTTTTCACACTCTCAGAAATCCCAATACGATGTATACGGCAGATTCACGGGAATATTTGCAGGCCGCAGATAATGTGAGACACCATTTTATTTTATATGCAGGAGATATCCAGCAGCCCATCAATCCTGCCCTGTATAGCCGGCGCCCTCCCCTTTATCCAGTTTTTATCTTCCTATCAACTCTTGTATTCAAAAACCACCAATTTATCATTCTAACTCAAATCGCACTATATCTTCTCAATCTCCTGCTATTATGGAAAATACTTTCCTGTTTTAAATTATCTTCCATAACAAAAGACCTGATTCTTATTCTATATCTTTTATATCCCTCCCACATCATCTATACTCACATGATCATGTCTGAAATAGTACTACAAACCTTTTTATTATGGGCACTCCTTCAATTCTTACAGTTCCAGTTAACTCATCAATTGAAGCATCTGTTCTGGTATAATATAGCGGTGAGTCTGGCGGTTCTCACCAAACCGATTCTTTTATATTTCTGGATTCCCAATCTGATTTTACACCTCTGGTTATTTATGAGAGATCGAAGAAAACAAATCGTGGTCATGTCTCTGCTCTTTATTTTCACAATTTCCTCATGGAGTATGAGAAACTATTTTCACACTGGTTATTTTCATTACAGTTCTATTAAAAATTTCAATCTATTGTATTATAATACTCACTCTTTTCTCACCTATAAATATGGATCAGAACAGGCTGAGAAATTCATTTTAGAACTCGAATCAAAAACTCAGACGCTCAATTTTGCGGAAAGCAATCGTTTGATAGAAAAATCCTGTTTCGCGGTACTCTCTGCTAACGCCATTGATTATAGTCTTTACCATTTAAGGGGAGCATTCTTTTTCTTCATTGATCCCGGTCGCTATGATATCTATCAATTCCTGGGCCTGCCTGCGGAAACCGGATTTTTTCATCTCATCAGTCGACAGGGTATAGTGGGTATCTTAAACCAGTTAAAAAATATTCCACCTCTGGTAATTGGTTATTTATTTTTAATGGCATCAATAAATATTTTGCTATTTATTTCATTGATAGTATTTATATTAAAAGGACATTTACCTCGTGAACTTAAATGGTTCATTGTTGGGGTCGTCTGCTATTTTGCCGTGATGGTAGGTCCTTTAGGTGCCTCACGACTGCGTATGCCGGTGATTCCTTACTTAATGATGACCGTACCATTTCTATTCCAGAGAAATCTATCCTTTACACCGTCTGGTGATAATAATTCCGCCGAGGGCACGTCAATCTAAAATCATTATGCCGATGGAAGAGTTCTAATTGAATTAAGGCAGAGTGAAGATTTTTTAAATACTTGACATATTTAAGAAAATAAAATAAATTTTTGTAATCTTCAGGGCAAGGTGACCCGGTGACAAAGGGAATTCCTGACCGGCGGTATAGCCCGCGAGGAAGTGTGAACGAGTTAAGAGTGTAGAAACGCAGTAAAGAAGCACACTTTTTTTAGAGCACTTCCAGAACCGGTTAAATTCCGGTGCCGACGGTATAGTCCGGATGAAAGAAGATTACTCACAATATTTTATTATATTGCGCCCTGAAGACCATGATTCAGGGTTTTTTTTTGAATGGAGCTAATCAAGGAGAACAGCGTGGATGACGCGCTTTACATGCAAAGGGTACTGGAACTGGCTAAAAAGGGAAAAGGATATACTTCACCCAATCCACTGGTTGGTACGGTTATTGTAAAAAATCAACGAATTATTGGGGAGGGATATCATCAGCGGTATGGAGAAAAACACGCTGAGATTATGGCCATCGATAATGCTTCTGAATCGGTAGCCAGTGCTACACTTTACTGCAATTTAGAACCATGTTTGAACGGCATACCAAATAAAAAAACTCCACCATGTTCTGAACGCATTATTTCTGAAAAAATCAAACGGGTGGTGATTTGCACTAAAGATCCCAATCCCTACGTTAATGGCAGAGGAATTGACCTTCTGCGTCAGCACCATATTGAGGTAGAGGTAGGGATTCTTAAAGAGGAAGCGATTAAACTAAACGAAAAATATTTCTTTTATATCAAGAATAACCGACCTTTCATCCATCTGAAAATCGCACAATCACTGGATGGACGTATCGCCACCAGCAATGGAAATTCGAAATGGATTACCAATCAGAATGCTCTTCGTAAAGTGCATCAATGGCGCAGTGAATACGATGCGGTTCTGGTGGGCATAAATACGGTACTTAAAGATAATCCCTCTCTCACCGTCCGATTGGTTGAAGGGAGAAATCCGTTCCGAATTGTGCTTGATGATCAACTGCAAATACCTCTGGATTCCCACTTAGTCACTGACCAGGAAAAGCATAAAACTATCATTTTTACCTTAAAGTCAGAAAATGATCCTAAAGTAGAAAAATTAGTCAAACAGGGGATAAAAATATTTCATTTAGCGCCTGATCAGCAAAAATTTACCAATCTCTCTAAAGTCCTGGAAATCTTATCAAACGAAAGAATTACTTCCATCCTGGTTGAGGGGGGTGGAGAAATTTTCACCAGCTTCATCAAACAACGGTTATTTGACAAAATCTCCTTTTTTATTGCCCCCATGATGATTGGGGCCGGTATCCAGAGTATAGGTGATTTAGGAATTGAGACCCTGGGGGATGCCATTAAACTCAAAAATGTAAATATTGAAATCCTTGATCAGCAGGCAATTATTGAGGGTTATCGTGACTATCAATCCATTATGGATTAAACCCATGTTTACCGGAATAATCGAAGAAATCGGAGAAGTAATTCACATTAAAAAAATGGCTGACGGGCGTGAGCTGACCATTGCTGCTCCGAAGGTTATTTCTAAATTAAAGGCTCATGATTCGATCGCTATTGATGGTGCCTGTCAGACTGTCATCCGGATGAAAGAGCGAGAATTTACCGTCCAGGCGGTCGGAGAAACATTACAAAAGACCACCCTTGGAGAGTATAAAATCGGTCGCAAAGTCAATTTAGAAACCTCCCTTACTTTAGAAACTCCTCTGGGAGGACATCTGGTTTTAGGCCATGTGAACAGCACCGCCAGGATTCAACGTCTGGATAAGCGAGCGGAAAATTATTATTTGGAGATACACCTACCAGCGGAATTTGTACGCTATTGTATCCCGGAAGGTAGCATTGCCGTAGACGGAATAAGCCTTACCATTGCCAGAATGGAGGGCAATTTAATTGGAATCAGCATTATCCCTTACACGGCCCAGCATACTACCTTGCGGGAAAAGCACGCAGGAGATTTAGTCAACATCGAGGTTGATATCATTCCGCGCTATCTGGAAAAACTTTTGCTGTCCAGTACACCGAATTCTCTAACATATGAAAAAATAAAAGATTGGGGATATTAATTTAAGGGAGAAGTACCAAATGGTAAAACCTGTTTTCTCAACGATTGAAGAAGCTCTGGAAGACCTCCGACAGGGTAAAATTTTAATTGTCGTCGATGATGAAGATCGGGAGAACGAGGGAGATTTCATCATGGCTGCCGAGAAGGTAACTTCCGAGGCTATTAATTTTATGACCAAGTTCGGCCGGGGGATTGTCTGTCTGGCTCTCACCGAAAAACGCGCGCAAGAATTAGAGCTTGATAACATGGTGGATTATAATACCGCTCTGCATGGAACTGCCTTTACGGTAACCATCGATGCCCGTCATGGCACCACCACCGGCGTATCGGCTTACGATAGAGCTTTAACTATCAAGACCGCTATTGATCCCAAAACCAAACCACATGATCTGGCACGGCCGGGACATATTTTTCCGCTCATTGCCAAGCCAGGTGGAGTTTTACGGCGGGCAGGTCACACTGAAGCGGTGATTGATCTCACCCAGATGGCCGGCATGAATCCTTCGGGGGTCTTATGTGAAATCCTTGATGAAGATGGCCACATGGCCCGTGTTCCTACTTTGCAGAAAATTGCCCAACAGCACCAACTGAAGATGATTACCATCGCGGACCTCATTAAGTATCGAAGGCGGCGCGAAAAACTGGTAAAACGAATTACCGAAGTGAAGCTTCCCACCGCCTATGGACAATTTCAATTAATTCTTTATGAAAACACACTTGACCCTAAAGATCATCATCTGGCACTGGTAAAGGGCGATGTGGCAGACGGCAAACCTGTGCTGGTAAGAGTCCATTCGGAATGTCTTACCGGTGATACTTTCGGTTCATTGCGCTGTGATTGCGGCGATCAACTTCACCATGCTCTCCAGCAAATTGAAAAAGAAGGACGGGGAGCTTTACTTTACATGCGCCAGGAAGGACGGGGGATCGGGCTCCCCAACAAGATTTTAGCCTACAAATTACAGGATGAAGGTAAAGATACTGTCGAAGCCAATGAAATGTTGGGATTCAAAGCTGATTTGCGAGATTATGGTTTGGGTGCTCAGATGCTGCTGGATCTGGGAATTAAAAAAATAAGGTTAATGACCAACAATCCCAAAAAGGTAGTGGGTCTGCAGGGTTACGGATTAGAAATTCTGGAACGGGTGCCGATTCAAATTTCTCCAAATCCAATTAATGAAGGGTACTTAAAAACCAAAAAGGAAAAACTAGGACACTTGTTGTTATTCGATAAAAAACCAAATCCCTAAAATTGAACAAAATTAGTTATAGAGATAAATTCAGTACTTGATAAATTTTAAATGCTGTATTACTTTCACATATGATAGGGGAAAAAATTATGCCAGAACATATTCAAGGAATGCTTTCTGCCGAAAAGCGTAAATTCGCTATTGTCATTAGCCGTTTTAATGAATTTATTTCCTCCAAATTATTGGAAGGGGCACTGGATTGTTTATACAGGCATAAGGCAAATGAAAAAGACATCCGGATTTTTTGGGTGCCCGGCTCTTTTGAAATTCCAACTGTCGCCCACCGGTTAGCCAAAAGCAACCAGTATGATGCCGTCATCTGTCTGGGAGCGGTGATCCGCGGAGCAACTCCGCATTTCGAATATATCGCGGCTGAGGTGGCAAAAGGAATAGCCCACTCTTCTATGGAGACTGGCAAACCAGTAATTTTTGGAATTATTACCGCTGATACTCTGGAACAAGCAATCGAACGAGCGGGTACAAAAGCCGGCAACAAGGGTTGGGATGCCGCCCTTTCGGCAATTGAAATGGCCGATCTGTTGCCCAAATTATCCTGAAAAAATCGACATACAATAAATCAATATATTCGAAATCCCGTTTAATAGGTAATTGAAATGAGCCGAACCATTCACAGGTGTTTTTCATGAATCGAACTAAATTATCCTTTATTATCTTTTTCATGTGCGTTATTCCTCTCCATGTATTGGCAATTAATTTTAATTGGGAAATTATAACAAACTCCAATGATGTTAAAGACATTCTGAGCAGCCAGGATACTCTTTATTTACTCACAACCGGTGGACTGATCATTTATCCTCTCTCCTCCAATCTCTATCAAAAAATTACAGTGGAAAATGGATTAACGGATCATCAGTTTACCACCGGCGCCTTTACAGCTCGAGGTACTTTCATTGCTGCCACCAGTGGTGGAATCGTTTCATTTTTCCAGAAAAATGGCCAATTAATTACCGAAGATTACAGTTTAAAGGGAAATGAGATTTTCTCGATAGAGGCGGTGGAAGATACTTTATGGATCGGATGCAAAAAATTAATCGCGGTGTATCTATACGATCAGGAAAGACAACGCTATCAATTCAGGGATTTTTTTACCAATTTCAATCGAGATTTTGATACTTTCCAGCAAATCATATATTTTCAGCATAAGATATGGGTAGCAAGCAATAACGGATTATTTTCTGCACCGGGTAATTTCTTGAATAATAATCTAAAATCGGCTGGAAATTGGAGATCATATACCACCAGTAATGGGCTTCCACACAACACTATTTTATCTCTGGCAGTAAAAGCCGATAGCCTTCTAATAGGTACCAGTACCGGACTGTCTATTTATTATCAAGAAAATTTTCAAAATTTTGGCAATCTCGCTATCAGACATATCCAGATAAATCAATCACAAATATTTATCGATAATTCCAGGACAATTTATCATTTTCAAAATAACGATTTTTCTCCACAATATTCCACATCGGTGAATACCATTAATGATTTTATTCCTGATCCCAACGGTGGTTTTTGGGTCAGTTTTGCTGAACAGGGATTATTAAACACCAGAAGCCTTCAAACCATCCGATTTAATGGGCCGGTGGATAACATTCTGGGAAGTCTCATCCTGAATAGTCGAAGAGAACTATGGGTGACATCAGGAATTTATTCCGATCAAAGAGCCAAAGGTTTCTCCGTTTTATTTCCGGACGGGCAGTGGAAAAATTTTCGTTATTTAGGGGGTTGGCAGAACACCGCCTCGGCTCAAAAAGTAATAGAAGATGATCAAAATAATATGTGGATCGGTACCTGGAATGGAGGGATGCTGATCATCGATCCTGATTTCATATTTTATCATTTCAATAATTATGTTGATCCGGGTTTGTTATGGATTTCTTCTGCCACCGAGAATGATACCATCATGGTCTACCCCCCTGATTCCGTCCGACATTTTCTCTCCTACACCGTGAACGCTCCCAATCTTTTAGTTGTGACTGATTTCTTAGTAGACAGATTCCGGAATTGTATCTGGATTATCACTCCGGCTGTGAGAAGTGGGAGACCGATCATTCGTTATAACGGCACTTCCTTTGGTGTACAGGCTTACGACAGCACCAGTTGGGAAAAAATTCAAATTGGCGAAGAGTTGCAAATTGAAGGAGCCCCGGCCGCAGTGATTACCAGCGATATATTCAACAATAACTGGATTGGAACCGATCGCTATGGAATCGTTTCTATGCGCTTCCAGGATTCTCAGAATATTGTCTGGTCAAAATATACTGAAACCGATAATATTAAAAATAATTCCTGTTTCGCCATCGCCAGCGATCAGGATGGGTATGTCTGGTTTGGGACGGTGGCCGGACTGAATGCCTATTTTAACGGCTATGTCTATGATTTCCGAGAAGATTATCAGCCGATAGGCTTAAAAATAAACGGAATTTTTGTGGATTCAGAAAATAACAAGTGGTTCGCCACTGATCAGGGTTTAAGTCTCCTGCTCTCCCGCAGTTCACCTTTTGACCAAAAGAGCTGGGTTCATTTTGTGCCCAAGACCAGCGAAGTGACCGGGCAGAATATCTATTTTACCAATCTACCCAGCCAGGAAATCCGTGGAGTGTACGTGGATGCCCAAACCGGTGATGTGTACTGCACGACGTTATCCGGATTAGCTATATTGCGCAGTAATCCTTTTACCACACCTCTCAAAAGTCTTGATCAGCACCAGGTGGGTCCTTCTCCATTACAAATTGCTGAGGGCCGGGAAAATTATATTTATTTCCGCAATTTAACGCCCAACAGCGAAATCAAGGTCTTGACTTCGACCGGGCGATTGGTGCGCACGTTGAATCTGAAAAACAGTCTGGATTTTTTTGGCAGTTTCGCCCGCTGGAATTGCCGTAATAATGAAGGGCGGTTGGTGTCCAGCGGCGTTTATATCTATATGATTACCGATGAAGCGGGCAACTCAAAAGCGGGAAAATTTTTGATTATCCGGGAATAAATTATTTCCGTGATATTTATATACTGATTTCCGGAGTTGGAAATTAACGATTCCAAAACAAATCTTGAATTTCTCTTTTAACTGTGTGTAAATTCGATGGTGGTCGGGAAATAAACAGACATGTTAAAATCCATTTTCATACAAAACTTTGCTCTGGCTCATAACCTGCAATTGGAATTTCAGAACGGTTTGAATATTCTCACCGGTGAAACCGGTACCGGTAAGTCTATCTTAATTGGGGCGATTTCGGCGGTATTAGGAGGAAGAGTATTTTCTGAAGTTGTTCGCAGCGGAGCAGAGAAAGCTTCTGTGGAAGCCATTTTTGATACCCGCCACTTACCAGATCTACGACATCTCTTGAAAGAAAAGGGACTGGAACCCGATGATGAAATTATTTTGCGAAGAGAAATTTCAGTAAAAGGCAGCTCACGGGCTTTTATTAATGATGTGCCGGTCACCATTGGTACCCTGGCCGAAATTGGAGATTTATTGGTAGATATCCACAGCCAAAACGAACATCAGAGTTTGTTGAGGAAAGAGACTCACCGCTATTTTATTGATTCTTTGGGAAAACTTTCTCCGGAAATTCAGAAAGTCAGTCAGGCATATCAGGAAGTCCAGAAAGCCAGAGAAGATCTCCAGAATTTAGAAGCTCAGCGCAAAGCGCTGGCTGAAAAGTACGAACTCTATCAGTTTCAGATTCAGGAGATAAAAAAAGCACAGTTGCAGAAAGAGGAAGACCAGCAACTGGAAAACGAACGCAAGATCTTAATGAATGCCGAGAAAATTTATTCTCTGGCTGCTCAGTTTCAAGAAATCGTTGAAGGGAACAAAGAAAGTAATTTAAGTCAATTGATGGGAACGGCTCAGCATATTCTGCTGGAACTATCGGACTTTTCTCAGGAGCTAAAAGCCATCAGCAATGAATTTGCATCGGCCAAAATCATCATTGAGGAAGCGGGCCGCAGCATTGAAGAATTTCAAAATCATCTGGAATTCAATCCAAAACGATTGGAAGAAATTGAGCAACGCCTGGCGACGATTTCGGCATTAAAGAAAAAATATGGGAAAAGTATTGAAGAGATTTTGAACTATCTGGCAACAATTGAAAAGGATTTATACCTGCAGGAGAATATCGATTTCGAAGTGGAAAAGTGCCAAAAAAAATTAGCAGATAAAATTTCGGTCTATAGCCAGAGCGCTATTTCACTCTCCCAGCAGCGTAAAGAGGTGGCTAAAAAATTAGAACAACAGGTAATCGCATTACTCAAAGAAATCGGCATGCCAAAGATGAAATTTCGGGTCGATTTTACCTGGCAGGAGAGCGAAACAGGAATCTGTCATTATCAAGGCAAAAACTATCAGGGTGATGAGTGGGGAATTGATCAGATTGAATTTTACATTTCCCCCAACCCGGGTGAGGACTTTAAGCCACTGGCCAGGATTGCTTCAGGTGGTGAGATTTCACGCATCATGTTAACATTAAAAAATATTTTGGCCGATGCCGATCGAATTCCGCTGTTAATCTTTGACGAGATCGATGCCGGCGTATCTGGGCAAATTGCTTTAGCGGTAGGGAAAAGTATTCGTCAATTAGCTCAAACCCATCAGATTATTTGTATCACTCACCTTCCACAGATTGCGGCTTTTGGGAAAGCACACTATCGGGTGGAAAAATATGTTGATAATGGGCGAACTTTCAGTCGGGTAAATTTATTGTCTGGTGAAAATCGAGTGAAAGAAATTGCCAGTCTAATGGGCGGGAAAAAACTCAGCGAAGAGATTTTACAAAGTGCACGCCAGCTGATTAAAGAAGCCGAAGAACAGATCAGCGAAAACCGATGAGCGGTTTTTGTTTATATTCTTGAGGAAAAGAGCCGGAGGATGATGTGGACAAATTTATCGTTAGTGGCGGTAAACCATTGCAGGGAACTATTCCGGTGAGCGGGTCAAAAAATGCCATGTTGCCCATTATGGCTGCCACGCTGCTTGCTCCTGGGAAATACACTCTATATAATGTTCCTGAACTGCGTGATGTTCGTACCATGGCTCACCTGCTGAGAATCATCGGTGCAAAAGTTGAATTTTCAGAGCATACTCTGATCATTGATACCACCCAGGCTGATTTCCCTGAAGCTCCTTATGAACTGGTGAAAACCATGAGGGCTTCAATTTATGTGCTTGGACCCTTATTAGCTCGTTTTAAAAATGCAAAGGTATCCTTACCAGGAGGATGTGCCTGGGGACCACGGCCGGTTGATCTCCATATTAAGGGAATGAAAAAACTGGGTGCCGAGATAGACCTCGATCGCGGTTTTATTGTCGCTTCCTGCAAAAAATTGCATGGCACCCCTATCCACTTCGACGTTTCCAGTGTGGGCGCTACTGGCAATGTGATGATGGCCGCTGTTCTGGCAGATGGCCTTACCATTCTGGAAAACGCCGCTATTGAACCGGAAATCGTGGATCTGGGACATTTCCTTATTCAGATGGGCGCACGGATTCAGGGACTCGGTACAAAAACGGTGCAGATTGAAGGTATGCCTGGCCTTCATCCTACCGATTATACGGTTATTCCAGACCGTATTGAAACCGCCACTTTCCTCACCGCCGCTCGTATTACCGGCGGAGAAATTACCCTCACCTCCTGTCAACCACAACACCTGCTGGAAGTGATTGAGAAATTGCGAGAAAGCGGCAGTCAGATCGACTTCAGCGACAACCAGATCACTCTGAAAAGCCACGGCCCCATTCAACCGGTAAATGTCACCACCGCCGTTTATCCAGGTTTTCCAACCGATATGCAAGCCCAATGGATTGCTTTAATGAGTCTGGCGGAAGGCAGCAGTGTCGTTACAGATACCATTTTTACGGACCGATTTACGCATGTGCCAGAATTAAATCGGCTGGGAGCTCAAATCGTTCAAAAAAATAATTCGGCCTTCATTCAAGGAGTTAAGGAATTGAAAGGAGCGCCGGTAATGAGCACTGATCTACGAGCTTCAGCCTCTCTGGTCATTGCCGCTCTGGCCGCAAAAGGCACCAGCGAAATTTTTCGGGTATACCATATTGATCGTGGATATGAAAAAATCGAACAAAAGCTGCAGCAGCTGGGAGCGGATATCCGGCGCGAAAGTGCGGGTGATATCATTTGATGAAAAGCAGGATCAGTCAGATTACCGATTATTGTTGATTGAATATCTTTGCATCATCTATCGCTCTGAAAAACCATGAAATACATTTTTTAACTTCACATCCTTCAAAATGAAGATTCTATCTTCTTTCAAAACATCTCTCCTTCTGCTTATTACATTTCTTTTGGTGTATGAAACCATTCTCTATTTTACAGTGGCCCGCCGTCAGCCTGTCTGGCACGATGAAGGTCATTACATCAAAACCAGCACCTATCTTATTGAAAATTTAAATCTGCAGACCTTAACCCAGTATAATGAAATGTCCACCCCTCTGCCCTTTTTAATTTATGGACTATGGGGAAAAATAGTTGGATTTGAATTAGCACGATTGCGACTTTTGTCTTTGATCATTGCATTTTTTACTTTTCTGGCCTTTTACCAGTTTTTTCATCGCTGGTATCAGGACACATCAACCGCCTTACTCCTCACTGCTTTTATGATTTTACAACCCTATATGATTGGCCTGACTGTTTTTATCTATACCGATATGTTGGCGATGTTTTTTATCGCCATCAGTCTCATTTCTTTTCACGACCGAAAAGCCACTTTGTTTGCCATTTCACTGGCAGGCGGTCTTTTATGCCGGCAGTATCTTCTCTTCTGGAGTTTAGCAGCATTCTTTTACTTCTTATGGGGAGTGTATATTTCTAAAGAAAAAGGCTATTTAAAAATGGTGGTCGCGTTGTGTATGGCCCACATTCCATTGCTGATGTTATTCTTACTGTGGCAGGGATTGAGTCCGAATAATGAATTGAAAAAATATTATCTCAACAACGGATTTTATTTCCATACTGAATACATCGTGTTTTACCTGTGCTCGCTGTTCGTTTATCTCTCACCGCTTATTCTCTGGTATTGGAGAAAAATTTATATTCATTCAAAAATAAATGTCGTTTCCTTTATTTTTTCATGGACATACTTTCTTTTTCCTATAAAATCCTCTGAATCTGTCTCCCAATTCAAAGTCTATACTTCCGGATTATTTCATCGTCTTGTTCGCCGGGTAGTTGGCGAGAGTGCAGAACATCTGGTTTTCTATCTCACATTTTTATTCGCTTTGCCCCTCTTCATCAACCTGCTGATCAGCCTTTCTAAACAGATTCGCTCTCGGTCTGCTGGACCGGTGTTCTTCGCCGAACTGGCCACACTATTTTTCCTGTTCATCATGGCATTTTCCTACAACAATTGGGAGAAATATTTACTGCCTGTTATTCCTTTTGCTATTCTGATGATTACAGGAAGAGAGCATTTGTTGAAGGGGAAGAAAATCAAGCAGAAAATGATGACATCGACGTCGTCATTTTTGGTTATGGGAGAGAAGTAACCGCATTTTCATCATTTCCTTTTTCCCGGCCATTTCCAGATAGCCGGCATTTTTTTGCAGACAATGAACCAGAAAAGGAATATCCAGGCCAGGAATTTTTTGTTGTGCAATCTGAGGGGCAAAACCTTCTATTTCAAAAGGAAAGCGGAGGTTCAAGTCGGAAGGCACCCGGAAATCTCCTAAAAAATTCAAATAAAAACCGCTTTTCTCGCCTTCCCGGAAAACTTCTGCCTGCAGTTGATATTCCTGATCATCAATCACAAAACGACGAATGAAATAATAAAATTCACTGAAAATTCCACTGAGTGAGGAATATGATCCCATATATTTTTTAGCATCTTTCACATATTTTATCATTCGCTTCACCTGATGCTTAAAAAATGGATCAGAGAGCAGGTATTGTAATTCATCACGCAGGAACAGATTCAAATCAATCTCAACCGGGTAGGGATATTGTTCACGATTCAATTTCTCGCCGAGAATTTTCAGGGTAGACTGCAAATGGTAGGTCATTTTCAGGATTTCGTCCAATTCCTTGATCTCAGAATTTTTGTTTCTCAGCGCTTCCAAACGTCCTGCAACCGTATTTAAAGGATCAAACAGATTATGAAGTAAACCTGCCAGGGGTTGAGCGATAAATAACTGATGTTTTTGCTCTGGTAAGATCTCGATCGTATTCAGGCGACCTTGTACTTTAACGAAAGCCATTATCATCTGCAGGTGACTCTCCTGCTTTTTCAGGCGGAAATAAGTTTCAAAAGGCCCGCTGATGTGCTGGTCTGCACTGCGCCAGTAAAAACTTTTTACCAGATGATTCTTTTGTTGAAAATTCGCTAAAAAGCCGGGGAGATCCAGTTGATTGGGTTTCAGGAAATTTTCTTCAAATTGGAAGGAGTCCAGGTCACTTTTATCCCACCCTAAAAAGCTTCGATGATTGGGGTAAAGGCCAAGAAGTTTCCATTGAGGAGTTAAAACGAGTAAGTGTAATTGAGTAAAATTAAGAAGGCTGTCTAACGGTGTTATCCCTAACTGATTCATCTTTTTCCCTGCCTGAAAATTTCTAAAAGCCTTTGTTGATGCTTCTCCAGATTTCTATGACTGTTTGGCTTTCCAGATGTCCACAACCGAAGACTAATTAACCCACCACATCCATCATATGAGATAGAAACCATCAAAATTTACATAAAAAATGCTCAGATTGAAATACATGTCAGATTTTTTTTAAAAAAAAATAAAGCTTCCTATTTTTTTTCTGGAAACAGTTCTTTAAGTTCCTCAGGTGTCGGAGCTTTGCTCAGATAGCTAACCACAATTAAGCTGAGAATTGAAAAAAACAGCGCCGGATAAATCAAGGGAATTCCCCAGGGATCGCCATTGGGATCACCAGCCGGAACCATAATCGATGGCCAGATATAACCAGCCATTTTCAGGAATATGGTAATTACTGCTCCACCGATAATCGATACCAAGCCACCCAGGCGAGAGGCTCTCTTCCAGGCTAGGGCGGCCAGCAGGGCCGGCGTAATGGAAACCCCGTAAATAGTATAAGCAAAATAACTCATTTCCAAAACGGATTGCAAATTGGTGGCAATATAAAAAGCGGCCAGTCCCAGAATAATAATCAGTACTTTTTGAATCGCCACCATGGATTTCTGACTGGCGGATGGATTAAGGAAGCGCTGATAAATATCCCGCATCATGTTCGTTGTGGGGGACAGAAGATAATTCATCCCGGTAGAAATAACCACTGCGACGGCGGCGGCTAACAACAGTAATCCAATGATAAGTAAAATCCCTCCTCGATTCGCAATGGTCTGGGCGGCTTGCAGGACAATGGAAGCTGGATCAATGGTTTTCTGATTAATCACCTCATCAATGCGTTCTGGGCGATCAAATTTTTGTTCTAAAATTAGATCGTTCTCAATTATCTCTTTCTGAAAATCCTTGATATTTCCATTCTTGAATTCCTGATCGATCAAATTCTGTAAAGTAGGTTGCACCTGTTCAATGGAAATCTCCTGACGAGCCAGCTGATTTTTCACCCGGGTTAGAATTTCAAACTCTTTAATAGGTTCCCAATAATAGGTAGCAGCGAAAATAGCAATAACGATAACAACCGTTTCAACAATCACCGTTCCGAATACCCATATCGCGACTGCTTGCCGGGCATCTCGGGGAGTTTTAGCGCTATAAAATTTTTGATACATGCTTTGCACGCCGAGCAGTAAAAACATAGTTGCCAGAAAATAACCTCCAGCTTTGAGCAATGGTTGCGCCCCAAAATCTTTATTAAAAACCGCAAAGTGCTCAGAAGGCAACACTTGCACAGAATTTTCCCACCCACCCGCCAGAAAATACATCACCGGGGCGGCTAAGACAGAAGCCGATAAAATAATAATGCCATTGGGCAGATCAGTATACGCTACCGCTACCATTCCCGCGGCAGCCGTAAATAAAATAACAAAGGCGGCGGTAATAGTCTGTCCAAGCTCCACACTAATAGACCCGTTGCTCACCACATTAAGGATGTAGCCTCCCGCCCGAAATTGATAACTGACGATGGCAGTAAAACTGACAATTAAGGCCAAAGCGCCAAACAATCGTGCAAATTTACCATATCGAACTTCCAAAATATCTCCAATGGTATACTTACCAAAGGTGCGAATTTTTTCAGCCAGAAAATAAATCAGAACAATTCCCACCCAGGCGCCGGCGGGAAACCACAGACTGGACCAACCGGCTTTCACGGCGTATTCGGCTCCAGCAATGAAGGTACCCGATCCAATCCAGGTGCAGATCAGAGTAAACACCATCACTCGGACACTCAAAGAGCGACCCGCCACCATCATTTCATCCTGAGTTTTTACTTTAAAAGATCGATAAAAATTGAATCCCATCAGAATCAGCAAATAGGCCAAAATCAAATAAAGATACCAGCTCATAGCTTCCTTCCTTTTAGCGGCATGCTTGTTTATCCATTCATGGTGCTAATAATACACAGTAAATTTGAAATAGTCAATTAGCAAGAAGATATTTATTGAGACATTAATGGGTGAGGATATTACATCAAATCAAAAATACAATGGATTTTGATTTCCAATGAAAACGAGAGGATAGTACGAACCACTCTCATCTAAAATAATATTTTTTACTTCACTTTTCTGGAAAGCCATAAAGAATTTTTAGGCAGAGCCGCCCAGAGGCGAGCGATCCATCGCTCGGCACTCCTATTAAACATATTACGCTCCACAGGAGCAGCAGATGACTATTGAATGGCGTATTGAATTATTAAATTTTTACCTGCCGAGTATCTAAAGTGAGCGAGGTCGGGGCTGGATTATAATGAAAAACTAAATCAATAAAACGATTCAAAATAAAAGCCGTAACTCCCCAAATTACTTCCTGCTCATAATAATAGAAAAACACATCATAGATTTGATTTTTATAAGGCCACTTCTTCACTTCGAATTTATCGGAACGCAGAAAAACTTCCAGAGGCACTTCCAGAACTTTAGCCACTTCCCGTTCATTAATTTGATAAGCGAAATCATTAGTCACATAACCGGCAAAAGGGGTAACAATGAAATTGGTAACCGTAAAAAAATCATCCAATTGGCCCAGGATGTTGATCTGTTCCGGACGTATCCCAATTTCTTCAAAGGTTTCTCGCCGGGCAGTATATCGTAAGTCAACATCGTTCTCATCTTGCATTCCACCGGGAAAAGAAATTTGCCCTTTATGATTCTCAACCCATTCAGTCCGCCGGGTAAAGATGATATGAGGAACGGATTGTTTATTGATAAATAAAATCATCACTGCCGATCTTTTCACCCCTTCATGATGAATCCTGTGCGGCTGATAATTTTGTAGTTTCGATTGCACCTGTTTAACAGCAGTCTGAAAATCAGGGATTAAAGGACTTTTCTTAATCATACTTCGCGCTACTATTTTAAATCTCAATATAGGAAGTAATACCTGAAAATAAAAATATGTTCCCCAAATTTTTTGATTTTTATACCACCGGAAGGAATTTTACTGATGAAAGGGAAATTATTCGTTGCGAAACAGTAACTGGAAGATATTTTCTGAACCGATTTATTTCATTGTTATGGCTTCGTTTTATTCAAATCGTAGCGCTTCCACCGGATCCATTTTAGAGGCCACCATGGCTGGCCACATACCAAAAGTTAAGCCAACCGCTGTACAGAAAAGCAATCCGATAACTGCCCAGGGCAATGGCACAGTTACCTGAAAGCCGGTAAAAACTGAGACAAGATTACCCAAACCAAAACCAACCAGGACACCAATTGTACCACCGATGTTACATAGAATAATTGCTTCTAATAGGAACTGGATTAAAATATTTTTGCGCTTTGCTCCCAGTGATTTCCGAATACCTATTTCTTTGGTACGTTCTGTGACCGATACCAGCATAATATTCATAATCCCAATTCCAGCCACAATCAGAGCGACAATCCCAATGACAAAAGCAGCGGTTTTTATTCCGGATGTGGTTTCATTAAAAACTTTTATCTGGCTATCATTGGTAAAAATCGTAAAATCATCTTCCTGATCCGGTTTGAGATTCCGCTCAAAGCGCATCACCGCACGGACTTCGGCAATGGCGTCCTGCACCAATTCCGGAGATCGGGCATTCACCGTGATATTTACTGAGCGGTCAAAACCTCGGGGATCACGCTCTCCGTAATAACGCTTAAAGGTGTTGATTGGTATTAACAAATAATTATCATAATTTCCACCCAGCGCCGATTTTTTTGATTCAAACACTCCCACCACTGTGAATTTGCGTCCATCTATTTTTATAATTTTTTGAATGGGATCGGTCCAGGGAAAGAGCCGATCGGCAACCGCTGCTCCGATTACCGCCACATTTCGTCCTACCTTTATGTCCTCCTGGGTAATGTTACGACCGAGTTGAATATAATGGGTATTATTCGGTGCATATTCTGGGGTACCGCCACAAAGTGTGAGATTGGAATTGGTTTTAAGATCTTTATAGCTTGCCAGATGTCCAAAGCTCCACAGTTCAGAGCCAACCAGATCCACCGATTTCACTTTGCTGCGAATGGCGTCGGCATGTGCAGTGGTCAGGGGGCGACGACGCTGAATTTTCCTGGCTTCTTCTTCACTCAGCGGACCACCTGCCGCCCACTTTTGTACCTGAAAGGTCGTTGTTCCCAGCACACTCAATTCCGATTCGATAGTCGATTGGATGACCGAAATTCCGGTCATAACCGCAATGATAGAGGCTACCCCGGCAATGATACCGATCAGGGTCAGAAACGATCGCAACTTATGAGTGGTAATCGCAGTGCGCGCCATCTTAAAAGCTTCAATGAATCCCATAATTTCCTTCTCTCATTTGATCTTATTCATATCGCAAGGCTTCTATTGGATTCAGGCGCGATGCCCGATAAGCCGGAATAACACCGGATAAAATACCTACCAGGACAGAAATCAGTAATGCCACAATCACAATATGCAGGGATATACTGGCAGGCAGAAGAAAGGCATTGATTAGTTTGGTAATTCCGACGGCTAAGAGCAAACCAATGAATCCACCTAATAGACAGATGGAGGATGATTCGAAAAGAAATTGAGTAAGAATAGTCCTTCTCGTAGCACCGATGGCCTTACGAATTCCAATTTCACGGGTTCTCTCGGTGACGGATACAAACATGATATTCATCACTCCGATTCCTCCGACAAAAAGAGATATACCGGTAATGATCAACCCGATCAGCACGACTACACCCATGACATTATTATAGGCAGTCATCAGGGTGTCTAATTTATTGATTGAGAAATCCTCTTTTTCACTGGGTTTCAGTTTTCGAATCTTTCTCATTTCTCCAATCAGGGCATATTCAAAATCACTCATTTCTTCGGCACTGGGTGCTTTTACTACAATATCGAAGGGTCGGTTTGTGCCGCCGAAACATTTGATTAAAGTGGTGATGGGAATAATGATTTGCCGGTCGAAATTTGGGCCGCCGAAAAAGCTAGCACTGCCCTGTTTCTCCATGACTCCTGCTACCAGGAAAATATGCCTGCCAATCTTAATTTTCTTATTGATCGGGTCGAGATCCTTAAACAACTGGTCCTTGATTTCATTGCCGATGATACACACTTTCTTTTTATACTGAACATCATTGGAAAGTATAAAACGTCCAATGGCTGGAACGGAGGTGGAAACGAACAGATAATTATCCGTAGCTCCAATAATGGCAATATTTTCTAGTTGTTTGGAATGGTATTTTACATTCTGGTTGGTATAGGAGCGAGGATCAATGGCCCGGGCGGTGGGAAGTTGTTTTTCCAACTTTTCACTGTCTTTCAGGACTAAATTTTTCCGGTTGCGAAATTCAAAAAAGTTACCGGTAAAAACCCAGGGAGTGCGCGAGACAAACAAGACATCCGATCCAATAGCCGAAAGACTTTCCTTAAAACGATTTCCCAATCCATTCGCCGCAGTCATTGTCGTCACCACGGCGACGATCCCTATGATAATTCCCAAAGTAGTCAGAATTCCTCTCACTTTATTCGCTCGTATGGCTCCATAAGCGATTCGAAACGATTCTCCTAATTCATAAAATGATTTCATAACGGTTCATCAGATTTTTTCTCAGGCGGCATAATGTTTATGATTTGACGAGTCACTTTCAATCATTCCATCCTTCAGACGAACAATCCGATGGGCATACATGGCGATATCATTTTCATGAGTGACCAGAATGATGGTATTACCCGCTCGATGAAGCTGGTCGAAAATGCTCATAATTTCCTTACCGGTGGCCGAATCCAAATTGCCGGTTGGTTCATCGGCCAGAATAATAGAGGGGTTATTCACCAGCGCTCGGGCAATGGCTACCCTTTGTCGCTGTCCCCCGGATAACTCGCTCGGTTTATGTTTCATCCGATCAGCCAATCCGACTTTCTCAATCGCTTCTTCTGCCAGCCGACGGCGTCTGGAAGCCGATATTCCACTGTATATCATAGGCAGTTCGACATTGTGAAATACATCGGCGCGAGGAAGTAAATTAAAGGTTTGAAATACAAAACCAATTTTTTGATTCCGAATATCGGCCAACTGATCATCGTTCATTTTGCTCACATCCTGTTCCCCTAAGAAGTAATTCCCGCTGGTGGGTTTATCCAGACAACCTAAAATGTTCATCATAGTCGATTTACCAGAACCCGATGGTCCCATAATAGCCAGATACTCATTTTCCCCTACCTCTAAAGAAACTCCCTGCAGAGCGGCAATAATTTCATTACCCATTTTATAAGTTTTGATCACATCTACTATTCTAAGCGACATGCTTCTTCCCCTTTCCTTCCTGTTTCATTCATTTCATCATTGTCATCTTTATTTTTGAGCGTAAGTCACGATGGAGCCATTGCGGAGATCTTGACTGATCGCCCGATAATTGCCAATTACGATTTCATCATCCAGGTTCAGACCTTCTATAATTTCAATGTGGGTATCGCTTTGAATACCAGTTTTTACCTGCCGGGCTTCGACCATTTTATTTTTCACCACAAATACCACTTCCACAAAACCATCTTTGCCCGGGACATAATTTTGAAGAGAGGAATCATCGGCCATTGCTTCGTTGGTTTTGACAGCGGGCTGCAGTGGTTTAAGTTGATCAGGTGTGCGAACTGCCACACACTGAATGGGAACGGCCAAAGCGCTGTCACGGATATCAGTGATAATATCACTGCTGGCGGTCATTCCTGGCCGCAACAAATCTCCCGCATCCAGTACATGAATTTTTACTTCAAAATCCGTTTTCTGGTCAGCCGAACCCTGTCCGGAAATTTTGGCACTGCTGGCGATTTCAGTAACAGTTCCTTTAAAAATTTTATCTGGCAGAGCATCAACTTCAATGGTTGCACTATCTCCGATAGCGACATTAACGATATCATTTTCATCCACGTCAACCTGGGCTTCCATGCCATTCAGATCCGACACAATCAGAATCACATCTTCCTGAAATTGAGATCCCAAAGCAATTTCCCCCACTTCTTTATTCAATGTGCTGATGGTGCCGGCCATTGGGGCGTAAATGGTGGTTTTCGAGAGATCGTCCTGTGCTTGCTTCAAGGTGGCGCGCGCCTGTTCAACCATCTCCAGTGCAGATTGATAGCGGGCTTTTTCCACCTGATACGCCGCATAGGCCTGATCATGCACCGCTTGCGATTCTAATTGGCGCTGGAATAGTTCTTTGCTGCGCTGGTAATCTTTTTCCACTTTTAATAAATTTTCTTTGGCCAGTTTCGCATCGGCTTCGGCAGAACGAACATTTGCCTCGGCACGCTGCACCGCCGCCAGAAATCGCTCTCTATCCAGCTGAACTAAAAATTGCCCTTTCTCCACCCAATCCCCTTCCTTTACTCCCAATTGAATAATTTTCGCCGCTACATCGGCGCTTATTTTTACCTGCGTTTGCGGTTGAATACGACCCGTGGCCGTCACTGTTTCCACAATTTTTTGGTGATACACTTTAGCGGTCTGCACACTTATTGGTTTCACACCCCCATTGCGAGAAAGAATAGCAACCAGCACAACAATGATGACTCCCAGAGCAATGGCCAGAATTAAAATTCGTTTCTTCGACATAAGACAATTTTCTCCATTTGAAATTGACTTCCCCGTTATCTTCACTGTTTTTAAAACAGATCAATTCTTCAATGAATTCACAAAACAATTGCAAATACGAAAAATCAAACAGTGGGTTACATAAATTATTTTTAAAATTTTGCCTGGAGAATTCTTAGGCAAAGATTTGTTGGGTTAAGCGATTCCACCCCGAATTCTGATGTTTTTTCTAAGATGGATGGTCTATGAAATTATTCTCAAATGAATTATAGCAGGAAAGTGGGAACGTCCACTTATACCCATAATTAACAACCATGGTTGCCTATGATTGAGAAATGGTTTATTTACCAGAAATTTTGTGAATCTCTGACTTTGAATAAAAAGTGTATACCATCAGAGATATTTAGGGCTTGATTTGACTTGAAATATATCACAAAATATTATTGGATTATACGGAGCATTCGAAGCAATGAGAAAGTTCCTGCAGTTCCTTGTGATAGTTTTATTGCTTATGCTGAAGCTTTATGCCAAACCAATCGGTTGGCAGGGAGAGCTTTCCGGCTGGTATGGTCAGAATGATATCGCATCACCAGACCATTTTTATGGAATCCGTTATCTTCCCACCCTGATGTTCCACCACGCTCTCCCCGGCGAACATAATATGGATCTTGAATTTTCGTTAAATGCCTTTCATTCCGGACGTTTCCACAATTTTCAAAAAAGTGAATCATCACAAGACATTAAACTTTATCGATTTTGGTCTCGATACTCCACCTCTCAATTCGAATTCCGGATTGGTTTGCAGAAAATCAATTTTGGATCGGCTACTCTTTTCCGGCCACTGATGTGGTTCGACTCACTGGATCCGCGAGATCCGTTACAGATCACCAGCGGAGTGTATGCCGTGCTTTTGCGTTATTACTTCCTGAACAATGCCAATATCTGGTTATGGGGATTAATCGGAAACAAAGATCTGCGGGGTTGGGAAATTCATCCTTCTCTGAAAGACCAACCAGAATTTGGGGGAAGAATCCAGTATCCAATGCCGGCGGGAGAAGTGG
Organism: uncultured Caldithrix sp.; assembly: GCA_964394475.1. Lineage (GTDB taxonomy): Bacteria > Calditrichota > Calditrichia > RBG-13-44-9 > RBG-13-44-9 > RQOF01. The sequence goes on along the minus strand of CAYMXZ010000001.1, from coordinate 22,256 downwards.
CCTTATCCTTCCATCACAGAAAACTGCAACTCAACGAGAAACTGCTTCCCATCGACATCTTTGGCAAGCAGACCGGGATTGAGAATCGTTTTGGTGTGGATGGTAAATGGGATCTTGAAATTGGACTTTGGCTGGAGTTCACCATTTCACAGCAAAGCAATCAATTATGGCCCTATGCCTGGAGACATCTGGGAAATATTGGTGCAGATTACACTCTCAAGATTGGCAACGGTCTGAACCTTTTAGCCGAACACTTCATCTCAGAAGAGGCTGATAACGCGTTTACTGCTGGAGAAGGATTTTCTATTAGCGGGGTTTCTTTCAACTATCCCATTGGAATCATGGATCAGTTGCAAGGAATTTTGTATTACCACTGGAAGCAGGAAGATTACTATCGTTTTTTTAGTTGGCGGAGAACTTATGATCACTGGTCTTTTTTCTTGATGGCATTTTGGAATCCAGAAATTACTCGTACATATTCCAGTTCCTCAGTTGTCAATAATTTCGCTGGTAAAGGTTTTCAGATCATGGTGGTGTTTAATCATTAGGCGCATCTGTTGAATATTTTACTTTTTTGAGGAGAGCATGAAGAACGAAATTCTTATCGAAACGCGAGATGTGGTAAAAATATATCCAATGGGTCAAAACCAGCTGATGGCGTTAGATCACATAAACTTAACCTTTTATAGAGGCGAATTTGCCGGAATAGTAGGTCCAAGCGGATCGGGAAAAACTACATTATTAAATATCGTTGGTTCACTGGATATCCCGACCAGCGGAAGCGTGATGGTATTAAAGCATCGGGTGGAAACCCTCTCTCACAAAAGCGCGGCCAAATTGCGGAACTATCATATTGGATTTATTTTTCAGACTTTCAATTTATTGCCTGTTTATACGGTATATGAAAATGTTGAATTTCCATTATTATTGCAGCGTTTGTCAGCGAGTGAGAGGAAAAAAAGAGTAATGCAAGCTCTGGAGTGGGTCTACTTGCAGGATCGCGCCAATTCCAGGCCCAATCAACTTTCAGGAGGAGAAAGTCAGCGGGTAGCCATTGCCCGAGCCGTCGTGAAAAATCCAGAAATCATTCTGGCCGATGAACCCACCGCCAACCTGGATGCAGAAAATTCGCATCATATTCTGAAAACCATGGAAAATTTAAACAGGGAATTGCACACGACTTTTATTTTTTCTACCCATGATGAAAAGGTGATCCAATATCTGAAACGAAAAATTACTTTATTTGATGGCAAAGTTGTAAAGGACGAAAAGAAAGAATAAAATCATTCACTCAAAAAATTAAAGATGAATAAAATATGGTGATCATCAAATTAGCTCTGCAAAATTTACTGGGGGCCGGTTTACGTACCTGGTTAAATGTGATTGTGCTCTCCTTTGCTTTCTTTGCCATTGTTTCGTTGCAGGGTTTGTTAGAAGGGATGAATAAGCAAACGGCACAGGCCATGATCGACACCTATTATGGCGGTGGTCAATACTGGAGTGAAAACTACGACCCTTATGATCCTTTGACGCTGGATGAATCTCATCAACCACTCCCTGAAACGTTAAAAAAATTCATTTCTATGGGTGAGGCAACACCCTTGCTTATTATACCTGGAACTATTTATCCAGGAGGAAGAATCAAACCAATTATTATTAATGGAATTGACCCCGAGCAGAAATTAATTGCCATCCCTTCGCATTTTTTACATGGCACGAGCGATATGATCCCGGCTCTCATCGGTCGGCGAATGGCAGAAAGCACCGGTCTAAAGCAGGGCGATCAGGTGATTTTACAATGGCGCGATGTGAATGGCACCTATGATGCCAAAGAAGTGGAAATTGTACAAATAATGCAAACCTCCGTTCAGACCATTGATATTGGACAACTGTGGATTCCTCTTCAATTGCTACAGGAGATGGTTGGAGTAACGGATGAGGCCACGCTGGTGATCATGAGATCTGGAGTGGTCAATCGGCCATCCCTCGAGGGCTGGAAGTTTAGAGATATCCACTTTTTACTCAAAGACATAAATGAGTTAGTGAAATCAAAATCAGTGGGTTCTTCAATTATTTATCTTCTGCTCTTATTTTTAGCGATGTTGGCTATTTTTGATACGCAGGTGCTTTCCATATTTCGCCGGCGCAAAGAAATGGGGACTTTAATGGCCCTGGGAATGACCCGCGGAGAGGTAATCAGACTTTTCACGCTGGAGGGTAGCCTGCATGGAGTTCTGGCAGTCATTTTGGCGGCGGCATACGGCATCCCACTATTATCCTACTTCGTCAGAGTTGGCTGGAAGCTTCCCACCCAGGCAGATTCCTATGGTTTTGCCATCGGCGAAAAATTATTTCCAGCTTTTAGTGCAGGTTTGATCATTGGAACGACATTGCTGGTTTTAATGGTTACTACCATCGTCAGTTTCCTGCCAACCCGAAAAATTTCCAAACTTAAACCAACCGATGCATTGCGGGGAAGAATGATATGATCTTTTTTATTATCAAAGGTATAATCCGTGACCGTTCGCGCAGTCTTTTTCCCCTTCTTATCGTAATGGCAGGAGTTAGTCTAACCGTCTTGCTTTACTGTTGGATCAAAGGTACAGAAAATGATATCATACAAGCGAATGCAAACTTTAATACTGGCCATCTAAAAGTGATGTCCCGTGCCTATGCCAGACAGGCCGATCAACTTCCCAATGACCTGGCTTACATGGGCGTGGATTCTCTGTTGAACCAGCTTTATGCCGATTTTCCCCAACTGGATTGGACCGCTCGCATTCGTTTTGGGGGATTGCTGGATATTCCAGACGACTCGGGAGAGACCAGAAGTCAAAGCCCGATTGCCGGTATGGGAGTAGATTTGTTTTCCGGCAAGAACCTGGAACCGCAGATCCTGCGACTCTCCAGAGCTTTAGTTCGTGGACGATTGCCCGCCCAAACGGGGGAAATTCTGGTGAGTGAAGAATTGTATCAAAAACTGAAGGCTTCTCTAAATGAAACTGCCACTCTTATTAGTTCCAGCATGTATGGGAGTATGGCCACCTATAATTTCAAAATAGTAGGAACCATCCGATTTGGAATATCGGCTATGGATCGCGGGGCCATGATCTCTGATCTTCATGATATCCAGCAGGCGCTTGATATGCCGGATGCGGCGGGGGAAATTCTTGGTTTTTTTAACGATCACCTTTATCACCATGAACAGGCCAAAGAAATAGCGAAAAAATTTAATGCTAAATTTTCCCAGAGCGATGATTCCTTTTCACCGGAAATGTTTACCCTGCGCGAGCAAGCGGGATTAGCACAAATTTTAGACTATACCACCTATCTATCTTCTATTTTCGTGGGCATATTTGTTATCATTATGGCCATCGTTTTGTGGAATGCCGGTTTGATGTCCAGTTTACGCCGCTATGGAGAAATTGGCATCCGCCTAGCCATCGGAGAAGATAAAAGACATCTCTATCTATTAATGATCGCTGAATCTTTAATCATTGGCTTGATGGGTTCCATTTTAGGTACCTTACTTGGTTTAGCAATATCGTACTATCTGCAGGTGAAGGGACTGGATATTTCTGGAATGTTGAAAAATGCCTCGATGGTCATCTCCGATGTATTGCGTGCTCAGATTACTCCAGTGAGTTTTATTATTGGATTCATTCCGGGATTAGTAGCTACTTTCCTGGGAACTGCTATGGCGGGTATAGGAATTTTTAAAAGACAAACTTCTCAGTTAAGTAAGGAATTCGAAGCATGAAAAATCTTATTTTTATTTTGATCTGGTCTATTATAGTCAACTTATTTGCGCAAGAGCCCGGTGGGGAGTGGATTTTGAGAAGGATTGACCAAAATCTCGGCTCGGAAAATAAAGTGTCCCTGGCGGAGATGCATATCAGTGGCCAGCGCGGGAATCGAACCATTGTATTAAAATCCTGGATTCAGGGGAGAGAACAATCATTCACTGAATATCTAGAGCCCCCGCGGGAGAGGGGTACCAAAATGCTAAAAATTGCCGATCAATTGTGGACTTATACCCCTTCAACTGACCGAACCATCCGGATCTCCGGTCACATGTTACGACAATCGGTCATGGGATCAGACCTTTCATATGAAGATTTAATGGAAGACGCACGACTCACCGATCTGTACAATGCCACCATAATCGGCGAAGAACTTGTAACTGACCGCCCATGCTGGAAGCTTCAATTAACTGCCAAGCTATCGGATGTAGCCTATGCCACTCGCAAAATCTGGGTGGATCAGGAAAGATTTGTTATTTTAAAAGAGGAACGCTTCGCCAAGAGCGGAAAATTACTGAAAACTACTGAAATTAAAAAAGTCGAATACATCGGAAAACGCTGGGTAGCAACCGAAATCAATTTCAAAGATGTGCTAAAAAGCGGCGAAGGAACTACTTTTATTATTCGATCAATTGAATTTAATGCCGAAATACCAGAGTACATCTTTTCCAAGGCTTCTTTACGAAAATAATAAGTCTTTTTAAATTTATTTGGCAAATAAAAATTTGTTAGATAGCTCCTAACTTTATTTTTAAAAGATCTTAACTATAAGTAGTTTGAGAAAAGAAGAGAAAAATCCATTATTATTTTGTTCTTTATGCAACAACAGGGACGGTGAAAAATGAAGGATCAGTAAGACTTGTCTGAAAACATAATATGGTTTACTCACATCCCAGTAGCATTGGGCTTAGTATGAGAATCATAATTTTAAAAAATAATGGGCAGTTAAGGTTACCATGAGATAAAACTTCTCGTTGACGCGAGTTACTTGATTTAGATTTTGGATTACGGGCAAAAAGCAGGAATGGAAGTATCGTTATCCAAAAGATGATGCTGATTTTGTGTTAAAAAATTTTAAATGTTTCAAAATAAATTCGCCGATATGAGTCGTTATCTGATCCAATTATCTGAAAAACGCGCCTGCCAGGAAAAATTAGCAGGGGGAAAAGGTGCAAACCTGGCCAAACTTTATCAAATGGGATTTAATGTTCCACCTGCTATCATTCTTTCCAGCCGGGTTTTTCGAAAAATGATTCGAAAAACCGATGAAGGACGGCTTTTTATTCTTGACGAGCTGCCAGAGAAAATAAAATTAGAGTTACTGAAAATTCAGCATGCGATTGATTGGCCTTTAGCCGTTCGTTCCTCGGTGGTCGGCGAAGACAGAATTGATACTTCCCACGCTGGACAACTGGATTCTTTTCTGCAAATAACAAATTATGACCAGCTTATTGCTGCGATACAAAAATGTTATACTGGAATTTTGAACAAACGTTTTATCACCTATCGCAAAGAGTTGGGACAAAATGAGAAATTCAAACGCTCCGCTCCGCTATCCATGTCAATAATCATCCAAAAAATGATTTCAGCTAAAGCGGCCGGAGTCGCTTTTAGTGCCAATCCGATGACTGGCCATCCGTGCATCCTGATTGAGGCCACTTCAGGTCTGGGAGAAAAATTAGCGGCCGGCCATATAACTCCCGATCGTTATCTGCTTAATCCAGAGTTGAAATTAGTGGAACAGCATCTCATGGATTCATCTTCACCAGTTCTCTCTCCTGCACAAATACAAGAACTGGGAAAAATTGTAAAAAAAATAAGTGCGCTGTTTCATACTCCACAGGACGTGGAATGGGCCTGGGATGGTTCATCTTTCTATATTCTCCAATCACGACCCATTACGACGATCACCGTGAAGCCGGTCTATTCGAATCGACTGGTTTCTGATATGACCCCTGGATTAATTAAAAATCTGGTGTGGTCCACCAATCTGCTCGATATGACCACCAATGTTTTCGGCCGTATATTTAGCTACATCTATGGACCAAATGATATAAACTTCCACCATTTAATCAAAAAAATACACTCCAGAGTGTATGTCAATATCACTTTTCTGGCCGACGTTTTTCAGAAGATCGGTTTACCGATCAATTATTTTGAATCTATTCTGCGAGATGAAAAGGCGATCAACCGCTACCCGAAATTTTCCCTGCGAGTCGTAAAAACCAGCTTACGTTTCATCATATTTTTGGTGGAATATTCCATGATTAAAAAGAAATTACAAAATTTTATCCACCTCCATGAAGAGCGGCTCAGTAATTTCCGAAAGCAGGAATGGAAAAATTTTCGATTAGAGGCTCTACTTCACCATATACAAATTTTAAGAAAATATCATCGCCAAACCCAGTGGTATATGTGGATCGGAGCGATGAATATGACCATCCGTAACAGAATATTAAAAAAATTTGTCAATCGATATGTGCCTGAAGTCAATCCAAACGATCTTATCAGCGGGTTGATCGGATTAAAATCTCTGGAGCCCAACCAAAAAATTCATGAATTGGCTGCACTGGCCAGAAAATTAGAGTTAACCATCCCGAGTAACCCTTCTGCTTCTTTCCCGGCTATTGTGCAGGAACGTATGGAAGGTCAGACCTTTTTGAAAAAATTTAACGAGTTCTTAAACCATTATGGTCATCTGAGCATGAACGGAACCGATTTCTCTATAGCTCCATGGATCGAGAATCCGTCGATTATATTGATGGCTATTCATCGACAATTGGAATCACCAGTGACCAATGCTGAGAGCTTTAGATCTACAGAACGAGAAAAAGCAATCCGAAATGTAAAGCAAAAATTAAATTTCTGGAGGAGAATAATTTTTAATAGTATGTTGCATTCCACCATTACTTATATAAAACTTCGCGAAAAATTAAGTCTTTTTATGTCTGAAGATTCCTATCAGATGCGCCGTATTTACCTTACAATGGGAGAGCAATTGGTAGAAAAAAAATATTTACTCCATCGAGATGATATTTTTCACCTTTCTTACTCAGAGTTACAGCAACTGATTACTAATGAGAGTAAAAATTTCGATCCAAAAAGAATTGTTGAAATAAGAATAAAAGAAATTGCCAGCGATACGAATATAACCCCACCTGAGATAATTTGTGAGGATGCAATTTCATTCATTCCGCAGGAAAAAGAAGAGTGGCTGCAGGGAATAAGCGGTAGTGCAGGGAGGGTGCAGGGATATGCCAGAGTCATCTATGATCCTGCTGATGTAAAAATTGGTTTGAACCGGCAAGATATTCTCATTGTCCCTTTCACCGATGTCGGATGGACACCTTTATTTCCGAATATTGGTGGTATTATTACAGAAACCGGCGGTCAACTATCTCATGGCGCTATTATTGCGCGCGAATACGGATTACCAGCGGTTTTGAGCGTAAGAAATGCCACAAAAATTATTAAAAATGGACAGAAATTAACCATCGATGGATATACCGGACGGGTTTATCTCAAACATTTTTAATTCAGTGGAGGTCAAACCATGAATATATTGCCTTTATTAAGCAGCGCTATTGGGGGATATTTAATCGGATCGATATCCTCTGCCCGTATTATCACCTATGTGTTTAGCAGAAATAAAAAAGTGCCAGAAGAAACTGCGTTCGGAATTCAAGGAAGTGATAAGAAGATTGTGACGAAGTTGGTAAGCGCCACTACCGTATCAACCAACGTTGGGCCTAAGTTTGGTTTTTTAACATACGTCTGTGATGTGCTAAAAGTATTCATTCCAACTATCTTTTTAAAATCACAGTTTCCAGAATTTCATTATTATTTAGTTTTTGCGACGACTGGAGTGGTGGGCCACATCTGGCCAGTATATCACAAATTCCGCGGCGGGCGAGGCATTTCAGCCATCTACGGAGGCATTTTTGCCATTGATTGGATAGGGGTCTTCGTCGGTGCCTTCAGTGGTTTAATCTTTGGACTTATTATTTTGAGAGATTTATATCTGACGTACACCATCGGATTGCTTTTCCTTATTCCGTGGTTATGGTATCGAACCCATGATATTTATGTTATTTTGTATATAATTTTAGTAAACCTCCTTTTAAATATATCGGCCTTACCTGAATCTCGGCAATGGTATAAAATTAAGAAAGAAAAAGGATGGAATAATCCAGCCCAGGCTTTTCAGGTATCAGCCATGGGAAGAGGAATTATCAAAATGGCCAAAAAATTGGGATTCTTTAAAAACGATTTTTCTGTCAATAACCATCGTCAAGATTAAAAATTACCGTTTAAAAATGAATTTTTCTCTAATCTTACGCGGGTCAGTTGCTATTGTTTTTCTCATCACATTGCTCATAATATTAGCGGGCAGACTAAATTATTGGCAAGCCTGGCTATTCGGATTCATTTGTTTGTTGGTAGTCATCGGCATATCATTCCTATTTGGCAAAAATTTTAAAGAAATTCAGGATCGTATGAAAAGCGGACCGGGTACAAAATGGTGGGATATTCTATTCTGGCTGATTTATGGTCCGATGAACCTGGCGATTCCGGTAATTGCCGGATTAGATGCCGGTCGTTTTCATTGGTCGCCTGCCTACTCTTCTTACCTTTACCTCATCGCTTATCTGGTTTTTATTGTTTCCGCCCTTTTTCATATCTGGGCTATCCGATCAAATAAATTCTACGCCAGCACCGTAAGGATACAGCATGAAAGGGAACAAACCGTAATCTCCGATGGCCCTTACCGATATGTTCGTCATCCCGGTTACTTAGGTATCATCCTGATGGTTAGTTCAATGGCTCTGGCATTGGGATCGCTCTGGGCACTTATTCCCGCTATTCTGGTAGGCGTTTTGTTATTTGTTCGAACCGCCCTGGAAGATCGGACTTTGCAGAAGGAATTTATAGGTTATCGAGAATATTGTCAAAAAGTGAAATTCCGTATATTACCTGGAATTTGGTAAACTCTCTATTATGTCATTTTTTTTCATTCGTCTTATACATACTCATCCAGCCATTTTTAAACACTTCCTTGAATTTAAAAACCTGATTGAAGATAGAACAAGATTTGAACGAAAAATAAAAAAATCCTATTTTGACTATTGATGAGCGGTCATTTCTAATATATCTTTAGGAAAAACTTCTAAAGAATTATTGGTGTGGGACGGTTGAGTTTATTTTAAATAAAACGATTATATCTAACAGCGGATTCTTTATATTTCTATACGATGAAAATGCCGAACAAATTTTTGAGAGTAAAAAATTTCTATCTCCTTAGCCAAAAGGGATTTTATCTCGGAGTTTTATATATTGTGATGTCCACGGTTTCATTTTCGTGCGGTGTAAAAAGTACGATGAAGAAAACACCCGTTTTCGGCATTGATAACTATAAAACCGGTCATTATATTTATCAAGACAATCTGCTCACCTTAGCGGCTCGGATTCGACCGGGAGAAATCCCGGGCTCTTATCAGTATGAGTTTCTGGTAATCAATAGAGGTATATCACCCATTCCGATGAATTACTACAACGACATACTTACCATGACCTATGACAATAAAATTTACTCTCTGGGTAAAATTACCAAACTGCGAGATTATCCCACATCTGTAGATCCAGGCCAAAGTCGATTAATTTTTTTCCAGCTTGATGGAGTTTTCAGTCCGGTTGTCTACCAGATTAAAGAATTAGTTTTTAAAATGGGTGACAAACGCTACACCCTCCAGCGTAACCCGGACGCTTACTGGCGAGACCGTGAATCGATTTTCTAAAGATTTTATCGCTATGCCTTTATAGCGATTAACCCTTACATCCTCGGTAGCCACTTTTCTTCTTTATAAGCCATATCCCAGAAAAGATACTCATATCGAGCAGTGGTTTGAAATAATTCATGCAGTGAACGAAGAGCATGGGATGGAAAATTCTTAACTAACTGATCTAAAGTCCCGGCTAACCAATCCACATATTGCTGAAATCCTTTACTGGTCCAGTTATCGATAAAACTCTTCCAGGGACTTTTCCCTCTTAATTTTCTTTTCACTTCCATCCAGGAATCCAGATATACTTTTTCGGCAGCATATAGTACCGTGAATCCTTCCACAAAACTACCGTTATAAGCAGTCGCCATAAGAAATTGCAAATAGGCATGGCAGGTGGGGGCAGCATTGACCTTTTTTAAATTGACTTTCTTATCGGCGGCATTTTTCTGAAACAGGGCTAACTCCTGATCTAATCCCGCCAGAATTTGGATGAATTGAGAACGCATATTTTCTGGCGCTTTGGCCAATAAAATCGCTACAAATGGTATAGCTTCTTTTACAAAAACATAATCCTGTTGCATCCAGGTCTTAAAGGTACGTTCCGAAATTTTCCCACTGGCCGTTTCCTGCAGGAAAGGATGACTCAAAATCGCTGTCCACAGATCCCTGTTTTCGGCCAGCAACTGCTCATGAAATTTCTTCATATTTTCCTCCATCTGATAAACACTATCAATAATATTAGCGGAAATTTAGAGGAAAAAAAAGCGCAGTAGGGCAAAAAATTGCAAAAAATTTAAAATTCATTTTCCGGGAGCACATCCCAAGAAATTATTATCTGCCAATCTTCATGGGTTATTTCCGTAAGTCGTCAAAATTACAGGCCAGTATCACGAGATATCAACGAATAAGAATCATCTTTTTAATCTGCGAAATATAATGCCCTTGCTCTATCACAGACACGGCAGAAAGCCGATAGAAATAAATTCCACTGGCCAGGTCTGCCGCGTTAAACAATATAGTATGAATTCCGGCTGGTCGCTGGCTTTCTTCAATAACTTTTAGGCATTGACCCGGCAGATTAAAAATTTCTATCTTTATCCAGCTCGGCTGGGGGAGACCAAACCGGATAGTAGTCGATGGATTGAAAGGATTGGGATAATTTTGATCTAAAAAATACACTGTTGGTACCTGAGGCAGAGAAGAATTTTCAAGGCGAACCAATGCTTCTATAATGACCGAGATAGTATCTGCGGTTGATAACCCTTCTGGATCAGTCACCAATACCACCACTTTAACCTCTCCTGCACTTCCGGCTAAAGGCGTCAGCTGCAATTGGCCATCTTTATTCTGAAAATTTAGCATTAACTGAACCGGATTCTGACTGAACTGATACTGTAAAGTGGAATCCGGCGTTTCCGGGTCGCGAACAAAATCCCATATGGAAAAAGTCAGAGTGGAATCATTCAAAATATAAAGACTATCAGGTAGTTCAGTGATCAATGGGGGATCATTCACGGGATGAACAGTAACACTTATCGTATCACTATCAGTCGCCCCGCTGTCATCCACTACCGTGAATCTAACACTGAAAACCCCGGATGAATCAGTCGTACAGTGAAAACTGGCCGCATGCGATACCGGATCGATGGTGATTTGCAGATCTGTTGGTTCGATCAAAAACCTTTCACCTCCAGCAATTGATAGATTACTTCCAGCAGTAAGCACCTGTGCAAAAAAGTTTAGTTGAGAGAAACTATGATCCACATCTACTACATAGGAATTCAGCAACAGTGTTGAGGAACTGTCTTCAGCAAAAAAAACATCGGGGAGATTTGATAAATCGGGTGGATCATTTACTGGTTCAACGGTGATGATCAACTGTGCCACATTTGAAACCGCTCCCTGATTATCCTGCACGGTATAACTCAGTTGGTCTGATCCATAAAAATTATCATCGGGTTGATAGGTTATTCGACCATTCGTGGAATTTACACTGAACGACCCATTTTGAGGAGGAGAGACAACGGTTACCGAAGAGGGATTTATCGAACCATCTGGATCATAATCATTATACAAAATATTTGCGATAATTAGCTGATCTTCTTTTACCGAAAAAATATCATTTATCGCTACCGGTGGTTGGTTTACCGGAACCGCTGATACATTCATGGTCACTAAAACCATCCAGGGATTTTCATCGGGATCGTTACTGGCAACGCTCAGGCTACAGACATAGCTTCCTGCGGCCATTCCCGCAGCATTGACTGAAAGTTTCACCTGTCGACTGCTTCCGGCAGGAATCAATCCAGAGGTCGGATTCTCAGAAAGCCAATCGGCAGTGATAGTTGGAGTTGAATTGCCGTATACCTCCCTATGGCTTTCATTTAACTCGCTAATTGACCAGATGAGATTGGCATTACCTGTATTAGCGATTTGCATATCTTGACTCATGGTGTCATTTTGAAACACATTAAAGGTGAAGGACGAAGGGGAAATTTCAATGTCTGGCACAAGTTGTGGATTGCCAACCATTAAATCGGCATACATCACATTTGCCGAAGCACTGATGTTTCTCACCGCTACTTTCGTTGAATTAAAATTATAGTCTTTACTGTCTGGGGTAGAGGTGGAATCGAAAACCGTTTTATTGGTTGAGCCAGGAAACGGATCACCATTATTTCCGCTGTTGACATTTTTTTCCATGCTCCATAACCCATCGGCTTGTTCTAAGGCCACCAGATAATGGCCATTGCTGGTGTAACCGGGATACCACTCGCGGTCATTCTGGGTGGTGACACTTTCATCCACATGATAAATGCACAATCCATCCGCTGGGAGGGCGGCATCATATCCCACTCGCTGGCGATTTTCAATTAAAAAATATTGATTTCCAATTTGCCCTTGTCTCCACAACCGAACCAGGACCTGATTGTTCTGTATATTTGGAATGGGATAGTGATTTACATCGCTGGTAATATTCACTGGAGTAACGTATCCCATCTTCGACCGATTCCAGGCATCCGGGTGAGCAGGAGAATTTCCCAGAGTGCCGTTCCAACTGCCATTCGCCATCAGACTCCAGCGACCCAGCCCTTTAGAGCTTCCATCACGATCATATACATCAGGAAAAGAAAATACCGCATGCCCCATCTCATGCGCGTAGACACCACAGGTCATATCTCCTGGATTCTGCCAGAATTCGGGCTCCATGGAATAGATGTAAGCATATACCCCATCCACCAATTGAGGGGTATAAGTAGACCATTTATGCGACCAGATATGATTATTGTTGCCGGTGAATTCAGCCCCCGGACCAGCATGGATGATAAATAAGGCATCCACGTAGCCATCATTATTATTATCGTATTGGGAAAAATTAACATAGGGATTAGCCAGCGCGATGGCATCTTCCGCCAATTTTTGAGCATTTTGAGGATAACTTCCTAATCCATTGCTGTTATTGGTGTAATAACTATAAGTCTGTGGCGCTCTTTTCCAGCCCAGAGAACTTGGAAGATTTACTGTTACTACGGTTAAATTTCCATAGGTTACTTCATTATAATAATGGCGAACTGTTCCGTTGCCGGTTCCGAACAACAAATTGTCAAAATAAGAAGCGTTTACCTGCGAAACATTATCGCTGAAATCAATCAGGATGGCAATAGCGTTATAGTTTGCCTCTCCATTGGCAGCGGGAAGAGCAGGTTTTGTCCCATCTGGCAAAAGGGCCGGGGTGTTGACTCCCTCTGAGCGCAGTCGATCAATATTTTTAAGATAATACGGTTCTTCAATTTCACCTTGCGAGATTTTTTTCAGAAGATCGGGATGAGGAACATCCGCTAATAAGAGGGAATGGCTTAAAAACAACATCAGAACAAAAAGACAGTCGGTGAAGCGCCGAGCCTTTCTAAAAAACGAACAAAAAAAATAACTACCGGAGAACCTCATAAAACTTTTGGTTTTTCGTATCATCTCTCTTCCCTGTGAAAAAATGTTAATTGAAAATTAATCAAAAATAATATCTTTTATAGTCGGTAAAAAAAATTTAGAATTAAATAGAAAATAAAAATATCTACAGCAGGAATGTCATATTTCCAAATAAAATCAATTAAACATTCAAGTCTGAATAACGATAGTAATGTTATATCATATGGAAGAGAATGATGCTATGCCCGCATTACTCATTGGCTATAGTGGGATAAAACCTTTAAAAAAGTGGATCCTGTCCTTATTATTCATACCTATGATTCTATATTTTGTAGTGCGACATGGTAAATATTCGCTGATCGATAACGCCGACTTAATCATTCATGAAGCTGGTCACTTTTTCTTCGGGTTTATGGGGAATTTTATTCAGGCAGCCGGTGGAACTCTCATGCAAATTCTTTTTCCCTCTTTTTTGAGCTGGTATTTTTTTCGAAATGGTTATCGGATCGGTTTTCAGATTTTTATTTTTTGGTTGGGACAAAATCTGCTGAATATCAGCGTGTATGTCGCTGATGCTCCCCTGCGGCGCCTTCCCTTATTGGGAAATGGCAAACATGACTGGTGTTATCTGCTTGGTCAGTTAAATTTACTCGATCATGCAAATGAAGTAGCAATAGTATTTTATTCTCTGGGCATTGTGATGTTTGCTATTGCGGTATTCATACCCTTATTTGTTGAAGAATCACCACCTTCTTTTAACAATGACATCAGGGAAAGTGCCATAAATTAATACATTCCTTTTTTTATAAAACTTGTAGAAAGGACTTATCTTATTGAATTACTAAAATATATCTAAATAATTATTCTAAAAATACGATTATAATTTGGTAAATGATGGATAACGGTTTTATATTTATATTCAAAATAGCGTGAAGGTCTTATGACGAAGATTATTGCTATAGCTAATCCGAAAGGTGGTGTAGGAAAAACCACCACCGCTTTGAATCTGGCCGCCAGTTTAGCGATCGCCGAAAAATCGATCCTGTTGGTCGAAATGGATCCGAATGGTTCACTGGCGATGGGATGTGGTCTAGATGAGCAACATATTAAAGGTGGAATTTTTGAAATTTTTATGGGAACCTTCGATTGCATAGATGCTATTCACACCACTGACTTGCCTAACCTGGATATTATCCCCTGCCACATTCCTACTCATGAACAAGAAATGCGTATGGAGCAGATGTCGAAGAATAGAATTTTATTAAAAAGGAAACTCAGCGATTTAGTTATAAAAGGAAAAATCGAGTACGATTTTATTCTCATTGATACGCCTCCATCCATTAGCGATTTAACCATTGCCGCTTTGTATGCGGCCAATTCGGTGCTTATCCCCATGCAAACCGGCTATTATTCCTTGAAAGTGGTGGAAAAGCTATTAGCCATGATCAAACGCATTCAGGCCGGGGCGAATCCTGACTTAAAGATCGAAGGGATCCTGCTGAATTTTTATGAAAAGAACACCAAAGCTTCGCAAAAAGCAGTGGAAGAAACCTATCTGAAATTCGGTGAATTAGTTTTTAAGAGCAAGATCCCTAAAAACTCTGCCATCAGTTACGCCGCTTTTGAGCGAAAACCGCTCATTCAACTCGATGCCCTGGCGCCGGGAGCAATTGCCTATCTGGCGTTAGCAGAAGAGATTTTGAAAAAAAATCAACCGCCGGTCTGGCACATCGACCTGCAAACCGAAACTTTTCAAGAAGCACCCACACCTACTCTCTTTCCAAACTTTAGTTAATTTGCATGCAGGAAAAACACACTTCACCTTGAGAAAGATATCTCTTAAACATTTTTTTCGCTGGTTGATTTCTCTGAATTTTTTGAAATAATTCCATTACCCTCCTTTTTCTTCTTTACCTGGTTTCTGATTTCTTTCCGTTTCAGGGGTGAAATCTTCTTTTAAAGGGGTTGCGATTTTTTTAATTTTTTTTTACTTTGAATTTCATATTTGAAAAAAATAGAGAGGATTAACTTATGAACAGACCAATCATCAATTTGCAGCTGGCGATGCATGTATTTAAAAATAGTCAGATAGTATTCTTCATGCTGATAACAATCTTTGGAGTTGTGTTGGCTGACGATAAACCGGATTGGCAAAATGGTCGTCCAGATGGCTGCACCACTATAATGGTTGGAAAGAAAGCTTCGGCAGATGGTTCCGTCATTACTTCCCATACCTGTGATAGTCATCGCACGCGTTCGAATGTGTGGATTGTACCTCCCCAGACTTACCAGAAAGGTAGCATGACCACCGTGTATAAACGTACCAACGATGATTCTCTGGCCATGCCGGCTTATAAATACCTGCCGGTAGGTGAAATCCCTCAAGTGGAATCAACCTACGGTTATATTAATACTGCTTATCCCTGCATGAATGATCATCAGCTGGCGGTAGGAGAATCAACCTTTGGTGGTCGGGAATCGTTGCATTCCGAACAGGGAATGATCGATTGTCAACAGCTGGTAAAGTTGATGATTGAGCGTTGCACAACCGCACGGCAGGCCATTCAGTTAGCCGGAGAGCTCACCCAAAAATACGGCTGGAACGACGAAGGGGAATGTTTAACCATTGCCGATAAAAATGAAGCATGGGTCTTAGAAATTGTTGGTCCTGGAAGAGGCAATCTGGGATCCATCTGGGTGGCCCAACGGGTACCGGATGATCACGTGACGGTAAATGCCAACGGCAGCCGTATTCGCCAAATCGATTTAAGTAAACCTGACTATTTCATGGCTTCCGAAAATGTTTTTCAGGTTGCACAGGACAGCGGCTGGTGGAAGCCGGAGAACGGTCCATTTGAATTTTGCTATGCTTATGATCCAGAAGGGCGCGGATCGTTCGCCGCCCGTCGCCGCGAATGGCGAGTTTTAGATCTGGTTGCGCCTTCTTTAAAACTGCATCCCAATGGAGAAAATTTCCCCTTCTCGGTAAAACCTGATACGCTGGTCACTCTTGCCAAACTGGTCAGAATATTTCAAGATTATTTTGAAGGTACGGATTATAATTTCATTAAGAACATTACCTGGGCAAACAAAGAAGGAAAAGTGGAAATTTCTCCCCTGGCCAATCCTTTCATGCCTTATGATATGAACCCATTATTTAAAATTAATGGTGGGTGGGGTGAGTTGGGTGAGCGCACCATTGCCCGCTGGTATACGATGTATGCCACTATCACTCAATCGCGCAATTGGTTGCCGGACGAAGTGGGAGGTGTGGTATGGCTGGCGCTGGATAATGTGGCAACTTCCATCTATATCCCGGTATATTGTAGCGTGACGGATTTGCCGGCTTCCTATAAAACCGATGGTCGTGCGCATGGATTTTCCAGGGAATCTGCCTGGTGGGCTTTTAATCAATTGGGCACTCTGACCGCTCAACGCTGGGGGGACATGCGTCATGATGTGACCGCCGTCTGGAAACCATGGCAAACTGAATTATTTAATAAACAAAGCATTGTCGAACAGGAAGCATTAAAAATTTTAGAAAAAAATAAAAGTACGGCCCGGCAATATCTCACAAAATATACCATGCAATGGGGAGAGAAAGTCGTTGAAAGGGCCTGGAAATTGAGCGAAGAGCTATGGACGAAATACGATGAGAAATTCTAACCTCAAAAAATTTTTACATGGTAATAAAATAATGGGCTGGCAATTATTTCCCAGAAATTGAGAAAAGATTGAATCTCAATAAATGGGTAATTCTTTTCTTCCCAAAGAAATTTTTTGCTAGTGTCAATTCATCCAATGACATTGTTAAAAAGTCACTTATTCACTAAAGTGAGGAGGCCGTTTTATTGCACTAATTATTAGTCTGCTAAGTGGAGCAATTGGCGGAAACCTGGCGAGTGGAGTACTGAAAAAAACTTAGCCGGGCACATTATGGAATTCTGTTGTAAGGATACTCGGAGAAGGCATTGGTGCCCAAATCCTCGATGCATTGGGAGTTCTAACCACTGGAGAAGGAGCTCTGAATTTAGGAAGTATCGTGGGTAATGTTTTATCCTCTGAAGTCGGCGGTGGTGTCCTGCTCGCCATAGTGGAATGGGTGAAATCCATGATGGGAAAAAAATAAGGAAATTTAAGCAGATGAATCGCAGCAACCACATCGCTGAATAATCCGAAACAGAATCTCTGCCAATTCAATTCAATCCATGATCTCCCGCTGGCGTCAAATCTGTGGGAGATTTTTTATCCTGCTTTAGGTGCGGTTACTTGACTCATATTCAAAATGACAGCCCTTGAAAAATTGCCCTCAAAATATTCTGTTTATTATTCGTTTAAAAATTTATTCTTTTTTAAGTCATAAAAATTCTGAGCACTAAAGGTGAAAGATTTTAGATTTCCATTGTCTTATTGAAATTTTACCTTTAAAATATTTGAGTTTTTTACCATTGCAGAACTAATTTAATCCATCTTGAATATTTATCTGGAGGAACTGTCCATGTTCAAAGGTCATCCGAAGGGACTACTGGTTGCTTTCTTCACCAACATGGGTGAGCGATTTGGTTTTTATACCATGGTGGCTATTTTTGTATTATTCATGCAGGCGAAATATGGTATGACGGCTGCTCAGGCGGGACAGGTGTACGGAATCTTTCTTTTCTTTGTGTATTTCTTTCCGCTTTTAGGGGGGATTGTTGCCGATAAACTCTTTGGCTATGGCCGTACCATCAGCCTGGGATTGATTGTGATGTTCATCGGTTATTTATTATTAGCCATTCCCAGCTCGATGGGTAGTGGATTTGTTCTCATTGTAGCTGCTTTAACCGTGATTGCTCTCGGCACCGGCTTTTTCAAAGGCAATTTACAAGCACTGGTTGGCAATTTATATGACAATCCTCAGTACAGCGCCAATCGGGATCGCGCTTTTAACATTTTTTACATGGGAATTAACATTGGTGCCATGTTTGCTCCCACGGCTGCCGAAACGGTGAGCAACTGGATACTTTCTAAATTTAACTATACCTACAACGCCCGAATTCCTGCCCTGGCTCACGACTTTTTAAAGAATAAATTAACTGATGCCAGTGAACTTTTACAGGTTGCCCAGCAACAGGATTCTTCCGTTAGCATGGCGACGCTGGGACAGTTTGCCCAGGATTACATCAACGCGCTCAGTCGATCGTATCATTATGCCTTCGGAGTGGCCTGTGTAAGTTTAATTATCTCCATGCTTATTTTCTGGGGATTTCGCAAATATTATAAATCGGCTGATCTGACTGAAAAGCAGAAAAGCAAGAGTGAAGAACATAAAGCACAGATGATTATTCTAACACCGGAGCAGGTAAAAGAGCGTTTAATTGCGCTGGGACTGGTATTTCTGGTGGTGGTTTTCTTCTGGATGTCATTCCATCAAAATGGTTTGTGCATGACATACTTTGCCAGAGATTACACGGTGCCAAGTGTGGGCCAATTCACAAATTTATTCTTTGACCTGTTCGGCCTGTTACCAATTTATCTTTCCATTGTTGGGTTGGTTTTATTTCTCCGCAAGAACAATCGTTTGGCAATTCGTATAAGTGGACTGATCGGATTCGTGGCATTTGCGGTCCTGGCATATTTGCGGTTTAACAGTTACGCCGAAGTAAATCCATTTACTCCCCAAAAATTCCAGCATTTCAATCCATTTTTCATTGTTGCGCTTACCCCGATAGTGGTCGGATTTTTTGGCTATTTGAATCGTAAAGGGAAAGAACCATCTGCACCTCGCAAAATCGGTATCGGAATGCTGATCACCGCTGTGGGATTTCTGATTTTAGTGTGGGGATCGCTGGGATTACCCAGTCCAAGAGAATTGGGCGGACATGTGGCTCCGGCTGATTCTTTAGTTTCTCCCTACTGGCTCATTTCTACCTATTTCATTTTGACGGTGGCTGAACTTTTCCTCAGTCCAATGGGGATCTCATTCGTCTCCCGCGTGGCTCCTCCCCAATACAAAGGAACCATGCAAGGGGGTTGGTTCGCCGCTACTGCCCTTGGAAACTATTTGGTAGGGGTCATCGGTTATTTCTGGGGTATCGTCCCATTATGGGCATTGTGGACGATCCTGGTGGTCTGCTGTCTGCTGTCGGCCGCTTTTATTTTTTCGGTGATGAAGAGATTGGAAAGAGCCACAAAATAAATTTTGACTGAAAACGAATTCCCTGTCTTCAGGATTGTAAGAGTATGGCATACAGTTTTCCCCACAAAACTGTATGTCGTACATTTTTGATGATATCAATTATTATCGACAATCAAAAGTTCATTGGCTATCGCATGATCATCTTTTAGCAAATATCCGAGACCGGACATTCAACTTATCATTTCAGAAAATGATCTTAAAAAAAATTTGCGTGTACTGTTGAATTCCTGATCCGAACATTAAAAAAATAATCGTGTAAACTTAAAATACTTATTTCACCACCGGTTTTTTTATAAACTCTTATTGGAGAAAGAACAGTCTGTGATCCAAAAATGATATTTAGATTTATTTATAATCACGCCTGAACAATTGACCAATTTCATTTTTATATTTACTAAAAAATGAATCTCTGTCACTAAAATTGAGGAAAATTAAAATGAGGCGAAAATTCAGAATTGAATTCATCTCCATAGTCATTTTTTTTCTCGTTCTTATAAGTTGTCAACCTTCCCGGCAAATTATAAAAACCAGCATTGCCTCTCCTGATGGTAAAATTGAACTTACTTTTCAGTTGAGCAATGGAGTGCCCCACTATCAGATAAACCGGGAGAATCGTTTGATTGTAAAACCATCAAAGATGGGATTTGTTTTAAAGGATGCTCCACCACTCAACGCTAATTTTACTATCGCACAGACTCACCAGAGTAGTTTTGATGAGACCTGGACTCAGACCTGGGGAGAAGTAAAAAACGTCCGCAATCATTATAATGAATTGAAAATAGAACTAATCGAACAGCTTGAGAAAGCTCGTCGGTTGACGATTGTTTTTCGCGTATTCAATGATGGGATTGGTTTCCGCTATGAATTCCCGGAACAGGAAAATTTAAAAGAATTCCAGATTATGGATGAGCAGACCGAATTTGCCATGGCAGACGATCAGCAGGTGTGGTGGATTCCTACCTATCGTAAAGATCGCTACGAATATCTTTTTACCAAATCTCCAATCAGTCAAATCGATACTGTTCATACTCCACTGACAATTGAAACCACCGATGGTCTCTATCTCTGCATTCATGAGGCTGATCTGACTGATAACGCCGCCATGACCTTGATCGGTGAAGATGATTTTCGTTTGCGCTGTGACCTGGTTCCCTGGTCAGATGGAGTCAAAGTAAAGGCTTCCACTCCTTTTCGCTCCCCCTGGCGAACCATCCAAATGGCAGAAACTCCCGGAGAGTTGATCACTTCTTACCTCATTCTCAATCTCAATGAACCCAATAAACTGGGAGATGTTTCCTGGGTAAAGCCAGCCAAATACGTAGGAATCTGGTGGGGAATGCATATTGGAACCTTCACCTGGGGATCGGGTCCCTCCCACGGAGCAACCACCGCTAATGCCAGGCGCTATATTGATTTCGCGGCTGAAAACGGATTCGATGCTGTTCTCATTGAAGGGTGGAATACCGGCTGGGATGGTGATTGGATTCAGAATGGCCACTTATTTAATTTCACTCAGGCTCATCCGGATTTCGACATTGCTGAAGTAACGCGGTATGCAACCAGTAAAGGGGTAAAAATTATTGGTCACCACGAAACCGCTGCCGATATCGGAAATTATGAACGGCAGATGGATGCCGCTTTTCAGTTTTATAAGAATTATGGAATTGATATGATTAAAACAGGCTATGTGGGAGATAATGTACGGAGCAGTATGGGCACCAATGAATGGCATCATGGACAGTACATGGTAAGGCATTATCGAAAAGTGCTTGAAAAAGCAGCAGAATACAAAATCATGCTGGATGTGCATGAGCCGATTAAAGACACCGGGGAACGCCGAACATATCCCAACATGATGTCGCGCGAAGGAGCGCGCGGACAGGAGTGGAATGCCTGGGATCCGGAAGGGGGTAATCCGGTAGATTATCTGACCATTCTGCCCTTCACCCGTATGCTGTCTGGACCGATGGATTACACTCCCGGGATATTTGATTTAGAATTCAAACAAGCTGGTCGGCCGAATAATCGGGTGCACGGGACACTGACCAAAGAACTGGCCATTTATGTGGTGCTCTATAGTCCATTGCAAATGGCTGCCGATTTAATCGAAAACTATGAAAATCAACCCGCTTTCCAATTCATAAAAGATGTGCCGGTGGATTGGGAGGACACCCGGGTATTGCACGGAAAAATTGGAGATTATATCACAGTGGTGCGTAAAGATCGTCATAGCGAGGATTGGTATCTGGGAAGTATCACTGATGAGCATGCGCGGGAGTTGCCTGCTCCGTTTTCCTTTTTGCCAGATGGAAAGAAATATGTTGCCGAAATCTATGCGGATGCGGCGGAGGCCAATTGGCAGACCAATCCCTATGCGATAGAGATGCAGAAAACATTGGTGGATCATAATACCGTTTACAAAATTCAGTTAGCGGCGGGAGGTGGCCAGGCGATCCGTTTGCGCCCAGCATCGGCCGAAGAGTTAAACTCCATACCGATGTATATACCATAGATTTATTTTCCCGCTGAGACGCTGAGAGCGCGGAGAAAAAAGAGTGAATAGTT